>CAZLOB010000031.1:0-34361 GCA_964561135.1 uncultured Elusimicrobia bacterium | reverse complement strand
AAAAAATAGTTTTATGCCACAACAGTTTGAAAATCCGGCTAATCCTGAGATACATCGTAGGACTACAGCAAAAGAAATACTTGAAGCTACTGATGGCGAGTTAGACGCTTTTGTTGCTGGTGTTGGTACAGGAGGGACGATCACAGGAGTAGGGGAAGTTCTTAAAAAAGTAAACCCTAAAGTAAAGATAGTAGCAGTTGAACCTGCTGGATCTGCTGTGTTATCAGGCAAAAAACCTGGTCCACATAAGATACAAGGTATAGGTGCCGGGTTTATTCCTAAAGTACTTAATCGCGAAATAATTGATGAGATAATTACAGTTGAAGATGAACAAGCGTTTCAAACTGCAAAACTGCTAGCTAAAGAAGAAGGGTTGTTGGTTGGAATTTCATCAGGTGCAGCATGTTTTGCTGCACTTAAAGTAGCAAGAAATTTAGGTAAAGGAAGACGTGTAGTTGTTATTTTTCCTGATACAGGAGAAAGATATTTTAGTGTAGAGAGATAAAAAATGTGTGAAAAATTATCTTTTACTAATAAACCTAAAGCAGTAGCACTTTATTCAGGTGGGCTTGATAGCACTCTTGCGATACTTGTTATGCTTAGGCAAGGGATAGATGTTGTTGCTTTAACATTTCTTACACATTTTAGTTTTGATATATCAGGCAGGTCAAGTTGTTCACAAAGCTTATTTAAAGTAGCAGAACAGTTTGGTTTCACTGTAAAACTTTGTCATCTTGCAGACAAGTTTATAGAAATGGTAAAAAATCTAAAATAGGGCTAACAACACTTATTTGTGTCAACCCTACAAATGAAGAAATAAAACTAGTTCCATATATATGTGCGAGGTATTCTGGTGCAAAAAATATACCTTTTGTTGAAGTTGTAGTTTTTAAAGATAATCAAAAATTTAAAATAACTATAACTGCTTTATCTGATAGTAATTCAGTATTCTAAGAATTGAGCCGGATTTAGATTCGGAGCAATGTGGTATTTTTTTCTGCATGTTTGTTTTAAGAACACAGACAATAATAATAAAACTGACAATAAGAAGTTGTTTAATTACAGTTGAATACTGAATATGAATTTTGTAATATATTAAGAAATATTAATAAATTAATTAAGGTAATTAAGTAACTAATACAAACTGGTATGGTGGTCAAAAAAGATTATTACGAAATACTTGGGGTACCACGAGACGCATCTCAAAAAGAAATTGAAGAAGCGTACAGACGTTTAGCTGTGCAATACCATCCTGACCGTCATCCACCTGAAAAAAAAGCTGAGATGCGTGAGAAGTTTAAAGAGATTTCAGAAGCATATGCTGTTTTATCTGACCCAAATAAAAGACGACAATATGATAGGTTCGGACATGCTGGTATTGACAGTGCTTACACACAACAAGATATATTCTCAGGTGTAGATTTTAGTAGCATATTTCGTGACTTAGGGTTTGAAAGTATTTTTGATGACTTGTTTGACTTTTTTGGTGTTAAGACACAACGGCGTGGTCCACAACGTGGTGCTGACATTGAAATACCTGTTTCAATAACATTAGAAGAAGCATTCAAGGGAACAGAAAAACCGGTTTCTTTTTATCATACAGTAACATGTAGTGTTTGCAAAGGTTCAGGAGCAAAACCTGGTACAACAAAAAAAGTTTGTCCAAAATGTAAAGGAGAAGGGACGATTGTTTACTCACGCGGATTTTTTACCTTCAAAGAAACCTGTCCACGGTGTAAAGGACAAGGTGAAGTAATTGATGTTCCTTGTGAACGTTGTGCTGGTATTGGAAAAGTTAAACAACAAGAAAATATAGTAGTAAAAATACCAGCTGGTGTTGATAATGGTACATCAATACGTATTAAAGGCAAAGGTGAAGCTGGTACTGAAGGTGGTGCTTCAGGCGATTTGTATGTTGCAATAAGAATACAACCACATCCTATTTTTGTTCGTCAAGGGGACGATTTAGTATGTAAAATTGAAATACCGTATCCAATTGCAGTTTTAGGTGGTGAAGTTGAAGTACCAACTCTTGATGGTAGCAAAATAAAAATGGCTGTACCGCAAGGAACTCAGCCTGGTAAAGTTTTTAGAATAAAAGGTAAAGGGATGCCTGACTTACATACTGGTAGAAAAGGTGATCTTTATGTAGAAGTAAGTATTCAAGTCCCAACAAAACTTAACGAACGGCAAAAAAATGCTTTACGTGAATTTGCAAAGACTTTAGGATTAGACATATAAATGTTTCAATTTTATATCCCAAATCTTAGTTTTGAACAACAACAAGTTTTTATTACATCAGAAGAGTTTCATCATCTAAGAAACGTTCGCAGGGTTAAAATAGGTGAAGTTGTACAAGTTTTTGATGGTAAAGGAATTGTTTTTAAAGTAAAGATAAAAAAATTTTATAAAGATAAAGTTGAGGCTGAAGTTTTAGAAAAAAATTTTGTACAAGAAAAACCATATAAAATTATTCTTTGTCAAGCGATTATTAAAATTGATAAGTTTGAGTTAGTAATTGAAAAAGCTACAGAATTTGCTATAAATAAAATTGTCCCAATAAAATTTGAACGTAGTGTTGTCGATTTAGACAGATTTGTTAAAAAATATGATAGGTTTAACAAATTGATAATAGAAGCAGCAAAACAAGCAAACTGTGTGCTTTTACCAGAATTGGAACAAGTACAAAAACTAGAAAATGTGTTTAAGGAAAACGATGGGGTAAATATAGTTTGTTATAAAAATTCAGAAGAAACTTTGTATAGTCTTGGAAAGAAAATAAGAGAAGCAAAAAATATAAAAATTTTTGTAGGTCCTGAAGGAGATTTTTCTGAAAAAGAAATCGAGTTTTTGAAACAACAAAAAAATGTGTTTTTTGTAAAATTAGCTGAAACAATACTACGTTCTGAAACAGCAGCAATAGTTGCTTTAGGTATTATCAATCAGTTTAAATTGTCCAACTATTAACTATAAACTATTAACTGTCAACTGTGAACTTTTAACCATGAACTATTTCATACGTACATTCGGTTGTAAAACAAATCAATATGAAAGTGAGTTAATTAAGGAACTTATTAGACAAAATAAAGATAATGTTGTAGAAGATTATTGTGAAGCAGATATTGTTGTAGTAAACAGTTGTGCTGTGACAAAACCTGCAGAACGTGATGTTTACAAGTTTATTCGCAGAGTGTACCGCGAAAGTAAAAAGACAAAACAGATTTATCTTGTTGGATGTTATGCTGAATATATAAAACAGAACAATTTGTATGATGAATTTTTTAAACGGCTTGTAGTTAATTTTCCTGTCAAGTTTTTTGGTAATAAAGAAAAATATGATTTTATAAGTTGTAGTGTAAACGAAAACTGTGGTATAAAAAAATTTTTTGGTATACAACGAGCATATGTAAAAATACAAGATGGCTGTAACAATTTTTGTAGTTATTGTATTGTACCGTATTTAAGAAATAAACTTGTAAGCAAACCTGTTGAGATTGTATTAAAAGAAGTTAAATATCTTGTCGACAACAATTTTTTTGAAATATATTTTGTAGGAACAAACATTGGTAAATATTGTTATAAAGATAACCAAAAAATATACGATTTTGTTGATTTATCAGAAAAAGTTTTAGAAGAATTTCCTAAAATTGTACTATTTTTTACTTCTTTAGAACCGGTAGATCTTACTGAAAAATTTTTTGAGTTTTTACAAAAATATAGACAGAAAGTTTTCCCGCATTTCCATATCCCACTTCAATCTGCAGACAATAGGATTCTTGAAGAAATGAAAAGAAAATATACAATAGAAGAATATGTTGAAAAAATAGAAAAATTAAGAAAAATTATTCCAAATCTAATTCTTTCAACTGATATTATAGTTGGGTACCCAAGTGAGACAAAACAACAGTTTTTGAATACAATTAGATTAATTGAAAAAATTAATTTTAACTGGGTACATGTATTCCCTTACTCACCACGAATCGGTACAGAATGTTACAGAAAGTATGGTGATTATGTACCATATGATACAAAAGAACGTGTAAGAGAAGTAATCAAAATTAGTAAATTTTTAGGTGAAGAATATTTTAAACAGTTGTGTAAAGTTTAAATCGAAAGGAGGAATAAAAAATATGAGTATGAATTATTTTTTAACTGAAGAACAACAGGCGATGGTAGAATTGGCTAAAGAAATAGCAGAGAAAAAAATAAAACCTGTAAGAGAATACTACGATGAAACTGAAGAATTTCCTTGGCCAATAGTGGAAGAATTAGCGCGAGCAGATCTTATGGGAGTATATATACCAGAGAAATATGGTGGTACAGGAGGCAAAATTTTTGATCTTGTTTTAGTAGTTGAAGAACTTTCAAAAGTTGATGGTGGGATAGCGTTAGCATTAGCAGCAACTGCTTTAGGTGCACTTCCTATACTCTTGTTTGGAAATGATTATCAAAAACAAAAATACTTACCTGATATAGCAAGTGGAAAAAAACTTGCTGCATTTGCATTAACAGAACCCGAGGCGGGTTCTGATGCTGCCGCTATAAGGACAACTGCAACAAAAGATGGGGATTATTATGTTCTAAACGGTACAAAATGTTTTATAACAAACGGTGGCGAAGCTGAAATATATGTTGTATTTGCAATGACTGATAAAACTAAAGGAGCAAGAGGTGCTTCTGCTTTTATAGTGGAAAAAGGAACGCCAGGTTTCACATTTGGTAAAAAAGAAAAGAAAATGGGAATACGCGCATCTGCAACAAGAGAGTTAATTTTTGATAACTGTAGAATACCAAAAGAAAACTTGTTAGGTAAAGAAGGACAAGGATTTATAATAGCAATGAAAACTTTTGATATGTCAAGGCCAGGTGTTGCAGCACAAGCGTTAGGTATTGCAGAAGGTGCACTTGAAGATGCTATAAAATATGCAAAACAAAGAAAACAATTCGGTCAATCTATTATATCATTCCAGGCAATACAACATATGATTGCAGATATGGCTACACAAATTGAAGCTGCAAAGTGTCTTTTATACCAGGTTGCAAGAACTATTGATGCAAATCCTGAAGGACGTCATACAAAAATTTCTGCTATGTGTAAACTTTTCTGTTCAGATGTAGCAATGAGAGTTACAATAGATGCATTACAAATTTTTGGTGGGTATGGATATATGAGAGAATATCCTATGGAGAAACGTGTCCGCGATGCAAAAATTACTCAAATATACGAAGGAACTAATCAAATACAACGTAATGAAATAGCGTTAGCCTTAATGAAAGAATATTAATTATCAGTAGCCGATCCTTAAGGGTCGGCTACAAAAAATGTAGGGCACGGCTCTAGCCGTGCAAATTTGCGAATTATAAAAATTGTTATGATAAAAATACTATTCATAGGTGATATCATAGGTGAACCTGGTAGAAAATGTGTAGATTATGTGTTGAATAATAAAATTAATAAAGAAGAATATGATTTAATAATTGCAAATGGTGAGAACCTAGCTGGTGGGAAAGGTATATCAAAAAGTGTTTTTGAAGAAGTTGTTAACAGTGGTGTTAGTATTGTAACTTTAGGGAATCACTCCTTTTCAAGAAAAGAAGCTGAAGAGATTATTAACCATCCACAGGTTGTCCGTCCGTTGAATTATCCCGAAGGTGTCCCTGGACAAGGATATTGTTTTGTGAAAACAAAAAACGGTGTAGAAGTTTGTGTAGTTAATCTTTTAGGACGGGTTTTTACAATAGAATGTTTAGATTGTCCTTTTAGAACTATAAATAAGTTGCTTGAAAAAATTAAAGATAGAACAAAAATAATTGTTGTTGATTTTCATGCTGAGGTATCTTCTGAAAAAAATGCGCTTGGGTATTTTTTAGATGGCAAAGTATCAGCTGTCTTAGGAACACATACACATGTCCCCACAGCAGATGCTAAAATTTTGCCTAATGGGACAGCATATATTACAGATGTTGGAATGTGTGGCCCACAATTTTCAGTTATTGGTCTTGAGATAGAAACTGTTTTGAAAAGGTTTCTGTATGCGATACCTCAGAAGTTTAATGTTGCAAAGGGGTTGTGTCAGTTTAACGCAGTGGAAGTTTATATTGATGAAAAAACTGGGAATAGTTTACAAGTAAGACAGTTATTGTTTGAAAATATTAAAATATGAACTCAAAACTGCTTGAAGGAAAACTAGTTCTTACTGTTAGCCAACTTAGTAATGTTTTAAAAGATCTTGTTGAATCAGCCTTTGAAAAAGTGTATGTGGAGGGAGAAATTTCTAATCTTAAGTTTTATTCGTCAGGCCATTTATATTTTATACTTAAAGATGAAAAAGCACAGATAAAGGCTATAATTTTCCGTGAAGTTGTTAATAAGATTAGGTTTGAACTACAAGACGGTCTTAAGATTATATGTTATGGTAGAGTAGATTATTATGCGGCACGGGGCGAAATTAATCTTATTGTATACGAAGTTATACCAAAAGGAATTGGTGAGTTACAACTTGCATTTGAACAACTGAAAAGAAAACTTGAACAAGAAGGTTTATTCGACACTAAACGTAAAAAAAAGATCCCTATGTTACCACAAAGAATAGGTGTTGTAACATCACCAGATGGCGCTGCTATAAGAGATATACTTACGGTTATAAAACGGAGGTTTGCAAATGTTGAGATATTACTTTATCCTGTAAAAGTTCAAGGAGAAACTGCAAAATATGAGATAGCTGAGGGTATAAAATTTTTAAATGAAAAGTTTCCACATCTTGATGTGTTGTTAGTAGGTCGTGGAGGAGGATCAATTGAAGACTTGTGGGCGTTTAACGAAGAGGTTGTTGCACGTGCAATTGCTGCGTCTAAAATACCAATAATTTCGTGTGTAGGACATGAAATTGATTATACGATAGCTGATTATGTAGCAGACCTACGTGCACCAACACCTTCTGCTGCAGCTGAACTTGTAGTAAAAAGCAAAGAGGAATTAAAACATAAAATTGAAAATTATGCTATAAGGTTAGTTCAAAATGTTAAACAACTAATAAATTTTTATCAAAATAAACTACGACAAATTACAACACGCAGAATTTTTGTTTCACCACAAGTGTTTTACGAAGATAAAATCAAAGATTTATTAAATATTGAAAAAAAACTGTATATTTTTGTTAAACATTTTTTAGAAGTTAACAAACAAAAAATAAATCTATATCAAGAAAAACTAAACCTTTTGTCTCCACAAAATGTTTTATCACGAGGTTATGCAATAGTTTGGTATAAGAATTCGGTTTTGAAAAATGTTGATTTATTGAAACTTAACGACGAAGTTAAAGTACAATTATACAAAGGTGAATTTCTTGCCGAAGTGAAAAAAATAACCAGTATTTAAATGTCAGTTAAACAGGAGTAATAGTATGAAATGCCAAAACTGCGGGTTTGTAAACAAACCTGAAAGCAAATTTTGTAAAAAATGTGGTAAACCATTAGTTGTTGAACCTTTATGGAAACCGTCTTTAGCTTGGCATTTAAAAGTTATAGCAATAATATATATATGCTTGATATTAATTTTCTTTTTATTAAACTATTTATTGAAACCGTTTATGCGACAATTACCACCTGAGATAACACCATGGTTGCAGAAAAAATAAATCAAAATAAAGAGAAAATTATTAAATTAGCAAAAAAAATTTTGATAACTGAAGCGAAACAAGTCTTACTACAGACGAAACATATAAACAGTCAATTTGTTTATGCTGTTGAAACAATTTTAAATTGTACAGGCAAGATAATTGTGTTAGGTGTTGGGAAATCAGGTCTTATTGGAAGGAAAATTGCTGCAACTTTTTCCTCATTAAATATACCATCAGTTTTTTTACATCCAGTTGAGTTACTTCACGGTGATTTAGGCCTTATAAGAAAAGAAGATGTTATTTTAATACTTTCATACTCTGGTGAGACTGAAGAAATTAAAAGAGTTTTACCAATACTAAAAAATTTTGGTATAAAAATTATTGCGTTTACTAAAAATAAAACATCAAAATTAGCAAAAGCAGCTGATATTGTTTTAATAACAAAAGTGCAAAAAGAAGCATGTCCATATAATATTGTACCGACATCGTCTACTACTGCAATGTTAGCTTTAGGTGATGCATTGGGTATAACAGTTGCCATGTTAAAAGGATTTAAGAAAGAAGATTTTGCAAGGGTACATCCTGCTGGAAGTTTAGGGAAACAACTTACTCTTAAAGTAAAAGATATCATGAGAGTGGGGAAATTAGTACCGAAAGTATCACCTGAGACAAAAATTAAAGACGCATTACTTGTTATGACATCAACAAAATTAGGTGCAACAACTGTTGTTGATAAAAAAGGTAAACTTGTTGGATATTTTACAGATGGAGATTTTCGTAGATGGTCACAAAAAATCCCTGACTTGTTGAACCATCAAATAAAAAATTATATGACAAAAAATCCTAAGGTTGTTTCACCAAATGAACTTGTTGTTAACGCAAAAGAAATAATGAAGAAATATAATTGTGATAACCTTCCTGTAGTAGATAAAAATTATAAAGTTGTAGGTATAATTGACGAACGAGATATTTTAAAAGAAGGAATCTAAAATTTGTTTTTCTCTTCTTAATAAATGCTAAAAGATATAAGAAACTTTTTATTTGTTAACATTATAAAAATTTTTTATTTGATTTTTAGTAAAACGCCTTTCATAATTAATATTACTTTGGGTAGACTGTTAGGAAAAATTTTTTATATTTTTGACTTTCGTTACAAATATCTTGCATATAAAAATATAAAACATGTTTTTGAAAAGTATAATCATAAACAAATTATTAAACTAACAAAAAAATGTTATAAAAATTTAGGACAGAGTTTTGCTGAGTTTTTTCTATTACCTCGGGTAAAATTTTTTTATAAAAAAATTGTAGATTTTGATAAAGATAGTAAAGAAATTTTATGGTCTTTGTACAGACAAAATAAAGGTGTTATAATTTTTTCTGCACATTTTAGTAATTGGGAACTGTTAGGCTGTGTTTTAGCACAGGAAGGGTTTCCATTAGCTGTTATAGCAAGAGAGTTTTATGTAAAGAAAATTAATGACATTATTGAAAAAATAAGAAGTCAAGCAGGCGAAATTGTTATAAGTCGACAACAAAAAAATAGTGTTAAAAATCTCTTGTACGCATTAAAAAATAAATATGTTATAGGAGTACTTGTTGACCAAAATATAAAAAATGTTAAAAATATACAAATAAATTTTTTAGATAAACCTGCATTAACACCAATAAGTTTTGTAGAATTAATGATAAAATATCAAATACCTGCTGTAATCAGCGTTATTTTTAGAGAAAATAAGAAATATAAAATAAAAATAGTGCCTATTGAAAAAAAGTATTATGAAGATGTAATTGAATGTGCTAAATACGTTAATAATATATTGTCAAGCTTTATTTTATTACATCCTGAGCAATGGGTATGGATGCATAATAGATGGAATATACAAAACAAAGGTTGATAAATGTTTAATGGATTTAATGGAAATGAAAAAAAATATTATATTATTTTTAATAATTTTATTTTTTTGCTGTGTTAACACAAGTGATAAACAAAAGAAACAAGATGATTCTGTTGTTGATTTGTTATCTACAATATCAAAGTTTACTATGACAAAAATGGTACATGGGAAAAAATTGTATGTAATTAAAGCAGACAAAGCTGTTGTTGACGAAAAAAATAAGGTTGTTACTGTATATAATGGTGATGCAGAAATTTATGACAAAAAAATACAGGTTGCAAATATAAAATTTGAAGTTGCAAAATGTGATGTTTCATTAGGAGATGTATACTTTTTTGGAAGAAATGTAATTACTACCGTTGAAAACGAAAAAATAATTACATATGATATAAAATATAATTCAAAAGAAAACAAAATTTTTTCAGATAAAGAAATTAAAATCTACAAAAATGATAATGTAATAGAAGGAGTTGGATTTGAGACTTTTGACGGGTTTCAAACTATAAGAATATACAAAAATGTTGTTACAACACAATAAATTAATAATTTTAGCACTTTTTTTATCATTAGTTTTTGCTCAAGAAAAAGAAATTAAAAAAATTGTTGCTGATTTTACCGAATTTGACAGAAGAAACAATGTGGTCCGGTTTTTTGGTAATGTTAAAATAGAACATATTAACGGATGGATAACTTGTGATAAGGCTGTATATGACGAAAAAAATGGGAAACTAAACTGTGATACAAATGTTTTTTTTGTATACACGTCAACTGCTGAATATATAGAAGTTAAAAGTGTAATTTTAGGGTATGATGTTAATCAAAAATTGCTAAATTTTGTCAAAAACGTTTCTGCTGTATATAGTGCGTTGAAAAGGGAACAAGATGTATTGTTTGATAAGATTTCTTTAACAAGTGAAAATTTTGTTATCAATTTGGATACAAAAAATATAATAGCTAGGGATAATGTTATAGTTGATTTTCAAGGAAATAAAATATTCTGCCACATAGCAAAATATGATTATAAAGAAAATATTTTTAAAATAAATGACGAAGTTGAAAAAAATCAACTCAGGTTTGAATTTGTTAAAGAAGAATGGAAAATAAAGTATTGTCAAGCGAACACAGCTGTTGTAAATATTAATGAAAATAAGATATTGTTAAAAGGAAAAGTAGAGATAGTGTTTTAAAATGAGCATATTGGCAAAAGATATTGTAAAATTTTATGGTGATAAATGTGTATTAAATAACTTAACAATAGAAGTAAATCCGAAAGAAATTGTTGGTCTTTTAGGACCTAACGGTGCTGGAAAAACAACTATGTTTTATTCTATTTTAGGAATAATAAAAATTAATTCTGGCAAAGTGTATATTGATGATAAAGATGTAACTAATTATCCTGTGTATTTACGTGTAAGAGAAGGGATCGGGTACCTTTCTCAAGAACCATCCATTTTTAGAAAACTTACTGTTGAAGAAAATCTTTATGCTGCAGCTGAAATTTTTTATAAAAATAAAAAAGAACGAAAAGAAGTTGTTGAACAAAAATTAGAAGAATTTCACCTCCAACATTTAAGGAAACAAAAAGCATATTCTTTATCCGGTGGAGAAAAAAGAAGATGCGAAATTGCTCGTGTTTTAATATCTAAACCAAAATATTTATTGTTGGATGAACCATTTGTTGGTATTGACCCTAAAACTATTGAAGAATTACAAAATGTTATTCTGAAATTAAAAGAATTAGGTATAGGAATACTTTTAACAGATCATAATGTAAGAGATACATTACAAATTGTTGACCGTGCTTATATTATATATAAAGGGGATATTTTAATTCATGGTACTGCACAACAACTTATAAACGACGAAGCTGCAAGAAGAGTATATTTAGGTGAAAGATTTACTATGAACTTATAAAAAAATTTTTGTTAAGGAGGATGCAAAATATGATCCCAACAGAAAACATAAAAGTTGTAGGACGTAATATAGATGTTTCAACTGAAGTAAAAGAATTTATATACGAAAAACTTGACAAATTGTCGCGATACCATCAAAAAATATCATCTTTAGAGATAACAATTGAGAAAGAAAAAATTGATTATTTAATAAACATTTTGCTTCATACATATAACAAAAAAATAATAAAAATATCTGTAAAAGACAAAAGTTTGCATTCAGGGATAGATGTCGCAGTTGATAAACTGAAAGATATTATGGTTAAGCATAAAGAAAAGAAGATAACTGCTAAAAAACATAATAAAAAAACTTTAAAAAACATTATAAATATTCCTCATGTTTATGTGAAAGACAAAATTTTAGTTAAAAAAATGTCAGAACAAGATGTAGTAAAAGAATTGTTAAACAGAAAAGAAGATGCTGTAGAACCTATTGTCTTTTTTAATACTGACACAAATAAATTTTCAATAGCAAAAAAAGATGCTGAGAATATAGAAATTTTAGATATTGATTCTTATTAAATAACATTTAAAAAATCGGAAAGGGGGAAGCAAAATACAATGAAAATAATGAGTATACTTGATCCAAAATGTATCATTCTTCCTCTAAAAGGAAAAGAGAAAAAAGAGATTATTAGAGAATTAATAGATGTTCTTGCACAAAATAAAAAAATAAAAGAAAAAGATAAAGAAGAAGTGTTCAAGTGTGTTATGGAACGAGAGAAACTTGGGTCTACAGGCGTAGGACTTGGTGTTGCTATACCACACGGTAGAACCCAAGCTGTTGACAGAATTGTTGCAGCGTTAGGTATTTCACCGGAAGGTGTCGAGTTTGACACCTTAGATGGTGAACCGGTACATTTTGCATTTTTGATTGTTTCGCCATTGGAAGCAACAAGCGATTATTTGCGTGCAATTTCTTATGTAGCGCGGTTGTTTAAAGACAAGTTTTTTAGGGAAGCTTTGAAGAACGCTTCTTCAGTTGAAGAAGCTATAAAGATTATTAAACAAGAAGATAATTTTTAAAATGAAGAAGTTAGTAATAGTTTCAGGATTATCAGGCGCAGGGAAAAGCCAAGTTATTAATATTCTTGAAGATAATGAATATTTTTGTGTTGATAACTTACCTGTAAAACTTTTTGACAAATTCGTCCAACTTGTTAAAACAACTCAAAAAAATAAGTTTGCCATAAGTATGGATGTGAGATCAGTAGAGCATATTCAAGAGTTAGTAAAAGTTTATATTGAAACTTTGGATAAACTAAAAGATATTAAACTTATAAAGCTATTTCTTGAAGCAGATGAAAAAGTGTTAATCAACAGATTTTCTGAAACACGTAGAAAGCATCCTTTAGGAGGCGAACTCACATCCGCAATTAGAAAAGAACAAAAATTGTTGTCAGAGATTAAAAAAAGATCAGATTTTATAATTGATACATCAAAACTTACAATTGCTGAATTAAAACAGAAAGTTATAAATATTGTTGAACAAAAATATCAGGGGAAACTAAGAATCAACATCATGTCTTTTTCTTATAAACTAGGTTTGCCTTTAAACGCAGACATTGTTTTTGATACACGTTTTTTACCAAACCCAAATTATGTTGAAAATCTTAAAATGTTGACCGGTAAGAATACAAAAGTTAAATCCTATGTTTTAAATTCAAAAGATACTTTACAGTTTTTATCGTACATAAAACAGATGTTAATATTTTTAATACCAAAAATTTTAAAAGAAGGAAAAAATTATTTTACTTTATGTTTTGGTTGTACTGGTGGTAAGCATAGGTCTGTAGTGATAGCAGAAGAAATTTATAAATATTTAAATAAACTAAAGAAAGATTTTAAAAATTATACAGTTAGTTTGATACATAGAGATTTATGAAAAAAAAGAAAATTGTTTGCATAGGCGGAGGGACAGGACTTTCAACATTACTTCGAGGATTAAAAAAATATGAGGGTATAGAAATTTCTGCTGTTGTTACAATGATGGATGATGGGGGTAGTTCTGGCAGGTTGATAGAAGAGTTTGGTACTTTACCACCGGGCGATATACGAAACTGTATTTTAGCATTGGCAGAAAAAGAAGATATAGTTACAAAAATTTTTAAATATAGGTTTCCTGTAAAGATGCGACCACCTCAAGTTGGTGGTCACTCGTTAGGTAATCTGTTAATGGTTGCTTTAGCAGACATATATGGTGGGTTTGATAAAGCAATAAGTAAAATTTCAGAGATTGTATCTATTAAAGGAAAAGTTTTGCCAATTACTTTGCAACCAACACAACTTGTTGCTGTGTTAGAAGACGGAACCATAAAATATGGTGAAACAAGCATTTCATCTTCGAAAAAACCTATAAAAAAATTATTGTTTAATCCTAAAAAAATAAAACATTATGAAGAAGTTATTTCTGAGATTAAACAATCAGATCTTATTGTTATAGGGCCTGGTTCTTTATTTACTTCTGTTTTACCAAATTTGATAATAAAAGAAGTAACAAAAGCCATATCAACTAGTAATGCAGAAAAAGTTTATGTTTGTAATATCATGACACAACCTGGAGAAACAGATAATTTTACCGCAGAAAAACATATAGAAACAATTTATGAACATACTAAAAATAAAATTAAGTTTGATTATGTAATCATAAATACATCTAAAATACCCAAAAAGTTGTACGAAAAATATAAAAAACAAAATTCATATCCTGTCGAAGTAAAGGATATGACATACTTGCAACAGCTTGTAACCAAAGCTGTTATAAAAGAGAAACTATTAAATAACGAGTTTGATCCATCAACAAAATTTGCACGCCATGATCCTAATAAATTAGCTAGTGCTATTATTAAAATTTTGAGGGATAAAAAATAATGGATATAGGAATAATTATTATTACTCATGGAAAACTTGCTGAAAGTTTGAAACAAACATTGTTTTCTATTGTTGGCGAAAAAGAAAAAGTTGTTAGTATCTGTATCCCTGTAAAATTTACTTTAGAAAAATTGTACAAAGAAATAGATAAAGAAATTAAAAATTTAGCAACACAGTATGTTGTCATTTTTACTGATATGCTTGGGGGAACACCTTGTAACACTTCATTAATGGTAAGTAAAGACCAACAAAATGTTTATATAATAAGCGGTGTTAATCTTTATATGTTGATTACTGCAATAAATTTAAGAGAATTAAATAAAGATATGAGTATACACGAATATATTGAAAAAGTTATTGAAGAAGGAAAAAAATGCATAATAAATGTTAATGAATTGTTTAAAAACAGGTTCTTTAAGGATAAAAAATAGGTATGGGCTATATAATAAGAATAGATGATAGACTTGTCCATGGACAAGTTGTTGAGGGATGGCTTAAACCTTTGTCAATAGACACTGTTGTTTTGTGTTCAGATGAAATTTATTGTGATGAAGCAAGCAAGATACTATTTGGAATTTCTTTACCATTTCATGTGAAACTAAAGTGTTTATCCATTCAGCAAACAGCGGATGAAATTGTTCACAATGAATATGAAAAAAATTCAGTTTTGATACTTGTTGCTTCTTTAAAAGATTTATACAATTTGGTAAAAAAAATTCAAGAAAAACTCCCTGGTTATAAACTACCAAATGTAAATATTGGTGGAATAAGACATATTCATGGTAGGAAACAAGTATATAAAGCGTTGTTTTTAAATAAAGAAGATATTGAAATAATTAAGAAATTGAATGAACTCGGTGTTTTGCTTGAATATTATGTTTTACCTAATGATCAAAAAATTTACTTAAATGATAAAATTCAACAGTTGGAAAAAATTGTGACAGGAGAAAAAAGTGAGTAAGGTGTATTTTTTATTATGCATTCATAATCATCAACCTATAGGAAATTTTGAGTATGTAATAGAAGAAGCATATCAAAAGGCGTATAAACCTTTTATAGATATCATGTATGAATATGCTGAATTTAAATTTGCGTTACATTGTTCAGGTATACTATGGGACTATTTTTTAGAAAAACATCCTGAATACATAGAAATTGTTAAAGAAATGGTAAAAAGAGGTCAACTAGAGCTTATAAGTGGAGGATATTACGAACCAATACTTTCTTCAATACCTCAGAAAGATCGCATTGGCCAGATTAAGATGATGAATGAGTTTTTAAATAATACATTTAATGTTCAAGTGCAAGGATTATGGCTTACAGAACGTATATGGGAACAAACCATAGTGAAAGATATAGTTGATGCGGGTATAAAATATACTTTGGTAGATGATTATGTTTTTTACTCCGCAGGAATTAATAGAATAGAAAACCCTGAACTTACAGATTATTATTTAACAGAAGAAGAAGGACAGCTTCTTTATGTTTTTCCAATTTCTCAAACTTTAAGGTATTTTATCCCGTTTAAGCCAGTTGAAGATGTAATAAATTTGTTTTCAAAATTTTTAAAACCAAATGAAATAGTTTCTTTAACAATGGGCGATGATGGTGAAAAGTTTGGTATATGGCCAAAAACATATGAACATGTTTATAAAGATGGATGGCTTAAAAAGTTTGTTGAAGAGGTATTAAAAAACGATCAGTGGTTACAAACAACAACTTTGTCCGAATTTATTAATCTTAAACCACCAAAACAAAGAATATACCTTCCAACAGCTTCATATTTTGAAATGGGTGAATGGTGTTTGCCTACTTCAACACAACAGTTATTTGAAGAACTTATTAAAAATTTGGATAATATTCCGCACAACCAAGCTATACTTCAGTTTCTTCGTGGTGGGTATTGGAAAAACTTTTTTTCAAAATATCCTGAATCTAACAATATGCATAAAAAAATGTTGTTTTTGTCAGAGAAAGTTAGAAATAGTAAAGATAAAAAATTAATACAAACTCTTTATAAATCACAATGTAATTGTGCATACTGGCATGGCGTTTTTGGAGGATCATACCTTCCACATTTAAGAGAAGCTATATACCAAAATTTGATTAATGTAGAAAAACAAGTAATCAAAAAAGGTGTGTATGTTAAAGATTTTGATAAAGATGCATCTGAAGAAATTTTACTTTCAACAGAAAAATTTTCTTTATATATTAAACCTTCGTATGGTGGATCTGCCTACGAACTTGATCTGAAACAGTATGATAAAAATTTGTTAAATGTTGTGTCGCGAAAAAAAGAAGCTTATCACAGAAGGTTAATAGAGTTTGAAAGCAACAATGTTAAAATTGATCCACAACAAGTTAAAACTATACATGATCTTGTCCTGGTTAGAGAAGAAGGGTTAAGTAAAAAACTTTATTACGACTGGTACCAAAGATATAGTTTCTTAGATCATTTCTTACATCCGGATACAAAATTTGAAAATTTTTATAAATGCCAATATGGAGAACAAGGAAATTTTACAATTGAAAAATATCAAATTGAGGAAATTGATAAGAAAAACTTTGAAGTAATTTTATCAAGGATAGGTAATGTATGGATTGGTAACAATAGTTACCAGCTAAAAATAACAAAAAAGTTTGTCGTTGATGATAGCCAAAGTTGTATAAGTTGTAGCTACGAAATTAAAAATTTATCAAATACAAAAATAGATCTGTGGTTTTTGTCAGAACTAAATATGTTGGTGTTCAATCAACAACAGAACATTTCTCAAGAAGTTGAGACAGATTGTTATAAAATTTTTGATGAAGTAAAAAAATTTGGTGTTGAAATTAAGTCTGACCAAAAAAAACTGTTCTGGATTTTTCCAATTGAAACAATATCTTTGTCAGAAGCAGGGTTTGAACGTACATTCCAAGGAGTTTGTATTGCTATAAACTCAAAGTTTTCGTTGCAAAAAGAAGAAATTTATACAACAAAAATAATTGTTGAAATTAAATGATTACAGAAATACAATTTTTGCTAATTTCGTTGATCTCAAGCGTTTTTCATTTAGATTCTTTAGTGTTTGGACAATTTATGTTTCATAGACCAATTGTTGTAGGACCGTTGTTAGGATTTTTGATGGGTGTTCCTCAGTACGGAGTGTTGTTTGGTTGTATACTAGAACTTGTTTTTTTGTCTTTAATTCCTGTTGGAATAAAAGTTCCACCAGATGCTACTACAGCTACTGTAGTTAGTCTTGTATGTTTTAAATTATCTAATGGTAACATAATTGTTTCACTAATCACAGGTATACTGTTAGGAATAATATATAAATACTTAGATATATTAACAAGATCTTTGAATTCAATGGTGATAAACTGGATAGAAAATGCTAAAGATGATGTAATAACGACAAGAATAAATTTATTAGTTGTATATGGAATTGTAGTTACATATTTTAGATCAGTATTATTTTATTTGATATTATTTCCTTTGCTTAATGTTATTACGAAAAACATTAACAAAATTTGCCTAATTACAAATATCAATGATTTAGTATATATTTTACCTGCGATAGGGATCGGGTTCGGATTAGCACATTTTGTTGAAAAATAAAAATGAAAACACCTATAATTTGTGTTTTTTTACGATCATTTTTTTTACAAAGTGTATGGAATTATGAACGTATGCAAAATGTTGGTTTTGTTTTTACTATTATTCCTTGGTTAAAAAAAATTTATGACCGTACACAAAAGTTTTATGAACGAATAAAAATACACTACGGTTTTTTCAATACACATCCTTATCTTGCAAATGTTTTAATAGGTATCATAATGAAGTTGGAAGAACAATATTCTAAAAATGAGATTACTAATGAAGATGTTCTTAAAACAAAAACACTTCTTGCTGGACCTATTGCTGCTATAGGTGATAGGTTAATATGGTCAACTTGGCGTGTTTTTTGTAGTATAGTTGCTGTAGGATACTTTCTTTCTTATGGAAGAAATTTTTATAATGAAGCAAATGTATGGGTAGGAATAATAGGATATTTAGTTCTATACAATATTATAGGACATATTCCAATAAGATTTTTAGGTTTATATTTTGGATATGAATATAGTAAAGAAATTATAGAAAGAATAGCAAAGTTTGGTTTGCAAAAAACTGTTAATATTATAAGAGCTATAAGTGCTGTTTTATTATTAATTATTGCAGTTTTTTATTCATTGTCATTGTTAGACAATATTTTTTTAGTTATTCTTTTTTGGGTTAATTTATTTTTGTCATTAGTGTTACATAAAAAAATTGCGGCAATTTATATTTTTGTTTTACTTTTATGTATTAACGCTCTAGTATTTTTCATATTCAAACTATGATTGAGAAAGAATTTGTTATAAAAAACAAGTTAGGATTTCATATAAAACCAGTTAATGCTTTAGTGCAACGTATAACACAGTATAAATCAGCTGTGAAAATAATGAAAGAAGATCAAATGGTTGATGGTAAAAGTGTGCTTGAGGTATTAAGTTTATGTGTTGGTCAAAACGACAAAATAAAAGTTATTGTTGATGGTGAAGATGAAGAAGAAGTTATTAGGATAATTAAGAATTTTATTGAACACGAAATTTTTCAATATGAGCATCAAGAATGAAAAAAGAAAAAAGGTTAAAAGGGATACCTGCATTTAGTGGTATTGCAATTGGTAAAGTTTTTATTTTAGAACGGGAAAGCGATTTATTTATACCTGTCCATAAAATTTCAAAAGAAAATGTGAAGAAAGAAATTGTTAGATACAGACAATCTTTGGAAAAAACTAAACACGAACTTTCTTCAACTAAAGAACGAATACTTAAATCTTTAGGGAAAAGTCATGCGGAACTTGTTGATGCATATATTAAGATCCTTGATGATAGGTTGTTCACTCACGATGTTATAAGAATGATAGAAGAAGAACATTGTACAGCTGAGTATTCTGTAAGTCATGCATTGAACAAAATTATACAAATGTTTGAACGATCAAACGACGATTATTTCCGCGGCCGTATTATTGATATGAAAGATGTGGGTAAAAAATTGTTAAGGAACTTACTCGAGAAGAAGAGGAAAAGTATAGAAAAAATTACATCACGACATATTGTAATAGCAGCGACTTTAGACCCACACGATGTTATCTTGCTTAAAGAACGGAATTGCGCCGGTTTTATTTTAGAAGCTGGGACAAAAACATCGCATGTAGCGTTAATTGCACAAGGTTTAGGTGTTGTTTCTATTGTTGGATTGAAAGATATTACTAACGAAGAAATTGATGATGAAGATGATATAATTATTGATGGTTATCAAGGGATAGTTATTCTTCATCCAACAAAGGAAACTATAGATGAATATTTAAAAAAATATGAAATAATAACCAAAGAAAAAGAAGAATTTATTAATCTTAAAAAATCAAGAGCTGAAACACGTGACGGACATAAAATTGATTTGTTGTGTAACATTGATCTACCGAAAGAAGTTGAAAAAGTTATAGAATCTTCAGCAGAAGGAATTGGATTGTTTAGGACAGAATACCAGTATATTTATCGTGAAAACTTACCTACCGAAGATGAACTTTACGAAGATTATAATTTTATTGCTCAAAAAATTTATCCTCATAGTGTTGTTATAAGGACATTTGATATAGGTGCGGACAAACTTTCTGAATTAGGGTTAGAAGGGGTAGTAAAAGAAAAAGTTCCTTCTTTGGGATTAAGAGGTGTAAGGCTAGCATTGAAATATCCTGATGTGTTTAAAACACAAATAAAAGCAATTCTCCGTGCTTCAAAAAAAGGTAATGTAAAAATTATGTTCCCTATGGTTACAAAAGCAGAAGAAATTGACGAAATTAAAAAAATTGTCCAACAAGCTAAGCATGAATTAAAAGAAAGAAAAATTGAGTTTGATAATAACATTCCTTTAGGTGTTATGATTGAGACACCGTCAGCTGCGCTTACATGCGATATTATTGTAAAAAAAGTTGATTTTATTTCCCTTGGGACAAACGATTTGATACAATACACTCTTGCAGTAGATAGGTTTAACGAAAACGTTGCTGATTTGTTTGATCCGTTACATCCATCAGTTTTGAAGCTAATCAAACATGTTGTGGATGTTGCGCATAAGGAAAATAGAACTGTTTCAATTTGTGGTGAGATAGCAGCAGATCCTATGTTTACTAAAATTTTGATAGGTTTAGGAATTGACGAATTAAGTGTTCCGCCAGCTGTAGTATTAAAAATTAAAAAAAATATTCGTTCCATTAATTATCATGAAGCTAAAGAGTTAGTAGGCGAAATTTTAAGTTGTGAAAGTAGTGAAGAAATAAAGGAAATCATAGAAAGAGAAAAGTAATTTTTTGTAACCCATGAGCTACTTAAACAATATCCGTAATTTCTGTATTATAGCACATATTGACCATGGGAAATCAACTCTTGCCGATAGACTTCTTGAACTTACAAACACTATACCACAACGATTAATGCAGGAACAAGTTCTTGACAGTATGGAATTGGAACGAGAACGTGGTATCACAATTCGTTCTAAAACAATAAGAATGGAATATTATTATAAAGGACAAAATTATGTTTTAAATCTTGTTGATACACCAGGACATGTAGATTTCACTTATGAAGTAGTAAGAGTTATTAACGCAACAGATGGTGCGTTATTAGTTGTTGATGCAACACAAGGTGTTGAAGCACAAACATTAGCAAATACTATCCTTGCAAAAAAAGAAGGACTCCTCTTAATCCCTATTATTAACAAAATTGATCTCCCAAACGCTGATATAGAAACTACTGAGAAACAAATTAAACAGTTTTTAAACATTGATGTTCCACCAATATATATTAGTGCAAAAACAGGGCAGAATGTACAACAAGTTGTAGAAAAAATTATAGAACTTATTCCGCCACCTAAAATAGTGGACATTGATACACCTATGTGTCTTGTATTTGATGCTTTTTATGATCCGTATAGATATGTGATTATGTATGTAAAAGTTTTAAGTGGACGGATAAAGAAAGGTACTGAATTTAAATTTTTATCTGATAGTAGCGAAAAAATTTATAAAGTTGAGTCAGTGGGGTATATAAAATTTGAACTTGTGCAAACAGAAGAACTTGTATCAGGAGAAATTGGTTATGTTGTTGCCGGGATCAAAGATATACATACAATAAAAATTGGTGATGTAATTGTTTCACCACAGACAAAATTGGTAAATGTTTCACTACCAAGACCTAAAGAAATAAAACCTTTTGTTTTCGCAAGTATATTTCCATTGTATCCTAAAGATTATGAAGAACTTAAAACAGCACTATATAAACTTCATTTAACAGATTACTCTCTTAGTTTTAAACCAATATCATCAAAAATTTTAGGTGCTGGTTTCCATTGTGGTTTTTTAGGATCCTTACATTTAGATATTGTAAAAGAACGGCTTGAACGAGAGTATAATTTAGATATAATAGTTACACTTCCAAATGTGGAATATAAAGTTGTAACTAAAAACAAAAAAGAAATAATTGTGTCAACACCAACAGATTTTCCTGACTACAGCGAAATTTTAGAAGTATATGAACCTGTTACTAAAACTACTGTTGTTACACCCTTAGAGTTTTTAAATAATGTTATTGAAACATCTAAAACATTATTCCGTGCTGAAGTTATCTCACAAGAGTTTGTAGACGAAACTCGTGTGATTGTTACATTTGAGATTCCTTTAGCGGAGATCATTGTAAACTTTTTTGATGTAATAAAATCTGTTTCAAAAGGATATGCTTCATTTGATTATGAACAAATTGGGTACAAAAAAGCCGATCTTGTAAAATTAGAAGTTTTAGTAAACAACGAAGTTATAGATACTTTTTGTTATATAACTCATAAAGATAAAGCATATCAAACTGCACTAAAAATTTTGCAAAAACTTAAACAAACTATTCCACGCCATCTTTTTACAATACCACTACAAGTGAAAGCACAAGGTAGAATCATTGCCAGAGATGACATTCCTGCTTTAAAAAAAGATGTATTAGCAAAATGTTACGGAGGCGATGTTACACGTAAACGTAAACTTTTAGAAAAACAAAAAGAAGGTAAAAAAAGAATGAAACAAATAGGTTCTGTAAATATACCAAAAGAAACTTTTATTGAACTTTTGAAGTTATGAAAAAAGAAAAAGTTGTTTTTGTATGTAAAGAATGTGGATATGAAAGTATTAAATGGTTAGGAAGATGTCCTGAATGTGGCAGTTGGAACAGTTTTGTAGAATTTAAACCAACTCAGATATCAAGATCTGCAACTTTATCTGAAGCAGTTAAACTGTCATCTTTAGAAACTGAAGAAAGAGAAAATCGTATAGTTACAAACATCTATGAATTTGACCGTCTTTTAGGTGGAGGGATTGTTATGGGTTCTGTTGTTCTTATTGGTGGTGAACCAGGTGTAGGTAAGTCAACTTTGATGTTACAAATTGCACAAAAAATTTGTTCTCAAAAAAATATTGATGGACAAAATTATAAAGTTCTATATGTATCTGGAGAAGAATCTGTACAACAGGTTAAATTTAGGGCTCAAAGGTTGCAAATAAATAACGAAAATATATACATACTTGCAGAAACAAATCTTGAGAATATAATAAAAGTAGTTGAAGAAATATCACCTGATGTCTTAATCATTGATTCTATACAAACAATATATTCTGACTTTATTGCTGCAACACAAGGTAGTGTTTCTCAAATAAGAGGTATCACTGCAGAAATTGTAAAATTAGCAAAGACAAAAAATATCACAGTTTTTATTTTAGGACATATAACTAAAGAAGGTGATATTGCAGGACCAAAACTTTTAGAACATATGGTTGATACTGTATTATATTTTGAGACAGAGACAACACAAAATTTTAAAATTTTGCGTGTATACAAAAACAGGTTTGGTTCTACATCAGAATTAGGGATCTTTGAGATGACTTCAACAGGACTAAAAGAAATACCAAATTTATCAGATTTTTTTGTCCATCATGGAGAAGATTTAATAGGTACCGTTACAACCTGTATCATTGAAGGAACAAGACCTATACTTACTCAAGTTCAAGCGTTATTAACAAAATCTTATTTTCCACAACCAAGACGTGTTGTCACAGGGGTTGATTACAATCGTGCAATGTTGTTGATCTCTGTTTTAGAAAAATATACTGGGATAAGTTTAATATATGAGGATGTTTATTTAAACATTGTATCCGGGTTAAAAACAAAAGAAACTGTAATTGACTTACCTATTATAGTTGCAATTTATTCATCACACAAAAATATTGTTGTAGATAGTAAGTCTGTATACATGGGTGAGGTTGGACTTACGGGAGAAATACGGCCTATAAGTTTTATAAATGAAAGAATTAACGAAATTGTAAAACTTGGATACAAAAAAATCTTTTTACCATATGAAAATAAAAAAAATATTGATGAAAAGTTATTAAATAATAAATCTGTTGAGATAAATTTTGTTAAGTCAGTAAAAGAAATAGAAAAAATTGTGTGATATGTAATTTATATATAAAATATAGCACATTGTTTATTAAAGGGGAAATACAATGATAAACTTTTTCACAGCAGGCGAGTCACATAACAAAGCAATAGTAACTTTTATAGAAGGAATTCCTGCAGGATTAAAAATTTCTTTAGAAAAAATAAAACAGGAGTTGTTAAGAAGAAGAAGTTCATATGGTCGTTCTCAACGACAAATTTTTGAAGAAGATAAGTTTGAATTTGTTTCAGGAGTACGGTATAACGAAACTGTTGGTTCACCAGTATGTGTGATAATTTGGAATAAGGATTATAGAGAAGAAGAGTTTGTTTTACAACAAATTCCAACACAACCACATTTAACACCGCGTCCTGGCCATGCTGACCTTGCAGGAGTTATGAAATATTTAAGACAAGATATAAAAGATATTTCTGAACGTGCTTCTGCAAGAGAGACAGTTGGTCGTGTTGTTGCTGGTAGTATATGTAAACAACTTTTAGAAAAATTTGGTATTTTTATTGGTTCTTTTGTTGTTAAAATTTATAATATTGAATTTGATAAAAACTATATTACCTCGGACGAAAAAGTATTAATAAAGTATCACAACTTAGCAGAAGAATCATTAGTTAGGTTTCCTGATAGAGCAAAGGAGGAAAAAATTCTTCAACAAATAAATAATACAAGAGATAAAAAAGATACAATTGGTGGTGAATTTGTAGTTTTTGCATGTGGTGTTCCAACAGGACTTGGTAGTCATGTTCAGTGGTATCAAAGATTAAACGCAAAAATTGCATACTATTTGTTTTCTATACCGTCTGTTAAATCGGTTGAGTTTGGTTTAGGGAAAAGTTACAGTAATTTTTTTGGCTCTCAAGTACATGACAAGATATATTATGATACTAAAAAAGGATTTTATAGGAAAACAAACAATGCTGGCGGTATCGAAGGAGGTATTTCAAATGGTCAACCAATTATCGTAAGATGTACTTTAAAACCTATACCTACATTATACAATCCTTTAGATAGTGTTAATATAAAAACTAAAAAATCGTCAAAAGCTGAAGTTATAAGAAGCGATATTTGTGTTGTACCATCAGCAGCAGTTATTGCTGAAGCTATGTTAGCAATATGTTTAGCAAACGAAGTCAAAATAAAGTTTGGTGGTGATTCAATGAAAGAAATTTTACAAAACTATAAAAGTTTTTTACAAATGCAAAGGAGATTATGAACATAGTGCTTACCGGATTTATGTGTACTGGTAAAACTTCGGTTGGTAAATTGTTAGCAAAAAAACTTAGTTATCAATTTGTTGACACAGACGATTTAATTGAAGAACGTGTTGGGATGAAAATTTCACAAATTTTTGCTAATTATGGCGAACCATATTTTAGAGATATTGAATCAGAAGTGGTAAAAGAAGTTTCACAAAAAGATAATCTAGTGATTTCAACTGGTGGCGGTGTTGTGTTAAGAAAGACAAACATGGATGAGTTGAGGAAAAACGGAATAATTATAAACTTAACTGCAAAACCACAAACAATATTTAACCGTTTAAAAAACCAGCCCGGGATAAGACCTCTACTTAATAAACCTGACCCATTAAAGGAAATTATAAATTTGTTATCCCAAAGAGAAGAATATTACAAAAATTGTGATTTAAGAATTGAAACAGATAATATTTCTGTTGAAGAAGTTGTGGAACAAATTTTGAATTTTATTAAAAAGAGATGAAGCTAGTTGTAACATTAAAAGAAACAAAGAAATTGTGTGTATGTTTTAATGAAATAAAATTTTTAAAAAAAATTTTGTCTAAAGAAAAAATTGAATATACAAAACTACTGTTGGTAACACATAAAAGATTGTGGAGAATTTATCAACAAATGTTTAAAAATTTATTTGATAAAAAAAATATTGTTTTTGTTCCTGAGGGGGAGAAATGTAAAACATTTTTTTGGTTACAATTTTTGTATAAAAAATTTTTGCAAAACAAACTTGACAGAAAAAGTATAGTTTTGAGTTTAGGTGGTGGTGTAATTGGTGATTTAGTAGGTTTTGCAGCGTCAACATATATGCGAGGAATAAGATATATTCAAATACCTACAACATTGTTAGCTATGGTAGATGCATCAATAGGTGGGAAAACAGCTGTTGATATTACTGAAGGTAAAAATTTGATTGGTAGTTTCTATCAACCAGTTTTGATAGTTATTGATTTGGACTTTCTAAAAACTTTGCCATATAATGAAATAAGAAATGCTTTTGGCGAAATAATAAAATATTCTATAATTAACAAAGAAGTTTTTGAATTACTTCAAAATGTGGAGAAGCAAAAAATATACTCTTTTCCTTTCCCTATAAACAAATTTACTCAAAGGTTAATATATCTTTGTGTTAAAACAAAGTTAAAAGTTGTTCAACAAGATGAGAAAGAAACAAAGGGTATAAGAGAAATACTTAATCTTGGGCATACAATCGCACATGCTATAGAAACTTCAACAAAATACCAACTTTATTCTCATGGAGAAGCAGTTATTTTAGGACTTGTTGCCGAATGTTATCTTGCAAAAAAAATGGGTATCCTAAACGAACAAGATTATACTAAAATTAATATGTTAATTGAAAAATATTTACATATAGAAGATATAAACAAAAAAATTTTGAAAATAAATGCTCGAAATATTGCTAAATTTGTTAAGTTTGATAAAAAGACTTTGCAACAAAAAGTTTATAGGTTTGCTTTACCAACGAAAATTGGTAATGTTAAAGTAATAGAAGATATAAAATACAACTTGATAGTAGAATCAGTCAAATTTTTACAACAATGGTTAGCGAAGAAGACTAGCAATAAGTATTAATTCACAGGTGAAAAGCAGATAAATGCTAGAGTTTAAGAGAAGAAACTAAAAATGTAAAGAGTATTAAATAATGAATGCTAAAAAAAATAAAATTTTGAAACTGCAGAAACTGCAGGAAAAACTTGACAAAAACGACATTTTGATAACCAACAACATTGCAAACATTTTCTATCTTACGGGAATAAATTTTGATGGACTAACAATTGCTGTTTCAAAAAATAGTTTTTATATACTGAGTTCGCCAATGATTGCTTGCCAAATAAAAAAATTTTTTAGAAATAAAAATCTTATAATCGCTGAAAACTTCCAACAACAACTAAAAATGTTAAAAGAAAAAATTGGAACAAAAAATGTTGTTTTAGAAGAAGAAACTACATTACTTAAGGTTTATAATACACTAAAACAAAATTTTAAAGATGTAAAAATAAAAAACTATATTACACAACTACGACAAATAAAAGATTTATCAGAAATTTCTAAAATCAAAACAGCATGTAATATTGTAAAAAAAGTTTTAAGAGAAATTAAAAACATACTTAAAGAAGGTATAACTGAACTTGAAGTAAAAAATTTTATTTTAAAGAAATTTTTGGACTACAAAGTTGAACCTTCGTTTGATCCAATTGTTGCGTTTGATGAAAATACAAGTTATCCTCACCATGTTTCAACTGATAAAAAGTTTAAAAAAAATAGTTTAGTACTAATAGACCTAGGTTGTAAATATGAGGGATATTGTTGTGATGTAACACGTATGTTTAATGTAGAGAGAAATCAAAATGCGTACTATTTTTATAATCAACTTAAAAGATTACAAAAACAATTGATTTTCTTATGTAAAGTCAATACCAAAGTTAAAGAGATTGATCTTTATGCAAGGAAATTTGTGGAACAACTTGGGTTAAAAGATAAATATCTGCATTCTACAGGACACGGGATAGGTATTGAAATTCATGAACCACCACGAATATCATATCTTGACGAAACTGTCCTTCAAAAAAATATGGTTGTTACTATAGAACCCGGGATATATTTTGAGGATAAATTTGGCTTAAGAATAGAAGATGATATTTGGATAAAAGATAAAAAATGTGTTGTTTTAACAGAACAAATTAATATCTAAGTTCTTACTGTCTAAAATCTGAATTTATCTAACACGATTTTTTTGTTTTTATATCTATTGACACAAAAAAAATAAATTTTGTATTTTTTTAACCAAATGATAACAAAACAGAATGAATATTGTGTAAAAAATAAAAAATGACGGTGTTTAATAGGAGGTGGTTAAAGCAATGGTTACTGTAGACACCTCTGAATTCAAATATGGACTATGTATAAAGGTTGATAATGAAATATATACAATCATATGGTACCAACATCATAAACCCGGTAAAGGCGGTGCTGTAATGAGAACAAAATTAAGAAATGTTCGTACTGGAAGTATTATAGAACGCACATTTAAATCTGGTGAAAAATTTGAAGTTGTGGATCTAGTTAGGAAAAAAAAACAATATATGTATCAGGCAGGGGATAACCTTGTATTTATGGATTTAGAAACATTTGAAGAAATTAGTATTCCAAAACAACAAATTGGTGAAGCAGCAAAGTTTTTAAAAGAAGGTGTTGAAGTTGAAGGATTGTATCTTAACGAGGAATTTTTAGGTATTGAACTACCTATTACTGTCGACCTAAAAGTTGTCCATACTGTACCTGGAGTAAGAGGAGATAGTGTAAGTAATGTTATGAAACCAGCAACTTTGGAGACAGGTGTTGAAGTTCTTGTCCCATTGTTTATAGAGATAGGAGATGTTGTAAGAATTGATACAAGAACTGGTGAATATGTTGAACGTGTGGAAACAAAAAAATAAAGTTTTATATCTTATAACTTCTCTTGATTACGGTGGTACCCAAAAAAATCTCTATTATATTGTTAAAGAAATAAAACAAAATTCTTACTTTGACATAATTGTTGTATCTTTGAAAAAAGGTGGTAGATATAGATATAGGATATCAAGTTTGGGAGTGAAAGTACATAATTTAGGTTTGCCGGAAAAATTTTCTTTTGTTTTTTTATTTTTTCTTTTTTATAGTATCATTAAATTTGTTTTTCTTGCCATAAAATATCGTCCAACAATTATTCACAGTTTTTTGTTTCAAGCAAACTTTTTGTCAAGGTTGATAAAAATTTTTTTGCCAAAGACAAAGATTTTTTGTTCAGAACGTGTTGCTGAAAGACAGAAATTGTGGCAGATTAAGTTGTTAAAAATTACAAATTTTTTAGTTGACAAAATTTTTGTAAATTCAAAAGAATTAAAAGAATTTATTGTAAAAGTACAGAAAGTACAACAAGAAAAAGTTGTTGTTGTACCAAATATTATAGAACCTAACGAGATTAGAATACAAGTTGATGAGACTAAAATAAGAAAAGAATTAGGAATTAGCAAAGAAGATTTTTTTATTCTTTCAGTAGGACGGTTACATAAACAAAAAGGTTTTGATCTTTTAATAGATATTGTAAGATTTTTTGTAGAAAAAATTAGTAATGTTAGTCTTCAAAGAAAGTATATTTTTGTAGTGTTAGGTGATGGTGATGAATATAATAATTTGTTAAAATACACAAAAATGTTAAATGTTGATAAATATGTTAAATTTTTAGGATATAAAGAAAACGTTTATGATTACATAAACGCATGTGATTTGTTTTTATTAACCTCTTATTGGGAAGGCTCGCCAAATGTTGTTTTAGAAGCTGTGATACTTAAAAAACCAGTAATATCTACAGGAGTTGAAGGTGTGTCAGAAATTTTGGACTCAAATTTTATTGTTTCTTTGAATCAACCAAGAAAAAGAATTGTTGAGAGTTTTGTTGAAAAAATTTTTAGAATATATTTGTCTAAAGAAAAATTTGATTATAAAAATTGTTTATCTGACAAATTTTCTATTGAGCACTATTTGCCAAAAAACGTTATTAAAAAATATTTGATATGTTATTGTTGACAACATAATTTAGATTTTATAAAATTTTCCAAATTTTTGTCTTTATATAACAAATATAACAAAATTATAAGGAGGAATATAAAATGAAAGTAAAAATTGATAAAGATTTGTGTACAGCATGTGGTTTATGTGCAGATACTTGTCCTGAAGTGTTTGAAATGGCAGAAGATACTGCTATAGTAAAACAAGAAAATGTGCCTACAGAATATGAAGAACAAGTTAAAGAAGCAGCAAAAAACTGTCCTACCGAAGCAATTAAAATTGAATAAATAAACATATGAAAGAAATAATAATTTTTGCACGTGCAGGTCAAGGTGCAATTACTACCGCACAAATTTTAGGTTCTGCAATTGTTAAATCAGGCAAATATGCATACGCGTTCCCACATTTTGGTGCTGCACGTATGGGTGCTCCTATGAACGCTTTTTTAAGATATGATGAAAAACCGATAAGAATTAGAACACGAATAAAATTGGCTGATTATTCTATTGTTGTAGATAAGACTTTGTTTGATAGTCAAAATGTGGAAGGTGTAACAAAATCAGATGGTCTTATATTAGTTAATTCTGAACATGAGATCGTTTCAAAAAATAACAAAAAAATTGTATGTGTACCTGCGAACGATCTTTCTTTAAAAACTGTGGGGAAAATTTTTGCAAATACTGTTTTGTTAGGCAGTTTCTGTGCTTTAACAAATATTGTGGATATTAATCTGTTATATGAAGTAATTAAAGAACGGTTTAAAGGAGAAATGTTAGAGTTAAACTTGAAGCTTGCTGAGACAGGATATCAATATATCAAGTGAAAATGTGAAAAAGTTTTTGTAGTTGAAGAGATTGCGCTATTAAAAAGTGGATAGCCAAGTTGGTTTTCTTAAGTAAAATAAAAAAGGAGTTGTGAAATACGACTAAAGATATGCTTTAATATTTGTAGTTGAGTTAAAAAAATTTTTACAACAGGAGAAAAAAATATGTTTGCAAAAATTATTTTACCGCCAGCAACCGCGTTAAAAAATAAAACTGGTTCTTGGAGGGTTAAAAAACGACCTAAGTTTTTACATCAAAATTGTAATGGATGCAGACAATGCTATCTGTTGTGTCCCGAGGGATGTATAAGTGGGAGTAAAAAAGAATATAATGTAGATTATGATTATTGTAAAGGTTGTGGGATATGTGCAGATATATGCCCTGTGAAAGATATCATAATGGAGGAAGAATAAAATTTTTCAATTTATTTTTTAGGAGAAAAATATGAAAGAATTTTTAGAAGGAGCAGCTGCCATCGCAAGAACAGTTTCTGTTTGTAGACCAGCTGTTATTGCTGCTTATCCAATAACACCACAAACACATATTGTTGAAGAACTTTCATCTTTAATTGCTAATGGTAAACTTAAAGCTGAGTTTATAAATGTTGAGTCAGAACATTCTGCTGCAAGTTGTGTTTTAGGCGCGTCTGCAACAGGTGTCCGTGTGTATTCATCAACTTCTTCTCAAGGATTACTTCTTATGACAGAAGTATTGTTTAATGCAGCAGGTATGAGGTTACCAGTGGTGATGTGTTGTGTTAACAGGGCTGTTTCAGCACCTATAAATATTTGGAATGACCAACAGGATATTATGGTAGTAAGAGACGCTGGGATAGTGTTACTTTTTGCTGAAACGATACAAGAAGCTTGTGATCTACATATCCAAGCGTTTAAAATTGCTGAAGATCCTAATATAATGTTGCCTTGTATAGTAAATATAGATGGTTTTATATTAAGTCATGGATATGAACCTGTTGAAATACCTCAACGAGAGTTGGTTGATAAGTTTTTACCACCTTATAATCCACCGTATAAACTTGATGTTGATAATCCGTTAACATTTGGTCCGTTAGTAGGGCCAGAGTGGTATCTTGAAACAAGATATGCGATACAAGAAACTTTAAATAATGAAGTTAAGCAAAAAATTGTTGAAGTCGCAGATGAATTTACAAAAATTTTTGGTAGAAAAGCTTTCGGATTATATGAAGAATATAAAACTGATGATGCTGAAACAATTTTTGTTACATTAGGCTCTATCTCCGGTGTAGTAAAAGAAGTAGTTGATGAATTAAGGAAACAAAATGAAAAAGTTGGTCTTCTTAGAATCATATCTTATCGTCCTTTCCCAACAGAAATATCAAAAATTTTGTTAAAAGCTAAAAGGATTATTGTGTTAGAGAAATGTATATCTTTAGGTTCTAAAGGACCTGTATTTGAAGATATTGTTTCTTGTTTATATCTTGATGCGTATAGTAATGGAAATAAATTACCTTTTGTAAACAACTATATATGTGGCCTTGGTGGAAGAGATGTATCAAAAGAAGAAATAATTGAAGCTTATAAAGATAAAGATGTGTTTAAATTCATAGGTGTTAAAAAAGAAAATTTAGGTAGCTTTATATAAAATTTATAAAGTGGTTGGGAGGAAACTAATATGATTGATGAAAAAATACTGCTTACAGCAGGACATACAGGTTGTGCTGGTTGTGGACAAGCTTTAGCTGCACGGTTAGTAATAGATGCTGCAGGAAAAAATACTATAGTTGTAAACAATACAGGTTGTCTTGAAGTTTTTACGACTGGTTATCCATATACTTCGTGGCGTGTCCCTTTTATACATTCATTATTTGAAAACGCAGCTGCTGTTGCTAGTGGTGTTGAAGCAGCATTAAATTATTTAGGTATAAAAGATAAAGTTAATGTTATAGCGCAAGCAGGTGATGGAGGGTTCGCTGATATCGGTTTACAAGCGTTTTCAGGATTATGGGAACGAGGACACGATGTTTTATCAATTTGTTATGACAATGAAGCGTATATGAACACAGGTATACAACGTAGTGGCACAACGCCAACTGGAACACATACATCAACAACGCCTGTAGGAAAAGATTCTGTTGGTAATATCCGTTGGAAAAAAAATTTAGTTGATATAGCGTTAGCACATAAATGTGTTTATGTTGCTACAGCGTCTATCCATCTACCGATAGATTTACAAAATAAAGTTAAAAAAGCGTTAAAGTTGAAAGGACCAAAGTTTATATATATCTTAGCTGTTTGTCCGTTAGGTTGGGGTCATGATCCACAGGATAGTATAAAAGTTGCACAACTAGCTGTTGAAACAGGTTTTTGGCCAATAGTAGAATATGAAAACGGTGTGCTTACAAAAGTAAGAAAATTAAAAACGATATTACCTATTGAAGAATATTTTAAATTACAAAAAAGGTTCAGCCATTTACTAAAGGAAGAGAATAAACATATAGTTGAGTTGTGGAAACAGAAAATTAAAGAAAATGTAGAAAAATATAATCTTTTGGAAAGTTAAAGATGAGATTTTCTGGCGGTGTCCATCCAAAAGAAAGTAAGATTACTAGACTTTACAGAATTGATAAGCTCCCTATACCACAGTATATTTATCTTCACTTGTCTCAACATATTGGGAAACCTTCTGTTCCAGTTGTTAAAATAGGTGATTATGTTCTAAGAGGGCAGAAGATTGCTGATTCTGATGGATGGATCTCAACAACTTTACATTCACCAGTTTCTGGAAAAATTATAGATATAAAAAATATTCCTCATCCTACATTAAACAAACTTGCGCCTGCAATTGTTATAGAATCTGACGGACATAATAGATCTGTTGAGTTTAATACAAAGTATAAAGAGTATTATAGATTTTCATCACAAGAACTTGTTGAATATATAAAAGAATGTGGAATTGTAGGTCTTGGTGGTGCTGCTTTCCCAACGCATGTAAAACTTTCGCCACCAAAAGATAAAATTATTGATTATGTTATTGCTAACGGTTGTGAATGCGAACCGTATTTAACCTGTGATGATAGGGTTATGCAAGAGTATTCTTATGAAGTTGTCGAAGGATTAAAAATTGTTATGCACATTTTGAACGCTTTAAAAGGTTATATTGTTGTTGAAAATAATAAACCTGAAGCATATGAAAAACTTAAAGAAAAAGTTACAAAGACCCCTAATATTGAATTAATAATTGTTAAAACAAAGTATCCTCAAGGTGCTGAAAAACAACTTATTAAAACTGTTCTAAATAAAGAAGTTCCCTCAGGTGGACTTCCGATGGATGTTGGTGTTGTAGTACATAATGTTTCTACATTAGTTGCAATTTACAATGCTGTTGTTAAAGGAATGCCTTTAATAGAAAGAGTAATTACGATTTCAGGTGATGTTGAAAGAAAAGGTAACTTTGTAGTCCCAATAGGCGTGATGATAAAAGATATAGTGAAAGTATTGAATATAGATATTTCCAATATTAATAAATTAATCTTTGGTGGTCCAATGATGGGAGTTGCACAACATACACTTGAGGTACCTATTATAAAATCTACTACAAGTGTGTTATTTTTTACAAACAATATGGTTTCTAGCAATTATATGCAGTGTATAAGGTGTGGTAAATGTGTGAGGGTATGTCCAATGAAACTTATGCCAAATTTTTTAAGTTTGTATATAGAACACAAAATATGGGAAAAAGTTGAGATTTTTTCACCGTTTGACTGTATAGAATGTGGATGTTGTACTTATGTTTGTGTTGCAAAACGTCCAATAGTAGCACAAATAAAATATGCAAAAAGTGTGTTGT
>CAZLOB010000030.1:0-21562 GCA_964561135.1 uncultured Elusimicrobia bacterium | reverse complement strand
CTTAGAGATATTTTTAGAGATAAAATTTTGAAAATAGATAGCGATGATGAACGCGCTAAAGGGATGGAAAAAATAAATTTATTAGAAAAAGATTGGTATGCTCAAAATGAACTTTATGGAACGAGTGAAGAAAAAGAATTTATAAAGTTTATTGATAGCTTTATAGATAAGTTAAGGAGTAAATATTCAGATATTGTTTTATTGCGTAACGAAAAATTTTTTCAAATTTTTGATTTTGATGAAGGAAGACCTTTTGAACCTGATTTTATAATGATTTTAAAGAAAAGAAATAAAGTTGTAAGTATTTATCAAATTTTTATTGAATCTAAAGGAGACCAGTTTAAAGATAGTAAAGGAAGGTTTGAAAATTCTAAAGAAGGATGGAAACAAAAGTTTTTGCTTGAAATAGAAGATAAAGCAGATACTGACTTAAAATATGAAAATAAAAAATTTAAACTTATAGGATTACCATTTTATAACAAATCGTTAGAAAAAGAGTTTGAAAAAGTTTTAAAAAGTAAAATTTAAAAATATAGAGGGGGGTAATTTTTGTTAGGTTATTATTAAAAATTTATAAGTCATACAGAAATTTTTAAAATTTTCCCACCTGCCCTTTTTTTCTTTTACATACTTTAAACTTATAAAATTTTAAATTTAGGAGTAAAAAATTATGAAAGATATAAAAAGTAGGATGGAAGCAATATTTCCTTATGAAAATGAGATTCCAGACAAATACAAAATAGAGCCAATAATATGTGATAGATATTTAGTCCATGGCGAAATAGTAAAATTCAATGGTGAGTTTCAAAAAGTTTATTCTCCTGTTATGGTAAGAACTAAAAACGGTCAACTTAAACAAGTGTATTTAGGTGAGTATCCTCTTATGGATGAAACACATTCATTAGAAGCGCTTGATGCTGCATTAAAAGCCTATGATAAAGGAAAAGGTCTTTGGCCAACTATGAGTGTTGAAGAAAGGATAAATTGTGTACTTAAATTTGTTGAAGAACTTAAGAAAAAAAGAGATCTTGTTGTAAAACTTATAATGTGGGAGATAGGTAAATCTCTTACTGACAGTGAAAAAGAGTTTGACAGGACCGTTGAATACATTCTTGCTACTATAGATGCTTTAAAAGAACTTGATAGAGCATCATCTAAGTTTATAATAGCAGAAGGTGTGTATGCACAGGTTAGAAGGTCACCATTAGGTGTAGTTTTATGTATGGGTCCTTATAATTATCCGTTGAACGAAACTTATACAACTCTTATTCCTGCTATTATAATGGGAAATACGGTAATATTTAAACCGCCGAAATATGGTGTACTTCTACATACTGTGCTTATGGAAGCGTTTGCTGCTTCGTTTCCACCTGGTGTTGTGAATACTGTTTTTGGTGATGGTAAAATTGTTGTCACACCACTTATGAAAAGTGGTAAGATTGATGTTCTTGCATTTATTGGTTCAAGTGCTGTTGCGGATATATTAAAACACTTACATCCTAAACCACACAGGTTAAAATGTGTTCTTGGTCTTGATGCAAAAAATCCTGCTGTTATTCTTGACGATGCTGATTTAGAAACAACAGTTAAAGAATGTATCTTAGGTGCGTTTAGTTATAATGGTCAAAGATGTACTGCTTTAAAAATACTTTTTGTTCATAAAAAATTTGAGAATATTTTCATAGAAAGGTTCATTGAAGAACTTGAGAATTTAAAATTTGGTATGCCATGGGAAGAAAATGTTAAAATTACGCCACTACCATCGTTTGAAAGAATAAATTATTTGAAAGAAGTTATTTCTGATGCTGTATCAAAAGGAGCAAAAGTTGTAAATAGATACGGTGGTGAAAATGTTGGTACTTTTATGTACCCAGCAGTTGTTTATCCTGTAGATGATAAGATGCGGCTGTGGTATGAAGAACAATTTGGTCCTGTGGTACCATTTAGATATTTTGAAGATATAGAAGAACCACTTGATTTTGTGATAAATTCAAACTATGGTCAACAAGTAGCTATATTTTCTAACAATCCTGAAAAAATAGCAAAACTAACTGATGTTTTAGTAAACCAGGTCTCACGAATCAACCTTAATTCACAATGTCAACGAGGACCTGATATTTTGCCATTTACAGGTAGAAAAGATTCTGCTGAAGGAACACTTTCTGTAAGCGATGCATTAAAAGTTTTCTCAATACGAACTCTCTTTGCTTTCAAAGGAACAGAAAATAATAAACAAGTAGTTAAATCTATATTAAATAACAGATATTCAAAATTTATCTCTACTGATTTTATATTTTAATCTTTAAAATAAAATCAAGTTTATAAAAAGGTCTAAAACATAATGATTTACAAAATAAGCAAAGATTACAAATTAAAAGCAAAACTTAAAAACATTGTGGCTTACACTTAACTAAATTGGGTTGCTTTTTTTGTGTTCAAAAAGCATCAATATCAAAACATTTCAAAAATATATTGTATGTTGTATCTAGGCAGAAAAAGTTTTAAAAAATTAAAAATGTGTTGTGTGTAGAACAGTCAAAACAAAACCTTGTTGAGAAAAAAACAAGCCAGTTTTTTGGTCGTGAAGTAAACAATAAGTTTAAACAAGTTATATAAACAATTTAATCTGACATTTGACAAAAATCTTCTCAAACAATTGAAGAAAATTAAGAAATTTGTTATATTATCAAGCCACAAGTACATCACATTACTATTTAAATTTTTACAATTATTACAAAAAGGGGCAAGTTTATGATACAACTTAATTATAAAAACTGTCTAGATGAAAGAGTAGCTGAACATGGGATAAGCTTAAAAGAAATTGAAAGTTATAAAGAAAGATTTGTAAAGATACACACAGATTTAGTAAACAAAATTAAAAAACCTGATCTTATGCTAGGATGGGCAAAACTACCTTATGAAAATTTTCAAGTAAAAGAAATACTAAAGATGGTTTCTAAAGTGAAAAACAAGTTTGATACGCTTTTAGTTTTAGGTATTGGTGGTTCTGCATTAGGAAATATAGCGTTACAAACTGCATTAAAAGATAAATTTTGGAACAATTTGACAAAAAGTCAAAGAAAAGGATATTTAAAACTTTATGTTTTTGACAATGTTGACCCTGACACAGCAAAAAGTTTGTTAAGAGAACTTGATTTAAGAAAAACACTAATAAATGTTATTTCAAAAGCAGGTGATACTGCTGAAACACTTGCTACATTTTTTATATTTTATAACGAGCTTGTAAAAAAAGTTGGCCAAAAAAAAGCTAAAGAGCATATAATAATAACTACCGGACCAAAAACAGGGTTCTTAAGAGAACTCGTAAATAAAGGTTATTCAAAATATGACTTTATAATTCCAGAAAATGTTGGAGGTAGGTTTTCAGTTTTATCTCCTGTAGGACTTGTTTCTGCTGCATTAACAGGAATAAACATAAAAAAACTCCTCTTAGGAGCAAAAACTATGGCTGATAAATACAAAGTTTTAGAAACAAATGTTAAGCCAGAGGATATGTTTGAAAACGAAGCGTTTATTTTTGCATTAATAAACTATCTTTTATACCAAAAAGGAAAACACATTTGTGTAATGATGCCATATTCTGACAGGTTATATGGTTTTGCTGACTGGTTTAGACAACTTTGGGCTGAAAGTTTAGGGAAAGAAAAAGACAACAATGGACAAATTGTCAATATAGGTCCAACACCAATAAAAGCGTTAGGTGTCACTGACCAACATTCTCAACTACAACTTTACCGCGAAGGACCTTATGATAAAATTATTGTGTTTTTATCAGTTGAAAAATTTGGTTGTGAAATAAAGATACCAAAGTTTAAAGAAGAACATTATTTATGTGGACATACATTAAATGAACTTTTTAAATCAGAAGAAAAAGCAACAGTTGCTTCATTAACACAGGCTAAAAGACCAAACTTAACAATTACTCTACCAAAAATTGATGAAGAACATATAGGACAACTTATCTATATGTTAGAACTTGCAACAGGATACGCAGGCGAATTGTTTAACATTGATGCATATAACCAGCCAGGAGTTGTCTTAGGGAAAAATTATACTTACGCATTATTCGGTAGAACTGGATACGAAAAATACTTAGAAGAACTCAAAAAATTTAGTTGATATCAAAACTTAAAATATACTTTTAATCCTGCGTTTATACCACTGTAATCAGCAGGAATTACTTTATCTTCTTCATCTTTCAAAATATCACCTTTTTTAACCTCTGCTTCTTCTACATCTTTTGTTGCTTTTAATTCATCAATTTTTGCTATCCTATAACCAAAATTGAATCCAATACCAACATTTTCAGAAATAGTATAGTTTATACCTAAAGAAATATTTGTTGTAAATCCTTCCCCTTCATATGGAACTTCATACTTTTGAGATGTTCCTTCTTCTATTCCTTCTGCTTCAGTATTTATTATAAAACTTGCTAATGCATAACCTAAATATAGACCACCTGAAAATGTAAGTTTGTCAGAAATAGGAAATGAATATAATCCACCAATCATCGGCAAAATTAAATATGTTTTACCAATGTATTTAAGTTTAAAAGATTGTGGTACTCCAAATAGCAATATTGACCCTTCAGCAGAAACTTCTGCTGGAAAACAATTTAAATATCCTATTTTAGGACCTATCGACAAATTAGGTATTACTTCATATCCTAAACCTAAAGAAACAAAAACACCATTGCTAAATTTAGTTAAAGATGAGCTAGCAGTTCCACCCATATTTTTAACATATTCAACAATTTGGTCTAGATTTGATTTTCCGTCTTCTAACTCTTTATTTATATCCTTCATATCAACTGTAGCATATTCAGCTGATACATCAAGTTTTATTTCTTGTGCATATATTAAACTAACAAAAATTATAATTGAAACTGCAACAAAAATTTTTTTCATTATTTATTTTCCCTCCTTTAAAAAGTATTTTCAATCTCTTTCTCTTTGGGTAAGGATTTAAAAATTTTTATAATTTTTATCACCTCCTTTACCTTACCGAGATTAAAGAGAAAAGAGTTTCAAACCATACCTAATTAAAATCTAACAACTATATTTATACCATAGAATAAACCTGTATAATCAAAGGGCAGTTGTTCGTCATTTTGTGTTTTTAAAACATCGCCTGTTTCAACATCCATTTCTGTTACATCTTTTGTTGATTTTAATTCATCGATTTTTACATATCTATAACCTACTTCAAACCCTACTAAAAAACTTTGTGATAAAACATATTGTAAATTTACACTTCCTTCTGCAACTAAATCTTCACCTTTGTATGAAAAAGAGTAATTTTGAGATTGCTGATCCGTAAATTCTCGATTTACAGAACCATTAAAATCAGCATAACTATATCCAAACCATACCGAACCTAAAACTTGAAACTTTTCTGATAACGGTAATAAATAAGAATTTCCTACCATAATAGATGTTAAATTTGTATTCATAGGAATATCAACTTTTGCATATATTTGTTGATTTAATACTATTGCTGAAGATTCAACTAAAATTTGTGCATTTAAACTTAAATATGAAGCTTTTACACCAATAGAATACTGTTTTGTTAATTCATAAGTTACCCAACCTGTAAAATAATCGCCTTCTTTAAATTCTTTTAATGATGATTTCGTTGTTCCTCCTAAAAGTTCAAATAAACTTTCTAACACATTTCTCAAACTCTGTTCTATATTTCTTAACTCTTCATTTGCATCTTTCATCTCAACAGATGTTCTACCAAAAAAAATATTAAAATTTATTCTTTCTGTATAACTTTCTGATAGTAAAAAATAAATAGAAATTAAAGTAATAACAAGTTTTTTGTTCATAACTTGCAATTCCTTTCTTTCAAAAATTTTTTCATTATTTATTTCCCCTCTTTTCAAAGATTTTTTTCTTTTTTGTCTCTTCTCGAAATGATCAAAGATTTCATCACATTTTTTCTCTTCCATAGATTAAAAAGGCAAAAATTTTTGTCAAGAAAATAAAAAAATTTTTCTTCAACAACATGTGTTTAAATAAAAATAGCAAACTTAAAAAGTTTGTCCTACATTTTTTAATTTTTGTTATAGAAGAAGATGTAAATTTGATTTAACAATTCAATCCTATATTACAAAATTACAAAAATTTACTTAAAAAATTTTTTTGTCAACAAGCAATAAAAAAGTTTATATTTAATCCTAAACCCTGTCTACTAACTCCTGTTTACTAAATTTCATCCTCGTGGATGATATTTTTTATGCAACTCTTTTAGATGTTGGCGGTCAACTTGTGTATAAATTTGTGTTGTAGAAATATCAGAGTGTCCTAAAAGTTCTTGAACAACTCTCAAGTCAGCACCGTATTTTAACATATGTGTTGCAAACGAATGTCTTAATGTATGTGGAGAAACATTTTTTTGTATCCCTGCTTGTTTAACATAATTTTTAAGCTGTTCCCAAAAATCAATCCTTGAAATAGGTCTTCCAAGTTTTGATAAAAAGACAAATTTTTCATATTCTTTATTTATCTTGCCAGCAAATTTTTTATCTCTTAATTTTATCCATTCTTTTAATACTTCTACACTTTTTTTGTTTAACAAAACTATCCTTTCTTTCCCACCTTTGCCAATAACACGAATAAACCTATTTTTTAAATCTAACTGGTCAAATGTTAAATTAACCAGTTCTGACACGCGCAACCCTGTAGCATATAAAACTTCAATCATCGCTTTATTTCTTATATCGTTAAACTTTTTTGGTTTAAAACTTAATAGTTTGTCAACTTCTTCAACAGTAAGCACCATAGGAAGTTTCCTTTGTAGTTTCGGTCTCATCATACCTTCTACAGGGTTATTAGTAGTAATATTTTCAGAAATAAGAAACTTATGAAATTGTGTAACACATGAAGATTTTCTATAAATAGAATTAGATTTAAGATTTTGTTGTTTTAATTGCCACAAAAATTCTGTTATATCTTCTGAAGAAACATTATGTATTGTCTTATTTATTTTTTTAAGGAAAGAAAAGTATTGTTTAAGATCATTTTTATATGCAGAGATTGTATTTTCACTTAATCCTTTTTCAAATTGTAAAAACTTTATAAATTCATCAATAAATAATTGTTCCTGTTTCATCTATACGGCGAAGTTTTTTATACAGATCTTCTTCAGTTTTAATATTTTCTTTTAAATACTTAATCTGTCTTTTTATTGCAATAAGATATAAATTTTTGTTTATTCTATATCTTTTCTGAAAATGTATTTTAGCATATTTGTACACGCTATTATAATCTTTTTTTAATTTTTTAAAAACAAGACTATAAAACTGTGGTGTTTTAAAAAATAAATCAAGTTCAGAACTATAAAAAGTAATACCTCCTTCTTTAAACTCTTTATAAAGAAACAACAATTTCTCAAGATATGTCCTTGAAGACATTTGTCCTAAAAAATCAGCAGTTGAAATCATACAGGCAAGTGTTTGTTCTTCTTTATCTTTGAATTTAATTTTAGAAATATCAATATTAACTTCTGTTGACAAAATAAATTTTTTAACTAATTCTATTTCTTTTTTATTTAAACTTTTTTTCTCACTAAAATAATCTTCTGCTATCTCAATGCTTCTATAAACATGTACTTTGGTATATCTTGCACCAGTAGGTTCTACATCATCAATTCTTTGCAGATATCCTATATCATGAAAAATTGCTGCAATTAATACAAGCTTTACTTTCAAAACATGAAATTTTTTTTGTGGATTCTTCAAATTGTATCCATCAATTAATCTTGACAAAGCAAGTATAACATCTGTTGTATGTTGTATATCATGAAATTTTACATCACATTTTTTATATTTTGGATTTCGTCCTTCCATTAGATCAATATAATCTTCAAAAATTTTTCTTAATAATAAAAATTCTGAGATAGGATAATGATATATAAAATTATTTTTAACTTCTTCAAATACAGCGTAAGGCGAGTTATGTTTGACAAGTTGGTCTAACCTTATATCAGATTTATTACTCACATTTTTCTCTCTGACAACTTTAATATAAGCTTACTATATAAATCTAAAAACAATTTTAATGGAAACCCTACCACGTTATAATAACATCCAATAATTTTTTTAACAAACCTATCATTCTTTTGTTGAACAGCATAAGAACCTGCTTTATCTAAATGTTTAGCAGAAAGAATTTTTATTTGTTTCTCAGACAATTTATTTGTATAAACAATAGATTCTTCTACTCCTGAAAAAATTAAACTTTTTTTAGGGTAGTACAAACAAAGGCCACTTAAAACTTTGTGTTTTGTATTTGACAATTTTCTAAGAATAACTTCTGCTTCTTTTTTATTTTGTGGTTTACCAATAATTTCATTTCCTAAAACAACTATAGTATCACAACCAATGATAATATAATCTTTATAATCTTCTTTTAAACTTTTAGCTTTGTTTTCAGCAATTTGTATAACAAACTTTTCTGGCTCACAATGATTTTTTATTTTAGGCTCATGATATTTATGAGGACAAACTTCAAAATTTAATCCTAACCATGAAAGTATTTCTATTCTTCTTTGAGAACTTGATGCAAGAACAAATCTCAAAGTTTTCATAAAATCAATTTTCTAAACAAAATGGCCGTAATTATAAGCCCTATAACTGCTGTTATATTTAATTTTATTACAGCACCAAATGTAATATCTAATATACCTAAATCAAGTGTTATAGGTTTAAGTCCAGGCTTTATTTCTATTGCTAACATCTCTCTTACTGTAGAATCTGAAGGAAAAAGTTTATATAAAGCTTTACCTATTAAAGCGCCTAGAAGTGTACCTATCAACAAAATTAAAATAAAATAAGTAAAATTTTTCGACATATAAAAATTCCCCCTTCTTTTTATTTCTACAAATTCTTTAAAGTAAATTTAATTACAGAAATTTTAATTAAATTTTTGTGTCAAATTTTCTCTATCTTATTTTTTTCCTTTTTTCTTTTTAGTACCACATTTTGCCATTGTTTGTTCACCTCCATAAATTTTAATCATAAAGAACCTTCATTACATTTGCTACAAAATTTAATCTAATTTTTCAATATTTTTATTTTGAGAAATAAATTATCTTGTTACCTTCACAAATTTTAATTTCCCTATCTGGATCAAGATTTCTTTTTGGTTTTCAAAATCAAGTACGGTATTTACGTCTTCAACTTTCTTAGAATTAACTTTTATACCTCCTTGGAATATTAACCTTTTTGCTTCACTTTTTGATGAGACCAACTTTTGTTCAACAAGGAAATCTACTAAGTTGTATTTTCTTTTTTCAACATAAATAACTGGGACATCAGAAGGTATTTCTTTTTTTGAAAAAACACGTTCAAACTCTTCTTTTTCTTTCTTTGCTATTTCTTCTCCATAGTATTGTTTAACTATTAGATAAGCAAGATACATCTTTGCATCTCGTGGATTTGTTTGAACCATTTCTTTCACTTTATCCATATCTTCATCAGTCAACAAATCAAAATATTTCAACATAATACTATCAGGTATGGACATTATTTTACCAAACATATCTTTTGATGTATCGTTTAATGCAATATAATTTTTATACGACTTAGACATTTTTTTGACACCGTCGGTACCTTCCAATAAAGGCATCGTGATAATTACCTGTGGTTCTAACCCAGCATCTTTTTGTAACTCACGTCCAACGATCAAGTTAAACTTTTGGTCAGTACCACCAATCTCAACATCTGCTTTCACAGCAATAGAATCGTACCCTTGAAGTAATGGATAGATAAACTCAAGAATAGTTATTGGTTGATTGTTTTTGTATCTTAAAGAAAAATCGTCTCGTTCAAGCATACGTGCAACTGTATATTTTGAACAAAGTTGTAGAAGTCCGTCAATACCTAATGGATAAAGCCATTGGCTGTTGTATACAACTTCTGTTTTATCTTTGTCTAAAATTTTAAAAACTTGTTGTGTATAAGTTTTTGCATTTGCAAGAATTTCTTCTTCTGAAAGCATAGGACGAGTTGTATCTCTACCTGAAGGGTCTCCAATACGTGCTGTGAAATCTCCTATTATAAACACAACTTTATGACCAAAATCTTGAAACTGTCTTAATTTACGCAAAATTACTGTATGTCCTAAATGTATATCAGGTGCGGTTGGGTCTACTCCAAGTTTTACTGTAAGTTGTTTTTTCTTTTCTAACTTTTGTTTTAATTCTTCAACTGAAATTATTTCTGATACACCACGAAGTAATACTTTTAGTTGTTGTTCTATGTTCATAACTTTATTCTTCAACGCAACTTTCTTATACGAATTTTGTTGTCAGTTATTACTATAAAATGGTTAGCAATTTTACTTCAAATCTATATAGTGAATCATATGCTAACTGAATCTTAGTAATCTCTTCCTTTTCTGAAACTTCAAATTCAACAAATGTTACAAACCTTTTTACAACTTTTAAAGAAAAATTTTTTTAATCTCATCAAAAACATAAGAAAATGGAATAATAAGTTCTTCCAGTAGTGAAAAGGTCAAGATCAAACGATTTTCTGTGTCCTAGATAAAATTCTGCTAATGCTGTCCCACCAGTTAAATAAAAAATTCTACTGTCAGCAAGTTTCGAAAAAATAAACAAAATTTCTTTTTGCAACTTAGTAATAATACCTTTACTTTTGAGAACCAAAGTAATCCTCCCATAAAGATCTTATGTCTTGAGGAAGATTAAGTTCTCCAAGCAAGTTTTTTATTTCGTTAAAATCAAGTTCTGCAATATCTTCGTCTCTACCGTTTATTAACACTTGTTTAATATACCATTTTCTAAGCCAAGGATTATCTAAATCAATTTCTTTATCAGTAGACCAAACAATATATCTTTTTGGCTTAATTTTCATTACTTATAAATTTTATTTTAAAATTTCTGTATAATCAACTTCTATTCCATTTTTAATTTTTTTATAATAGATAACTCTAACATCAATAGATTCGGGTAAAAATTGTTTCCCTTTATAAGTATCTGGTTTAATAGAAACAGGAATATCCCCTATATATCCGTCTATACCTTTTGATTCTTCCTGTGAAGTAGATAAACGATAAGTTGTCTTTTTAATTTCTGCACCTTTCTTTATTATTACTTCATGAAACTTTAGTCCGACAAAAGTTTTTACTATGACCAAATCTTTTACCCACTGTTCCACTATTTTTTTATCAATTTTATTTATAGAATTTTTAAATTTTTGCAATATTTGTAAGATTTTCTCAGTAGCATTTTTTATTGCTTCGGGTTTTTTCTTTAAATACCACTTTTCCCAATCAGATAGTGTTTTCCCTTTAAATTCTTGAATAAGTTCACTCATCTGCCCAACTACTTTTGGACGCGTCCCTTGAGCATATTGATTTGCTAAATTTATAAGTGGAGCAACATATTTAGGAAATTTAGAAGTTTTTATATCAAAATATTTTCTTATTTCATCAAAAGTAATTTTTATCCTCACATTAAGGCTGCCTCTTTTAGTGATTTATTTCTTAAACTTAAAAACTTCGTTTTATACCTATAGTCTAAAGTGGTATCTACATCAGCTAAACCATTTTTAATCAGATGCGCGTTTAAGAATGTTTTATTTTTTAAATAAAGATAACAAAGTAAAAAATTTTTTTCGTCATACTTTATACTATCAAACTTTATGAATACTTTTTGTCCCTTGGTCTTTTCTTTTAAAAAATCAATTGCTTGCTTTTTTTTCTCAGGAATAGATTTAACACCTAATAATCTAATCCTCAAACCATTATTCAAAATTACTATTTCTGGAGAAATTATTTCTTTTACAACAAAATACTTTTCTTTTTCGTAATGATTTTTATCTATTTTTGAACCAAATCTTAATATTGTAGGGTTTACTTTTTTATCAAATCTTGTCGGATCTTTAAAAATATAAGGTAGTTTATTTATTTCTTCTTTAAAATTTATTTGTAGTACATCTTGTTTTATAATCTCAAAAGTTGTGTCTGAAAAAATTGTTGTTTGATTTATCCCTAATTTTTCTTTGATAATTGGCAAAAACTCTTCATTTATTTCATAACCTATAGAGTTTCTTTGCAACTTTTTAGCAGCTAAAGAAGTTGTCCCGCTGCCGAGAAAAGGATCAAGTACCGTCTCACCAACAAAGCTAAACATCTTGATAAGTCTTTTTGGCAACTCTTCAGGAAACATTGCTAAATGTTTATCTTGTTTCTCACCTGGGAAATTCCAATGACCACTAAAGTATGTATTCCACTCTTCTCTTGTTAACCTTGACTCCTCTTTAACCTTCTTACTTACAGTTGGAGGTTTTCCTGGTTTTTTAAAAATTAAAATAAACTCATAATCCAATTTAACAATTCCGTTTCTTGGATATGGATAAGAGCCCATAATAGTTGCCCCGCCTGTAGTGTTACAGGTTGTAACTTTTTGCCAAATAATAGCACCCATATAATCAAAACCAATACTTTCACAAAATTTAATGATTTCTGTTCTTATTGGGACTACTTTATATTTGCCATAATAAACAGACCTAGCAAATTGATCGCCAATATTTACACATAGTCTACATCCTTTATGAAGAACACGAAAACATTCTTTCCATACTAAATTGAGATTATTTATATATTCTTCATATGTATCATTAAAACCAATTTGTCTTTTATCTCCATAATCTTTTAATTGCCAATACGGAGGAGAAGTAACAATAAGATGTACAGATTCATCAGCAACTTCTTTCATACACCTTGAATCGCCTATAATTATTTTATGCCATGTTTTCATATTTGTTCAAATTATTTTCATCATCCTTTAATCACAGCAAGAGGTTTTAGTCTTGCGACTTTCTTTGAGATACCAGATTGATGACAAATTTCAACAACTTCGTCAACATTTTTGTATGCTTGTGGTGCTTCTTCAGCAAGTGTCTTCCAAGAATCCGATTTTACTAATATACCTTTTTCTCTAAGCTCTCTTGCTAACTCTTCCCCACGGACCGATTTTAATATTGCAGACCTTGATGAAACTCTTCCTGCACCATGACATGTTGACCCCCAAGTTTCTTCAATCGCTTTTTCTGTACCAACTAAAACATAACTTGCTGTACCCATTGAACCCGGAACTAATACAGGTTGCCCTACATCTTTGTATGCTTGAGGGATACCAGGATAATTTTTTGGGAACGCTCTTGTTGCACCTTTCCTGTGGACAATATATTTTTTCCCTCCATATTCTTCAAACTTGCCAATGTTGTGTGCAACATCATAAATTTGTTCAAGACCAATCTCTTTTGGTGATTTGTTTAAAACTTCCATAATTGTTTCTCTTACCCAATGTGTGATAATTTGTCTGTTAGCCCAGGCATAGTTTGCAGCAGCAGCCATTGCTTGGAAATATCTTTTCCCTTCAGGCGAGTCAACCGGTGCACAGACAAGTTGTCTATCAGGTAGCCATATACCATATTTTTGTACTGCTTGTTGTAAATATCTTATATAATCATCACAAATTTGGTATCCTAACCCTCGTGAACCTGTGTGTACCAGAATCGTAACCTGGTCTTTAAATAAACCAAAAACTTTTGCTACATTTTCATCATAAATTTGTTCAACATATTGTATTTCTAAAAAGTGGTTCCCTGCACCTAGTGTACCAAGTTGTTCTCTACCACGTTCAAGCGCTCTTTGTGATACAACATCAGGATTCGCATCTTCCATACAACCGTTTTCTTCAGTAAACTCAAGGTCTTCTTTTGAACCAAACCCGTGCTCAAGTGCCCATTTTGCACCTTTTTTTAAAACTTCTTTAACTTCGTCAATTGACAAACTCAACTTTCCAGTAGAACCAACACCAGATGGTACATTATTAAACAAAGCATAGACAAGCTTTTCTAAATATGGCTTTATTTGTTCTTTTGTTAAATTTGTTCTAAGCAGTCTTACGCCACAGTTTGAAACAACAAAATTGTTTGCTACAAAATTATGGTGTTTCCAACTAACTGTGAAGTCATAAACATAATCATCAAAATCAACTTTTTCTATTCTTTCAATTCTATCCCAAAGAATACCACTTTCTGCTAACCCTGAGGTTCTTTCTTTTATAAACTCTTCAAAACTTAAAAAATTCAAAGGGACACATGGCAATGCTTTTCTTCCTTCATAATAACTTCTTTCTAAAAATCTAAAGTTAACATCTTCATCTGTAAGATAAAGCAAACTCTTTAAAGGTTCTCCATTCAATCTTTTCACACCAACAAGTTGTGCAATTTCTTTTCTTTTTTTAACAACTCTCTCTTTTAATTTAAGGTATAAAACAGCACAATTTGCTAAAAACTGTTTCTCTTTATTATATTCAAACCCTATCTTTGAATATAAATTTATTAAACTTTGTGGTTTGTTAGACAAAATTATTCTTAACCTACATTTATCTGATTTGTTACAAAAATAATCAACAGAAATTTTTTTTGTTTCAACATCAAACTCTTTAAGTAACTCTGAGATATCATACAAAAATTTTTTGCCACTGTCAGATAAGCACTTCAACTTATTTATAGACACAACAGGACGATAAAAATTATTTTTATGTTTTGAAAAAACTTTTGGTTTTGACATCTCAGCACCAAAATATGATGCTAAAAACAACCTTTTCTGCCATAAAGGCGCATCAAAAATCCATTTTGGTAAACCAAATTCTGAACAAATTTTGTTTCCTAAAGGAGCACCTAATGCAATAAGTAGTAAAGCTAAACTACTGCTTGAAACAACTGCAACTTTTTCAAAGTTAGAAAAACTATACTCTTTGTAGTGAGTTTTTATAAAATGTTTTCTTTTTCTACTATAAATCCTACAACTAAATCCTAATTTATTAATATCTCTTTTTATTTCTTCAAGTGTATCCTTTTGCCCCCAAAATGAAATTATACCTTTAGAAGAAGATTTGACAAAATGAATATTACCATCGCCAAAGATGTATCCTAAAAGTTTAAGAATGATAGGGAACTTTGGAGAGTTATATTTAACTGGCAAAAGTTCTTTTTCTTTAAGTTGATTCAGAATTTGTTCTAAAGCATTACTTTTGTTTACTTTTTTTATTTTATAAAAAATTTTTACCAAATCTTCTTCTGAAACTAAAACTTTATCATTTGGTTCTTCATATTCTACTCCTTCGAACGGATAAACTCCTACTTCATCTCCAACTTTTAAGTATCTCAACTCTTTCATCCCATCTTTAGTATAAAAAGGATGGTCATCTGTAGCAATAATTGTTTGTCCACTTTGTAGGGTGATTTTGTAAACACCAGTTTTAGGTTTAAATTTTATAAACCTTATAATATCTGTGCTAACTTTTTCATCTTTTTCAAAATCAAAACTAACAATTTTTTCTTTTTGCCAAATTTTATCAAAATCTTTTATTTTTATTCTGTAGCCAAATTCTGTCAAGATTTCGCTGTCGCCTGATAAACAATTTATATCATAGCCAATACCACCAGGAGATATAACACCATCTGAAATTCTAAACGCAGCTACACCGCCTATTGGAAATCCATAACCCCAGTGTACATCAGGCATTGCTAAAGAAACTTTCTCAATACCAGGAAGTGTTGCAACATTCTCAACCTGTTGTACAGCTTTGTCTTCAATAACTTTTTTTATTGTATGTTCGTTAGCATAGATAATCCCTGGTACACGCATTTTACCAGTTTTTTCTACAAGATATCTGTAATCATCAAGTTTTTTAAGGTTCATAGTTTTATCTAACTATAACAATTTTTCCTGTTTTAGTTTTATTATCTCTATAAACTATTTTGTAAAAATAAATTCCTACAGAAAGATTATTAACAGAATTTTCATCTAACTTATTATCAACTTTTAAAACAAGTTTACCTTTCGTATCGTAAATAAAAACACCATCGATATTCTGAACTTCTCCAAAAATAACTTCTCTATTTTGTTGATCATTATTTACAGTAATTATATACGTATCTGTTTCTTTAAAATTTTGTGTTGACGAAATTAAAACAAAATTTGCTGTTACTGATTTATCAGAATCCATAATTATTGTAGCAGGGTTTTGATTACTGATTAAATCACCACTCCAATTACTGAATATATAATCACTACTGTTCACTGTAGCAATTAGCGTAACTTCTGTTCCTACAGGATAAATACTACCAGGTGGATCTAAAATTACAAAACCTGCTTCTTGTGGGTTTATACTAACATTTAATGTATAACTAGACCTTACAAAATTAGCTGTTATACTCTTGTTTTCATCCATAACTATATTAACAGGATTACGTGTGCTACTTATCGCTCCACTCCAACTACTAAACACCCAACCACCTGCTGCCTGTGCTGTCAACGTAACTGTTGTCCCCGCTACATACACACCGCCTGCAGGAGTCAAACTTACACTACCTGAACCAAATGGAATAATTTCTACATTTAAACTATATGTTGTAACACCATCACCCGAACTTTCTTCTGGAATATACTCTCCTGTTTCATACCTTATTTTCGCAGGTATTACCCCATTTTGGATATTATATCCAATAGAAGGCCATGGCATATCTTGTGGATAAAATTTCGGTTTCTGTTTTCTATAATATGATGCAGGAAAATTTCTGTCTGAAATTTTAGGATCATATTGTATTGTACCTTTTATATTATTTCCGTGGATAATCAATGTTGTAGTATCTATCGTATTGTCAAATTTTATATCAACACTACTTGTAGGTACGATTTCGTTAGCTATAATATTCTGATAATTAGAATGGTCCATTACTTCAATTCCTTCAGATTCAACCCTGTTTCTAAACATCGTATTACCAGGACCTGATGGCCCCCAATAATCAGCATAGTCAATCTCTTGAACAATATTACCTTCAAACAAGTTCATAAATGGATAATGCCCATGGATAGAAATATCACACGGTGTCCATCCAGGAGATTGATTTTGATATGGTTCTATTGAATAGTTGTAACCAAAAACATTACCATTTGCTCCAATATGAACCATCATAGAATGACGAAGACGTTTAAAAATATTGTTTTCTACTAAACAATTTGTGACATGAAGTCCTAACTCAACTCCATACCCATGACCACCATCATCATGTCTGTATGAATCATTAAAATAACATTCTCTTATTTCTATATTTAAAGATGTAGTTACTCCTACATGTACTTTAGATGTCATATAACTTGAAACCCTTCTTACCCAACAATTTACTGCATTTTTAAAATAAAACGTTCTACAGTCAATATATTTTCTTATTTCAACATGAAAATCTTCAAACCCAACATTAGAAACCAAATTGTTTCGTCTTACTTGCGGATTTAAATCCTGCCTAAAACTAATATTTAATGGTGGATCTATGATCAAAGTGTTATCATTTATACCAACTATTCTAAAAAACTGTCCTACTGCATACTGTGCCCAACTTTGATTCCATTCAGGGTTAGTATACATTATATCAGGATCATTATCTTGTTGTATTTCAGCAATATCACCAACTTTAAATTGTGAAACATCAGAGACTAAAATTTGTGTTGAACCTTTATTATATCCACTTACTGCATTCACCCAAGTTCCTCTTCTGTAAGCTACAACTTCAAAACAATCGCCAGAAGAGTGTTCAAAATATAATTTTGTCTTCTTATATCCATCACCTTTTAATACAACACCATCACAATCTTGAAACAATAATTTAGATTTTATCAAATACTCACCTTCTGGAACATAAACTACAGCAAGTGTATTATTATTTTTAGCATAATTTTTTGCTGCTGATATAGCATTAGCAAATGCTTGATAATCGTCATCTACACCGTTACCTTTTGCTCCATAATCTTTAACATTAAAGTAGACATATGTTTGAGAACTTATAAAAGGTATCTGATCAACACCACCATTATACCCAGCTTTACTCCAATCAACACAACGATTCTCATCTAAAATTTCAGAATAACCTAAAGAATTCACTACTCCCATAAATATAAAATAGTACAAAAAAATTTTTTTCATAAAAATTTCTCACACTTAAATTTTAATAATATAAAAATTTAAAACTTAATTCAACACATAACTTGCAATTGAAAAAATTTTATTGTATTAAAAAAATCTTATGAAAGAACTACCAAAAGCATATAACCCAAAAGATGTTGAAAAAGATATCTTAAGTTTTTGGTTAGAAAAAAAGTTGTATCACACTGAAATTGATTATTCTAAAAAACCATTTGTTATTGTGATCCCACCGCCGAATATCACAGGTGCTCTTCATATGGGGCACGCATTAAATAATACTCTCCAAGATGTTATAATACGTGTTGCGAAAATGAAAGGATTCAACGCCTTATGGGTTCCTGGTACAGATCATGGAGGTATTGCTACACAAAATGTTGTTGAACGACTGCTACTTAAACAAGGTAAAACAAAACATGAATTAGGTAGAGAAAAATTTTTAGAGTTTATGTGGAATTGGAGAAAAGAAACCGGCGATACAATCCTTCACCAACTTAAATACTTAGGTTGTCTTTGTGATTGGGAAAGAACTCGTTTTACAATGGATGAAGTTTGTTCAAAAGCTGTATATAAAGCATTCAAAATTTTGTTTGAACAAGGATATATTTATCGTGGTGAACGAATTGTTAACTGGTGTCCAAGATGTCAAACTGCACTTGCTGATATTGAAGTTGAATATAAAGAAGAAAAATCTTATCTTTGGTATATAAAGTATCCGTTTAAAAACAAAAAAGGTTATATCACAGTTGCAACAGTACGTCCTGAAACAATGCTTGGTGATACAGCAGTTGCTGTAAATCCTAATGATGAAAGATACAAAAACTTAATCGGAGAAGAAGTTGTTCTGCCATTGATGAACAGAATAATAAAAATCATTGCTGATGATGTTGTAGAAGCAGAGTTTGGTACAGGTGCTGTAAAAGTAACCCCTGCTCATGACACAGCTGACTTTGAAATCGCACAAAGACATAATCTTGACGCTATAAAAGTTATTGATGAAAACGGAAAAATGGTTAATGTAGGTCAATACAGTGGACTTGACAGGTTTGAATGTAGAAAAAAAGTTGTTGAAGATTTGAAACAACAAGGATTTTTAGAAAAAATTGAAGATTATACACACAATGTTGGTGTTTGTTATCGTTGTGGTACTGTTATTGAACCACTTATTTCAAAACAATGGTTTATAAGAATGAAAGATATTGCAAAAAAAGCATATGATGCTATATATGAAGGCAAAGTTGTGTATTATCCTGAGGTTTACAAAGAATATACTTTGAACTGGCTTGAAAACATAAAAGATTGGTGTATATCAAGACAAATCTGGTGGGGGCACAGAATTCCTATATGGTATTGCGAAAACAAAGAATGTAGCGTAGTTGTTTCTTATACAAATCCAGAAAAATGTCCACAATGTGGATCAAAAAATTTAACTCAAGATAATGATGTTTTAGACACATGGTTTTCATCAGCTTTATGGCCATTTTCAGTATTTGGCTGGGGTGTAGACGAAAATAATACTGAATTAAAATATTTTTATCCAACACAAATTTTGGTTACAGGATATGAAATTTTGTATTTATGGGTTGCAAGAATGATAATGATGGGACTACATTTCTTAAATGAGGTGCCTTTTAAAGAAGTATATGTTCATGGTATTGTAAGGGACATCCACGGTAAAAAAATGTCAAAATCGTTAGGCAATGTAATAGACCCGCTTGAAATTGTTGAAAAATACGGTACTGACGCGTTAAGGTTTTCATTAGTTTCATCAACAACTGCAGGACGTGATATCCATCTTGCTGAGGAAAGTTTTGTTTCATCAAGAAATTTTATGAACAAAATTTATAATATGACACGTTTTATAATGCTTAACATCCAAGATGAAAATGTTGAAGAAATCAAAAGCTGGATAAAAAATTTTTCAACTAATTTTAACGAAGCTAATTTTGGTATTGCTGAACATTGGATTTTGTACGAACTTAAAAATTTGGTTTCTAACATAAACGAACTTTATAAAAAATATATGTTGGGGAACATTGCAAACGAACTTTATGAATTTATATGGTTTAAATTCTGTGATTGGTATTTAGAAGTTGCAAAGATAAATCTACAAAACTCAAATTCTAAAATTTATACTTTAGGATTGTTAATTTTTGTTTTAGAAAAAATACTTAAACTTCTTCATCCAATAACACCATTCTTTACAGAATATGTTTATCAAAATATAAAAAAGTTTTTACCAGAAGAAAAAGAAAGTATTCTTGAAACATTATTCACAACAACAAATGAGATAAATTTTGAGTTTGATTTTGAAAAAGTAAAATTTTTTGAATTAACAAAAAATATAATTTCTGAAATAAGAACTATACGGAACGAATTTAAGTTGCAAACTAATTCAAAACCAAATATAATAATAACTGCTGAAAACAACAAAGTTGTTGATGTTTTAAAAAATTTTGTTTCTTATATTCAGCGACTTGCATCTGTTAATGAGACAACATTCTTAAACAAAACAGAACAAGAATTTAAAAAACCAAAACATTCTTCAACTGCAGTGTTTGAAGTTACAAAAGAATTAGGTACTGTAGAACTTTATGTTTTACTTGAAGAAATAATTGATTTTAATAAAGAAAAACAACGTATCGAAAAAGAAATTGCTGAAATTGAAAAATTTGTATCAATACTGCAACAAAAACTTAATAACGAACAATTTCTAACAAAAGCACCAAAAACTGAAGTTGAAAAGACAAAAGTAATGTATCAACTAAACATAGAAAAACTTAATAAACTAAAAAAAGTTTTGATAGATTTAGAATAAATGGAACAAAAATATAAAAATTTAGTCATATATTACTCACTTACCGGCACAACGAAACTTTTAGCAGAAAAAATTGCTGAAATTTTAACTTGTGATACAGAAGAAATCATTGAGTTAAAAGAAAGAAAAGGAATATTAGGTTTTTTAAAATCTAGTTTCGAAGCAGCAAAAGAAAAACTTACTAAAATAAAACCTTTACAAACAAATATTGAAAAATACGAACATATAATAATTTGTAGCCCAGTTTGGGCAATGAATATACCACCTGCAATAAGAACTTTTGTAAAAAATTATTGCCAGAAGTTTAATTCTGTTTCATTTTTTTGTACACTGGGAGGGTTTGGAAACAAAAGATTTTTTTCAAAACTTGAATCTTTATGTAACAAAAAACCTTTCACCTGTGCATCGTTTACAAAAAGAGATATTGATTCAGGTAAATATGTAGAGATACTAAAAAATATATCAAAAATTTTTGTATAAAAACCAACGTAGGGCAAACTTTTAAGTTTGCTTAAAAATAAGCAATGCTGAATCTAAAAATGCATAAATCTATAAGTATTTTTGAAACAGATTTTAGTGATTTTATGAATAAAAAATTATATAATATAGTTGAAAAAAGCATCTCCGCACAAATCCACCTGAAAAGTGGGTTTAAGTTATATGCCAAAAGGTATAATAAAATTCCATATTTCTTTCGTA
>CAZLOB010000029.1:0-5444 GCA_964561135.1 uncultured Elusimicrobia bacterium | reverse complement strand
CCAGTCGTTCTCAGCTGCGTTCATATATAAACCGTCAGCACGTCTTACTCTTATTCTTACCTCAGCAACTCCTGACCCACCTGTTAAATCGTTTGCTGTACCACCAACTGATGTTATATAACCTTGAAGATACTTTGTTGTGCCGGATTGTAAAACAGCATCTGAAATAACAGATGTTGGTGAAGAATAATCGATTCTAAACGGTACGCCTGCTGCTAACCAGTCAGAAGGATCGGGCTGGATGTTGTTCACATTATCTTCTGCTTTGACATAACATCTGTAGACAGTTCTATCATCCCATACTGTTGGTAAGTTAGTAAACACATAACTTGTTTGATAGACAACAGCGTCAAGCCAACATGTAGAAGGATCGTATGAGACCCATCCTGAACCGTCCCAGAAAGTACCAGCTGGATGTCTTACTGTACATTTTACTTTTGCAACACCTGATTGTGCATCAAACATTGTTCCGGAAATAACTGTTAATGCACGAACGTTTATGTTAGAAGTTGGATATGTTATTGTAGATATTGGTAATGCAGCATCGTATATAAAATCTTTTGAAGCGATACCTGAAGGGTTGCCTGCAGAATCATATGCACGTGCTATGATTCTATATAACACATTGTGTACCCATGGATTACCATAAACTGTTTGTTCTAACTTCCATGTTGGAAGATCAGTTATATCTGCAGTGAAATAAAATTCTTCTTCTTGCCAAGATGTACCATTCCAATACCATGGTGAAGCAGGGTTCGTTGTTATCCACACACGCACTGATGCAACATTACCAGGCGAAACGTCTAAAGCAGTACCTGAAATTATTGGCAAAGTATTTGGTCCTTCATAGTTATTATCAGGACCGTGTCCTTGTGGTTCTTGTAAAACAATTGTTGGTGGTGTTGCATCATAAGTGAACCTAACCGAATCTAATATTCTTACATTACCTGCACGATCTGTAACTCTTAATCTAACAAAATATTTTTTACCATTTTCTAACGGCGGTGTTGTATGAACCCATATATTAGGTGTTGGAATATAGTTATATGAAACATTTGTTGAGAACCACACTTCTGATGCAGCAGTCCATGAAGCACCATCCCACCATGAACCTGCCGGTGAGACAGCGTTTGACGCAATCGCTATCTCTACTGACGCAATACCTGCGGGTTCATCCCAAGCAGTACCTGAAATTGTTGTAATTTGTGTGTTAACAAAACTTTCGTTTGATGGTGAGACAACCGCTGCTGATGGTACACCAATATCATAAACAAACGATTGTGGTCCTACCCAGGAAGAAGTTGTCCCTGGCACATCCCATGCCCGTGCCCAAATATCGTATCTTACAGCATGGTCTGCCTCAAAGTTTGCCAAACTATAACTCCATGTTGGTAATGAAGCTACATTACATGGTATCTCAGTTGTACCAGAAACAGCCCATATCCCAACACCGTCACCGTCAGGATCTATCCACCATTTTTCATCAGAAGAACGTTGTATACGGATTTGTACTGTCTGTACTGCTGATGTAGCATCAGCTGCAGTACCTGAAACAACTGTTAAGTTTGTTTGATTATAATACTGCAGAGTAGTTGGTGGTCTTTGTATGACAACTTCAGGTGGTGTGTTATCAAAGGTAAATGTAGATGATCTTATATGGAACCATTGTTCAATATTTGGCGGGTATGCATCATCTCGTGCTTCAGTTGTGATATAATACGATGTACCTGATGTAAATTTAGAGTCAGATATATCATACCACCAGTCGTTGCCAACTAAGTTTGCAATTATTGGGAAGAATGATTCTTGGACGAAATCGCCGCTGCCACCTGCTGCTGTAGGATCGTACCATTTACCATCAGATAATCTTCTTATTGCGATACGAACTTGTGTTACAGTCCCAGGATAACTTATACCAGTATCATTTGCAGTACCTCGTATCTGCCCAACAGTTCTTACTATTGAACCATTTGGCGGGTAGTTAACAACTGATTCTGGTACATCTTGGTCAAAAGTAAATGTTATAGTTGAATACAAAACTGAATAATTGCCTAAAACATCAACACCACGTACTTCAACCATATATCTTGCATCAGTAAGTAACGTATGAGTAATAAACCATAACGAATACTGTGGTGTAACCGTTGATTGTACAACAAACCATGCTGCTTCTGGATCAGTAAGATTATAATCAGCAGCTGAATATCCTTCACCATCCCAATAATACAACCCAACCCTGCTTATTCTATATTCAACTTTTTGTATCTGAGTAACACCTACATCTGTTGCAGTACCTGAAATTGTTGTTAAAACAGAAAGTCTTGGTGTAGAATAATCTTGTGGTGTTGTATCATTTGGCTCTACAATCTGTACTTGTGGACCAACTAAATCACAAACAAAAGATATTGTACTCCAAGATGTTTCATAATTTCCTGCTAAATCTTTTGCTTTTGAAACTATGTAATATGTTACACCATCAACTAAAGATGGAAGACCTGTTGTTATGGTCCATGTAGAGATACCAACTTGACCTGCACCACCTATAATCTCTGCTGTCAAATAATCGCCTGCTGTTGTAGTCCATGATGAGCCTGTCCAGAAATATGGTCCATCAACTGTTGGTGAAGATAATCTTATTTTAACTTCTGATATACCTGCAACATTTTCGTAAACAGTACCTGTAATTTGTGTGAGATGTGCGACATAAGAACCATCTTGTGGATATGTTGCCAAGGATGACGGTGGTGTTGTATCCCATACAAACGTTCTTGTATTAAGCGACACTTCAAAATTACCAGCGTTATCTTTTGCCCTCGGTATTATTTGATATACACCATCTTGAGGATTATCTGCTCCTAAGAATGTCCCAAGTTCAACATTTTCTATATACCAGTGTTTTGTTATTGATGAATAATGAACATAAATCCATTCTGGTTCTGTTTTGTTCCATCCAGCAGGTGGTGTTTTGCCGTAATATATACCATCAGAAACTCTTCTTAACGCAATTTGTACACCTTCGTTGAAACCACCAGCAACTTCAAATGTTGACACCCCAGTTGCATACATTGCTTCTGAACTGTCAGGATAATCATCTGCTGTACCACTTATAACAGTTAACATATTCAACTTCGCATTCTCAGTTGGAGAAAATGCTACAACTGAAACAGGTGGTTTGTTTTCATAGATAAATGTTAACCTTAGAGTTTCAGGTTCTTCATTACCAGCACGATCTTTCGCTTTGGTATAAATTGAGTATCTATAACCGGATACCCAAGAAACATCTGTATATGTCCATGAAGACAGATAAAAAGTAAATGGTTGTGTTGAAGCATATTGTTCTGTCAAAGACCACAGGTTAGATGGTGGTCCTGTCCAGTATCGTGTTTCTGTAGCACCTTCACGTTTTATCTTTATATTAACCTCTTGCCATAAACCAGGTGGTGTATCAGCTGCTGTACCAGAAATTATTGGGATATTATTGTGCAAAGGACTATTTGGGAAGCTAAGACCTGAAGTAGGAGCAGTGCGGTCTATCACAACCTCTATTTCTGGCGATGTGTATAGATTTCCTCCTTCACGAGATTTGTCATACACACGAATTTGTATATAATGCACTCTTTCATCTTTCCATGCTTCAGTAGGAAATTCTACACTATAAGTCCAAGCTTCATTGTTTGAATCAAACGCGCCATCGTTTGCCACTGCAGGCCTCCAAATATTAGGATCACCACTGTCAGTAGTCCAATAACCACCTGCGTAATACCAATTGTCAGGCGAGATAAACTTTCTTATCCTTACCTTTACAGAATCTATAATACCTGGTGAAGTATCTTGTGAAGTACCAACAATTGATGTTATACTTTGATGATGACTATAATTTTCAGGTTGTGTAATATCTCCAGTAGGTGGTGTTCTGTCACAATAGAAGAAAATTTCTTCTATATTTTCTTCAGGTTCAGGACCTGCAGGACCATAACCACGTGATTCAACTTTGTATCTTACACCGTCAACAAAAGCATCTTGTGTAAACAACCTTGCCCAAGTTTTCGGTGTAACATCTTCGTTTAAATTTGTCCAGTTCCAGGTTGAATAAGACAACCATTGTTGTGTATCTTCATTCCAATATGTTGTAAACCCAGGTCCTGAACTTATCCTCACCCATACACCACCATATGATTGTTCTGTATACTGGTTCGCAGTACCTTCGATTGAGAACGCTGTATCTATTTTGTAATACTGTTCGTTTGCAGGACGTGTAATTTTTGTTTCAGGCAAAGGTGCTGCATACCTAAAGTTTCTTGTCACAGCTGTAGGTTGTTCATTCTCTGCTTGGTCTACTGCTTTAACATAAATTTTATATGGATATCCAGGCGAAACTGTAGCGTCAAATGCTACACTTGTTGTATCATAACTCCAGTTCTCAGAAGTAATTGTTTTCTCAAGCCAGACAGGTCCTGAAACCCAGTCCGCATATGTTCCTGGAACATCTTCAGGTTTTGACCAGTATTCATTAGGTTCTATACCATTAGCAGATGTTCCTGAACCTGTATATTGTATAGCAATTTTAATTTTTTTAAGTTGTCCAGGAGCAGGGTCTGATGCAGTTCCTTGTATTACAGGTTTATAATCAAGAATTTGATCTTCTTCAGGGAATGTTATAGCAGAAGTAGGCGGTGTTGTATCACAAGTCCATTGTTTCGTTGACCAGTTAGATTCATAATTAGTAGCGCGGTCTTGAGCACGAGAAATTACCCAATAGGAAGTTGTATCAGTCCATGCTGAAGAACCAATGTTGTAAACCCAGTTTACTGAAGATACCCAAATATCTGTTATAGTAGCAGTTGACCATATATGTTCTGTTGATGAAACCCACTGCGGGTTAGTCCACCCACCCCACCACAAACCGTCTGACAACCTCTTTATTGCAACTTCAACTTTATCAACTTTGCTTGCATACAAATTCAAATCTTCTGCAGTACCTGAGATTGTTGCTATTGCTTGGTCGTATCCAGCAGCAGTAAGTGGCGGTCTTGTGACACGAGATGTTGGTCTTGTAGTATCAAAATATGCAACAAAAGATTTTTCTTCTTCCCAGTTAGGAGTTGGTGTAGTCAAGTGAGTATTATCTCTTGATTTTACATGGAAAATATACTTGTAATTATCAACCCAATCTGTAAAATCGTATTCCCATTCGTATAACTTTTGTGCTTCACTTATTAAAACTGGTGTAATGATAATCTCAGCGGCAGGACCTACATCTGACCACCCAGGCGCTGTAAAATACCATGTTGTACCATTTGCATCAACTCGTGTTATCTTTAACCTCATCTGGCTAACACCACTGCCTGCTGACAAATTATCATCTATAACGGTTCCTGATATTAGTGTAAGCGATGTGTTAAAGTAACTGTCAGGTTGTGGTAAAGAAAGATAACTTACGGGAG
>CAZLOB010000028.1:0-8512 GCA_964561135.1 uncultured Elusimicrobia bacterium | reverse complement strand
ATGCATTCCGTGTCCAAAGAACAACACCTACAGCACCTATTATTACTGACAACCAAGAGGGAGATTATACATGGTATAACTCATCAACAACTTTCCTTCAGCAATACTATGATGTGGATTTTAAAGCTGGCGCAGGGGAGTATTTAAGCGGGCTTGATGTTGAGGTCTGGACTGATCCATTGAGAACAGGGACTAAACTGCTTTCATGGACAACAGTTGTCTCAACCTACGGTGTGTACGAGTATACGGACAACTGGCGGCTTGTCCCTGCAACTTTCACTGCGGAAACTTATATCTGGGACGCACTAAGAGAAGGTGTAAATTATGTCTCAGTTCAAGCGTATGATGTTGCAGGGAACACCTCAAGCGTTTACGATGTATTCTTTGTAAGGAAAGATACAACACCACCACCTGTGCCAACTTTATCAGCACCGTTAGATAATTCCGCTACGAACCAACTAACTGTGAATTTCTTGTGGCTTACCTCAACTGACCTTACATCCGGTACTTCAGTGTATATACTACAAGTTTCAACAGATTCAGAATTTGGTACAATTTATTATTCAACGACAACTGCTCTGACAAGCCACAGCACTCCACTACCATTTCAGTCCACATACTACTGGCGAGTCCGCGCTAAGGATTTGGCTGAGAACTACTCTGACTTCTCCTCACCATTCAAAGTTTGGGTTGATACTACACCACCGAGCATCTCAAATCCTGTTTCACCATCTAGCGGTACTATATCAAACTCGCTTACACAAACCTTTTCTTGGACAATAGCAACTGACGATTTTTCCGGGTTAAAAAGCTACACTTTACAACTTTCAACTTCGCCTGACTTTACAACAATTGTGTATTCATCTACAACAGTTCTAACAAACGCAACTTTAACAGTTATACAAGCAACATACTACTGGCGTATCCGTACTGAAGATTTTGCAGGAAACTTTGCCCTAACTGCTACACCTTTTACCATCCTGATTGACACCACTCCTCCTGAAACTCCTAACTTGTTAGAACCAATAGACAACTATACTACAAATCAAATGAGTTTAACATTCTTTTGGACTGAAAGCGACGATACTGCCTTTCGTGGCGGTTCAGGTATTAACGGTTATGAGTTTTATATCTCCACAACTTCTGATTTTTCTGTGTTTACATCTTCTGAGTTTGTAACTACAACTTCGTTAACACGAACCCTTCCCGAGGGTATCTACTATTGGCGTGTTAGAGCAAAAGATAACGCTTTTAACTATTCCCTATACTCCATCCCCTACACCCTGCTCGTTGATACTTCACCACCAACTATAATAGACAACCAACTTGGTGATGACCAATGGAGAAACAACCCAGGAACCACTTACGATGTTGATTTTGAAGATAAGTTGTCAAAGTTACACACTGTTCAATACACAATATACTCCACACCTGACCAAACACCAGGAACAGAAATCAAACCTTGGACTACAATCGCTACTAACATAAACGCTGTCTCATACACTCTTGACTGGACTGTTGATTTCGCTGTTTTACCTGAGGATACTACATGTTATGTATCCGTCCGTGCTTGGGACAACTTATTACAGTATTCAACTTCATACAATGTATTCTATGTTTTAAAAGATGTAACAAAACCAACGATTATTGATAACCAGCTAGGAGATGATACTTGGCGGAGAGTAAACGATGGACTATATAATGTTAACTTTGTGGATGAAGGCGGGTCAAAGTTAAGAGAGTTCCAAACAAAAATTATGTCAGGACCGCTTGGAACAGGAACTACAATTCAGGATTGGACAACAAACGAAACAGTAATTTATGGGCTAACTTCATACACCGATCCATGGTCGCTTAACTCTACAACTTGGGAGTTACTACCCGAAGGTAAAAGTTATGTTTCAATTCGTGTATTTGACAACTCATGGTCGCCTACATTTGGATATAATATGGATTCTCTAACTGACGCGTTTTATGTTCTAAAAGATACAACTTTACCTACAATAATTAACAATCAAACAGGTGATACAACATGGAGAAATGCTAATTATGCCACTTACGATGTTGATTTCCATGATGCAACTTCTGGCTCTGGAGTGAGTAAGTTTGAAGTTCTTGTATCAACCACTTTAACTGTAGAGAGAGACTTAAGTCCTCCTTACCTAGTGGAATGGGAAACAGTCTTAACTACAAACACATATTCATATACACAAAACTGGAAACTTCCGGAATCCGTATGGCAAGCATTATTATGTGAAGTAACAAACTATATAAAAATTCGTGTTTCAGATTTCGCAGGAAATGTGTCAACAACACCAACATACGCGTTCTTTGTCCTAAAGGATACAATACCGCCAACGATTGTTAATCTACAAGAAGGGGATACAACATGGCGTAGGATAAACGACGGTGTCTACAATGTGGACTTCTTTGACACTGGCGGGTCAAAATTAAGTAAGTTCCAGATCTGTGCATCAACGGTTGGCTGGGAAGTTGCACCTTTTGTATTTGACTGGTCTGACGGCGGTGTCTCAATCTCAGGTGAATCTTCATACACGGACAACTGGATGTTAACTGAGGAACAATGGACACTTTTACATCCGGGTACAAACTATATTTCGGTTCGTGTTATTGATATAGCAGGGTCAACCACAATCTTGACATCTGCTTTCTACATTCTAAAAGATACACAGCCACCAATAGGAACTGCTGAAGCACCTGCTTTCGCATCAACCAGCACTTTCAATATTCCCTACACAGCAGTAGATGATGGTCCTTCAGGGATACAGTACTCCAAGCTCTACTACACACTACAAACTGAGCCACCATATACATGGACACTTTATACCACAACTACAACAAACCCAATAACTTTCACAGCAGCAACTGAAGGAATTTATAGGTTTAGAATTGTTACATTTGACCTTGCAGGGAACAGTGACGAACCTGACCCACCAGCTTCAACGACACCGCCGGAATCACAAACTGTAGCTGACTTTACAGGACCAACTGTTACTGATAACGAACCCGGAGATGGCACTTGGAGAAACACAGTAAGACCTGGTGGATACCCTGTCTATTTCTCAGACCCAGCCTCAGGACTTGATTCTGCACAATACATAATCCGTGCAGGACCAAACATTGAAGACGAAGTAATCAAGGATTGGACATATATTTTCATATCCACAAATGTTAACTCGTATACTCAAAACTGGGACATAGATTTTGATGCTTGTAAATCATCCTGGAATTATGTTTCAGTTCGTGTGTGGGACAGAGCTGGGACAACTACAACTGTTGAAAATGTGTTCTATGTTAAGAAAGACACAATCCCAGCGATTGTTAGTTACAACGAATTTGCTTTTGGCGGTGACGAAACTTGGCGTAAGGAAGCACGAGCAGGTGGATACGATGTTGATTTCTTAGACGACCTCTCCTGGCTTTCAAAAGCAGAATATTGTGTCCATACAACAACTGTAGTTGCAGAAGTTGCTGTGCCTAATATTTTAACCTGGCGAACAATAGCAACAGGTATTTCATCACCAACTTATACCACTAACTGGTCCGTTGATTTTACACCTTTAGTTGAATACACAACAAACTATGTCTTTGTCAGGTTAACAGATATCGCAGGTAATATTTCAACTTACTATGTTTTCTATATTTTAAAAGATACAACTACGCCTGAAATTGTCAATTATGAATCTGGCGGTGATTCAACCTGGAGGAACACGCCAAGAACATACGATGTTGACGCGTTTGATAAAATTTCAGCAGGAAGAACAGATAAATTAGATAAATTTGAATACTGTGTATGGACATCAACAGGTTTAACTGGTACAAACTTAATCCCGTGGACAACTGTTGCTATAAACTTGGGGACAACTTATTTCGTTGACAACTGGGAAGTTAATTTCGGGTTGTTACAGAACGGGACTAATTATGTCTCTGTTCGTGTAAGCGATTTTGCAGGTAATACATCAACTTATATTGACGCATTTAGAATTTTAAAAGATGTTGAACCACCTGAAGTAGTTGACAACCAACTCGGAGATTTAATTTGGAGAAACACAAATGTTGCATATTACGATGTAGATTTTAAAGATCTTTTATCCGGTGTGTCGTACTTTCAGACGATTGTATATTCTCAACCAAACTTAAGCGGTGTTTTAAGGGACGACTGGAGGACAGTCGTCACAACACATACAAATTTTTATACTGAAGATTGGCAACTAAAACCTGAAACATGGGATGCACTTGTTGAAGGCGAAGATAATTATGTATCAGTTCGCTGTGTTGATATTGTTGGTAATACTTCAACTTATATAGATGTATTCTTTGTTAGAAAAGATACAACTGCTCCTAGTATAGTTGATAACGAACCTGATGATGAAACTTGGTACACTAGTGGTAGAACATACAATGTTGATTTCTATGACTATACTTCGTTATTAGACAAAGCGGAATACATTGTCTACACAGAACAAGGTCAGTCAGGAACTTTAGTTAAACCCTGGACTCCAATATTCACATCTTTAAACGAAAGTTCATATGAAACCAACTGGTCAATAGATTTTGCTGCGTTGGTTCAAGGATACAACTATATCTCAGTTCGTTGTTATGATTTCGCAGGTAATGAAAAAGTTGTAAACGATGTATTTTATGTTAAGAAAGACACTGTCCCACCGGCACAGATCACAGATTTAACAGCAACTACAGGTGTAAACGAAGGTGAAATAAACCTAACCTGGACAGCACCTTCAGACCCGTCCCCTGGTAGCGGTGTTCAGGAATACATAGTCAAGTTTGCTACTTTCACAATTGATGAAACAAACTTTGATACAGACCCGAATGTGCGAACTTTCGCTCAGTCCTGGACACCACAGGAACCAGGGACCACAGAATCAAAAGTAATCACTGGACTATCGCAAGGTAGATACTACTACATTGCAGTAAAATCAAAGGATGCTGCAGGCAATACCTCGATTTTAGCGTTATCAAACCAGGTACAAGCAAAACCTGATACCATTGCACCGTTTGCCATAACAACACTATCAGCAGAACCCGGTGGTTTCCAAGGACAGATTAGACTCACCTGGCTTGCACCTGGAGATAACGAACTTACTGGTAATTTAGTCGGAACTTATGTAGAAGGAGATGAATATGCTGGGTATTATGTAATAAGATACTGGGAGAACGAACCGCCAAGCGGATGGGATGATATGACACCAGAACCTGTGACAATTGAAAATCCGTTCCCACCTTCACCTGTTGGCTCAATGGAGGAATATATAATCGGTGGATTAAATATTGATTCTACGTATTACTTCATGATACGAACATTTGATAAAGCAGGGAATTACTCTACTTCAAACTCGTCTTCAAGTTGTCCTGCACCGCCAGGTGCTGCAACTGGACATTTAGTCTGGGGTAGTGGGACATCAAATGTACCGAAGGTTCGCCGCTGGGTACCACCGGATTGGGGTGCCGTAGGGACAGGTCCTACTATTCCTTTCCCGTCAGACCATAGGATTGAATTTGTGAGGATGGCAGCATGTCCGCTACTTCGTGATGAAAAGTTAGCGTTATTAAAAACAGGTGATGGAGATACAGCAGTAGAAGCATTAGGTAATGTATATCTTATCCGATGGAATGGAACAACCTGGGAGTATATAGATCAACTTAATTCAACGACAAACAATATGCCGGATGCTGTAAGAAATTGCGATTTAGCGTATGAACAGAATTCTGGTAGATGTTTGATTGCATATTACAATGGCACTGCTGGAGTAATACAATACCGTGTATGGTCAGCGACAGCAGCTGCCTGGGTTATTGGTCCAACAAACCTAACTTTAACTGGAACCTCAGGTGCTGTCTACTGGCTACGACTTGAACCAAGACTAAATTCAAACCAAATTATGCTTGCTGCATTAGATTCAAACTCAGACATATTCTGTGCGCTATGGGATGGTGACACAAACACATTCTTATCTATTTCAACTTATGTTCCGACACTCTCAGCTGCAATTGCTTCAAGAGAGTGTTTTGACTTAGCTTGGGAAAAACAAAATAACAGATGTATGATTCTCTGGGGCGAAGGAACAGCAACAAGATATTCCTTGTGGTCATCAACAGCAAATGCGTGGGTTGTTCAATCAGCTGCTGGACCTAATATTGCTACAACAGCAATCTGGCTTGCGCTTGCTTCTGATCCAAGAGATAACTCAAATTATATTGGTATGACTTCAATTGATGGTGCTCGTGACTGGAATGTATGTATATGGAATGGTACTACTTGGGGTGCACTACCAGCAGAGGATACTGATATGGAAACCAATGCTGCAAGATGTACTGATGTTGCCTGGGAGAAGGACTCAGGTAGGTGTATTATAGTTGGTGGCGATTCTGCTGCAAGGGAGATATCATTCATTGCGTGGTCGGAAGAGCTCGGCTGGCATAACCCGATAACAGGTGAATATGCATCACCATCCAATGCACCAAAAACACCAGCTGGAACTTTAGCACTTGCAGGTGATATAAACTGGCTTGGTCTTATTCCTGACCCGAACCAAAACAAAATAATTTGCTATATTATTGACCAAGCCGCGGATTTAACCACTATCAACTGGACTGGTACAACATGGACCGGGAAAACAGTTCATGAACTAACAGTTTCCGTTGCAGCTAAAGAATGTGCTCATTTAGCACTTGATAGACATGACATCATCCCACCAACAATAACAGACCTACAGCCAGGAGATGACACCTGGAGAAATGCTAACACAGGAAGTTATAATGTTACCTTTGCTGATACAGGCGGTTCTTATTTACATAAATTCCAGATAAAAGCAACAATCGCGCCTAATGAAACTTCAGAAACTATCCTTCCTTGGACTGACAACTTAATATTTCCATCAAACATAAACTCCTATACAACACCATGGACTTTGACATCATCAAACTGGGATCCACTTAGAGAAGGGGTCAACTATATTCATGTAAAAGTTTTTGATGGTGCAGGAAACACTACAATCGGTGAAAATGTATTCTATGTTTTAAAAGACACCACAGTACCATCAACACCAACACTTGTCTCACCTGCAGACAACGCTGTAACTAATTACATAACTATCACTTATGATTGGACAGATTCAATTGACACCGCTTCCGGGGTTGAATTTTACCAACTTGTAATCTCAACAGATATAAACTTTGAGACTGTTGTATCAACTATAACAGTAACAACTTCTGAAACTACAATAACACGATTTGACGGTATACATTACTGGCGTGTAAGAGCAAAGGATATCGCTGGTAATTTCTCGTTATGGTCAACTACACAAGCAGTCATAATTGACACTTCAAAACCAACAATTTCAAACAACGAGCTTGGTGGTGATTTAATATGGCGTAACTCACCTAAGCTAACAGGTTACGATGTTGACGCATTTGACGAATTCTACAGTCTTGACAAGTTTGAATACATTGTCTGGACTTCAACTGGACAAACAGGTTCTCAACTTATCCCATGGACAACTACTGCTATCAGTATAAATGCTACTTACTATATTACAAACTGGTCTGTAGATTTCGCGTTATTACAAAACGGGACAAATTATGTCTCAGTTCGTATAACTGACTTAGCAGGGAACACATCAACATGGGTTGATGCATTCTTTATCAGGAAAGATGTTGTTGCTCCGGCTGCACCAACTTTGGTCTCTCCAGCAGACAGCACGGCTTTATCAAGTACAACAGTTAATTTCGACTGGAGTGATGTAACTGATACTCACTCAGGGCTTGACAGTTATGACCTACAAATCTCAACTGACCAATTCTTAACCATCTTTTACTCGTCAACAGGGATAAAAGTTTCATCGTTGACCCTCACTCTATCCGAAGGTTTATACTTCTGGAGGGTAAGAGCAAAAGATTACGCTGGAAATTATAGTTTATGGTTAGCAACTTTTTCAGTAATCATTGATACAACACCACTAGCTGCTCCAATTTTAGTTTTACCTGAAGACGGAACTGTGACAAACAACCAAACACCTGCGTTCGACTGGACACATCCACAAGAAAACGAAGTTGTATCCTACATAATAGAAATTTCAACTGAACAGTTCTTCACAACAACGGTCATCTCGCAAGAAGTCACAACTTCGTACTTCCAACCTGTTGAACCACTATCTACTGGTGACTATTGGTGGAGGACAAAAGCGAAAGATGCTGCAGGTAACTTCTCAATGTATTCATCAACTTACGCAATTACAATTGATACCATAACACCAATAATGGTTAATACAGAAATCACAATTACACCATCATGGACAAATTCTGTTAAATTCGACGGATACGATATTGACTTCTACGACACAGGTTCACAAATATATGACATACAATATAAAGTACATACTTTGCCTTCAGAAGGTGGGACCTTATTAATCCCGTGGGAAACTATAACAAGTACATACTCACCATATTCACCGATGTTTACCCCGCCGTTGAA
>CAZLOB010000027.1:0-26035 GCA_964561135.1 uncultured Elusimicrobia bacterium | reverse complement strand
CTACTCATTTACCCATCTACTCATCTGCTTGTTTGTTTTTTTCTTTTGTTGTTCACTTTATTGTTCCAGTTGGCAGGCATTAAGGTTTGATTATAAAAGATGTGGAGCAAAATATGAAGTTGCAATACCATTAATTACACCTCTTGGTTGGGAAATAGAGGTACAAGGTGAGATTATTGGCTCACCAGTTGTAAAAGATGATATTGTGTATTTTGCTGCACGGGATACTTCAATTTGGGCGTTAGATGCATACACAGGCGAAATTTTGTGGCAATACTCAACATCTGGAAGAATTGATTGTACACCTTTGGTTTGGAATAATTATGTTTATGTTTTATCATTTGATGGTAAACTTTATTGTTTTAAAAAATATTATTCTTTTGATGAAGATTGTATACCTTTGTGGACATATGATACAAAAAGTAAGTCAGTTTCTTCACCAATAATAGTTGAAGATGAAGAAATAATAGGTGAAGAAAAAAATCCATGGATAATTTTTGTTTCAGGGCCAAGAATAGATGGTGTTCCTTATGGAAAACTTTATATAATTGATGAAATAACAGGTTTGTTAATAAAACAGATTGATTTAGGAAGTTTCAGTTATTCATCAATAAGTTATTCAGACGGAAAAATTTATTTTACAACAAACGATGGTAATTTAAGATGTTACGATTTAAAAACACAACAGTTTCTTTGGACAAAAAAATTTTCAAGTTGTTTCAACCAAACATCTGTTGCAATAAAAGAAGACAAAATTTATCTTTATGCAGGAGATATTGAAAGAAGTTTGTATGTTTTAGATAAAACAAATGGAGAAATTTTATGGTCAACAGGACCTTTAACAAATATTGCAACTGATAACAACTCTGTTGCTGTATTTGAAGATAAAATTTTAATAAACATTTATCCAACTTCATTATGGAGTGAAGCTTCTGTTAACTACTCAAGTCAAACAGTAATATGTGTATCTACTACAACAAAACAAATTTTATGGAGGAAAGATTTTACTGTAGCTAGGACACCTCAAACATCATATAATCTCACTTCGCCTGTTTCAGTATGTGGTAACATAGGATTTTTTGGTACCTACAGCGGTAAATTTTATGCAATAGATATTTTGACAGGCAAAGTTTTAGCTGAGTATAATTTTTCGTCCCCTATTTTGTGTTCAGCAGCGATCTCTAACGGATGGATATACTTTACTGAAACTTCAGGAAAGTTTTATGGAATAAAACTTGAGAAGTTTTTAGCAATAAAATCTCCTGACCATAACGATGTTGTAATAAACAAAACTACAACAACAATTGTTTCTTTAGGTTATGACAACGAAAATTTTTATTTTGAATACTATGATAGTAATCAAAACACTTGGGTAGAAATAACAACTGGTAGTTTGAAAAACAAAATTGAATTTTTATGGTCAACAGAAAGTATGCTTGATGGTAAATATTCTATACGAGTAAAATTAGACACTACAACTTACGCAATTAACAATGTTATAGTAGACAATTCTCCTTTACCACCAACTAATCTCTCAGCTTTACTTGTGAATAGGACAGATGTTAAACTAACATGGACAAAATCAATTGATGATTCATCAGGAAATAATGATGTAAGAAAATATAATATCTATAGAGCAACAGATGGCATAAATTATTCTCTAATTAATTCTGTTCCCAAAGGAACAACTGTTTTTATAGATACACCTTTAAGTGGCTCAACATATTATTATAAACTTAAAGCAGTTGATAAACGTTCAGAATCTATATTTTCGTTACCAGTTTCGGTTTTTGTTCCACCAACTGAGAAACCATATCCACCAGAAATTTTTGTTTTAGACAGTTTTACAAGATTTATTTCTTCTTCAACAATATTGTTAAGATGGGAACAAGAACAGGAAAAACAAACAAATATTGTTTCTTACAACTTGTATCGTGCAGCATCTTCAACAATAAACTTTGTGTTGTATGATAAAATTACAAAAGTAGATTCAACTGTATACTTTTACATTGATACAATACAAAATAGTATTACATACTATTATTATCTCACATCAGAAAATAACTACGGTGTTGAGTCAGATTCAACACCTATTGTTTCTGTATATATTTCTTCTGTTACAAAACCTTTGCCACCAAGAGGGGTTACTGTCTTTGATACACCAGACGATAACGGTGGTAATCTTACTTTAATGTGGGTTTATTCGGAAGACGAAGAATCTTTAGTTTCAAAAGTTGTTGGATATAATATATACAAAAGTTCTGACGGGTTAAGTTTTTATCCGACATATTATTTTTATAATGTTGCTAAAACAACATATACTTATATAGATACATATTGTCCTGTAGGTGTTACTTTTTATTATTATATCACTGCTGTTAACGAACATAATTTAGAATCAGAAAAAACAAGAATAGTTTCAGCTTATTCAATTGCTAATAAAGAAGTACAAGATACACAACCACCACAACCACCAACAAACATTACTGCTTTTGATTATCCAAACGATGACGGTAAAAAAGTTATCCTTATATGGACTCTTTCAGAAGATGATGGTTCTGGTTCAAATGATGTTGTAAAGTATAAAATATATAGAAGCACAAACAACGAAAATTTTGTACTACATTATGAAGTTCCATCAGGGACAACATATTATATTGATTCTTCAGTTCTGCCAAACAATACTTATTGGTACTATCTTACTGCTGTGGATAAAAATCATGAAGAATCTGAACCTTCACAACTTGTTTTTGTAATACCAATTGCAGATGGTGTACCAGCCAAACCTGTTGGTTTAACATTACATCAGAAAGTTTTGTTTGATAAAATACAAGTAATAATCTCTTGGGATTTACCTAAAGAAGATATTATTGTTGGATACAAAATCTATAAATCTTCAAAGACAACAGATAATTTTTATCTCTTAAAACAAATTCCTAAATCAACGTATTATATTGATGAAACATGTGAACCACAGGAAGTATACTATTATTACATTACTGCAATAAGTAAGTATGGTTATGAGTCAGAACCATCTGAGACAAAAAATATAACAATAGAATATAAAATAAAAATTACTGCGCAACAAGAAGTATACTTGGTTTTCAAAAAAGATGAAAGGAAATTGGAATTAAAAATTGAAAAAGGAGCTTTACTTTCAGATGAGGAGATAAAAATTGAGAAAGTTGATATAACACCACAACTTGGTAATTCAAAACCGTTGCATAATAATACATATAAACTTTCACCATCAGAACTTAAGTTTAAAACAGTATCTACAATTAAAATATATTTTAAAGAAGAAGATGTTAAAAATATAACCAAAGAAAAATTAAGGATTGTTTTTTATGACGAAGAGACAAATTCTTGGTATGTTTTGGATACATCAAAGGTTAACCTAAATAACAATTTTGTTGAAGCAAAAATTTATCAGTTGGGCATATACAGTGTAATAGAGTACGAACCTGTTTATTCAGAAATATTCAAAGATGAGCATGTATATGCTTATCCTTCACCTGCTAAAGCAGATAAGGTATACTTTAAGTTTCTGTTGTACCAACCTGCAAAAGTTAAAGTTTATGTATATGATATTGCAGGAAATTTTGTATGGCAAAGTGAACAAAAAGAATATAAAGAAGAAGATGTTGGGAAAACACATTGTATTGAGTGGGACATAAAAAATATTGCAACAGGGTTGTATATTTTCAGAGTAGAAGGGAAAAATGAGAAACAAAAGAAAAATGTTATAAAACGTTTCACTATTATACATTAATTTAGTTTTCCCGTAGCCGACCTTTAAGGGTCGGCTACTACTACGGGAGGATGATATAAAGAGAATCTCATGAAAATAATTATATTTGGTATAATATCTTTATCTACAATTTTATCTGCACAAAATACTGCAATGAATTTTTTAGAAATTTTGCCTACTGCAAGACAAGATGCAGTTGCTTCAAGTTCATCGTTTTATGACGAAATAGGATGTATATTTTCAAACCCTGCTGTTTTAAAAAATATTAGAGATAGACAAGTTTGTGTTACTCATAGTGAAATGTTTCAACAGACAAAAAGTAATTTTATAGGTTATGTTTTACCAAATCAGAAATATGTTCTTTCAGTAGGTGTCTTAGGATTATACAGTACATATATTGAAGGACGAACTGGACAAAAAGATTTTGATCCTGAATATGTGAATGTTTATCAAATTACTTCGCCAGAGTTTTATTATGATGTATATTCAGTTGCAACTGGATTCGGAATAAGTAAAAAAATAAGAAGTAACATCAATGTTGGATTAACAGGAAAGTTTTTGTATGAAAAGATTGAATCTGTTTCAGGGTATAGTTTTGCAACTGATATAGGCGCGCAAGTTATAAAAAACAATTTATGGTTTAACATAGCAGTACAAAATTTTGGTTCCCCTGTAAGATATACACAACGATGGTGGTTGTTACCTACAAAACTTTTAACATCTGTTGGGTACAAATATAAAGATACGAAACTATATTCAGAATTTTGTTGCCCAATTTTTAATATAAAAAATATGTATTTTGCGATAGGTGTAGAACCATCATTTTTTGATTCACTTATATTTTTGCGTTTAGGTTATAAATACAAACCTTATGGTTGGTATTTAGAAGAACAACACACAGGTTTTTCTTGTGGTTTAGGGATAAATTTTTTTGGAACAAAAATTGACTATAGTATTTCGTCATATGGAGTTTTAGGTTTTGTGCATAAAATAACTTTAGGTGTAGAAATTGATAAAATTGGTAATTTTTATAAACTATTCAGAGAGAAAGTTTTTGGTAAAAAAGAAGTTATAAAAATAGAGAAAGAAGAAAAAGAAGTTAAGAAAGAATCACTGCTTATACCAAAAGATATTAAAGAGACAACAGAACCTATCAACGAAGAGAAGTTTGAACAAGAGATACAAGAATATAAAGAAACAAAAGTTTTGACAATGAAGACAGAGTTAAAATTTGTTGATAGTATAAACAAAATTTTTGTTTATGATCTTGTATATTTTTTACCTGTTGAACTAACAGAAAATATTTCAATTAGAGAGTTGAAAATAAATGTTGTTTCACCCGAAGTTTTGCCTACTGAAATAAATTATAATATTTATGTTTCAACACAGAAAGTTCAACAGCAGATTGTAAAACAAATAGATTTTTCAAAAGATCTTTATGGATTAAATATTAGGAATTTTGAATTACAGATTGTGTCAAATAACGCGGATTTAACTTTTTTCAATTTTAAAGATAATGAATACAAAGAAATATTGTGTGAAAAAATAATAGAAGATGAACAAAATGTTGTTTACAAAATCTCACTTGGAGAAATTCCTTGTTTAATAATCTCTGAAAAAACAAAATAATCAGGTACTTACAAAATAAAAATTGTAGTTAGTGTTTCAGATAAGACGTGACTATTAAAAAATAAATTGTAGATGCAGAGTTTTTTATGTACTGTCAAGGTATGGTAGGGCACAGTTTTTAGCTTATCCAATATTTTGAAAGTGAAAGCAATGCTGCTGCTTTGCCCTACAAATTTTTTTTCAAAGAATGAGATTAAGAAAAAATGTAGGGCACAGCTTTAGCTGTGCAACAGAAATAAGTTTAAAGTGAAAATGTAAGAAAGAGTTGTTTTATTTGCATCTGTAATTAATTTATATTTATGAATAATTCAATACTTGCAAAAAATATTTTGATACACAAACAAATAGAAGAAATTTATGATGAATGTGAGAAGCATAATATTAAACTTGTTTTACTTAAAGGGGCAGCACTTGTTGAACTTTTTGCAGAATATAGTTTTTGGCGTGATATGGAAGATATTGATGTTTTAGTAAACAAAAAAGATTATGATAAATTTGTAAATTTATTAAAAGTTCTTGGATATAAAAACATGCCGTTTGATCCTAATGTTATGTATTCTGAAGATAGACCTGCAAAAATTGATATATTTTGTGAACTATGGTACCTTTCAAAAAAAGAAAATGTTATGTTATTTAATAAACTGCAAAAAGTAGACAAATTTTATATTCTTCCCCCAGAAGAAATGGTACGACATATTTATTACCATATGTACATTGAACACAATTATATTGATGAAAGATGGGTAAAGGATATTGAGATAATAAAATCAAAATTTCAAATTAATATAGATCTTGATAATTTACTTCCTTTTTGGATTAAATTTTTTTTGAACAAAAAAATTTTTTACAAAGGACATATTTTAGAATTTCTTGTTTTGCCGTTGGATAAAAAAATTCAGTTTTTGACAAAAAAATTTTTTCCTTCGTATAAGTTTTTGCTAAAAAGATATAATTTGAAAAATAGATATCTTCTACCCTTAGCTTATCTTTATCGGTTTTATTCTTTACTGTTGAGGGCAGTATGTTTTTTGCATAGACTGTTGTTGGAAAAAAATTAATATATTGCTAATCTACCGATTTTTAACATCCTTTTTAATACAAAGTTAAAAATCAAAATGCTTATTGGTAAAAGGATAAAACCGAATATTGTTGGATAAAATAAAAGTTCGTATGTAATTTTTGACTGAGATATTGTATTTCTTAGGAATGATAAAAGATAGGTTGTTGGAAGTAAGTAGCTTATATTTTGTAAAATTGGTGGCAAAACTGAAATTGGAAAGTATACACCTGACAAAATGTCAATCAAAGAGTTTATAAGATACAACAAATGTTCTGATTTTTTTATCAAAAATGTTAAAGAACTGCTAACAATTGTGTACCATAAGAAAATAATGATTGTGTAGATTGTAAAAAATATCAAAAAAATTAGATGTTGTAGATTTAGCTTTATGTTAAAAAACAAAATGCTGAAGATAATAAAGATTAAAAGTTCAATTAAAAAAATTGTTGTTTTTGCACAAAAGTTGCACAACAATATTGTGAACTCAGAGTAAGGAAAAGAAAAAGTAATATATATTGTTTGTGCAAATTGGTCTTGTTTGATTGTTTCTAACAATGTAGTTGTGTGAGAAAAAATTTTTGAGAACAACAATCCTAAGAATAAAAATTTGAAGTAATCTTTTGATATTAAACTGCAAAAGTAATAAAAGATAATAAGTTGAAATAATAAAAATAAAAATTTTATAACAAAATGAAATTTGTAAGAAAATATCGTTTTAATTTCTTTGTATATAAACGAATTGACTAAATTAAAATATTTAGTCATAGGATTATTTAATTTTTACGAATTTATAGTTTTCTATTTTAATCCATTGGTCGCACAAGGATTTGATTTCGTTTACATCGTGTGAAACAAACAGTATTGTAAGTTTATATTTTGTTTTAAGCTCTTTTATTAAATCATAAATTATCTGTTTTGATTCAGAATCAACAGATTTTGTAAGTTCATCAATAAGTAATATTTTTGGATTTTTTATAAGAGAACTTATTAACCACAAGCGTGTTTTTATACCGGAAGAAGATAAGAAGAAAGGAGTGTTTAGAAAATCTTTTAAATTAAGTTTCTCAATAAAAGGAGATACATCGTTAAAAGTTTTGTTGTATGCTTTACATAAAAACACTAAATTTTCTTTTAAAGTAAGTTGTGGATAAAATCCATAATCAGTATTCATTGTAAAAGATACAGTTTTTTTTGCAAACATTCTATTTTTTGATATATCTTGGTTGTAGATAAAAATTTTGCCTGAGCATGGAAGTAAAAAACCTGAAACAAGTTTAAGAAAAGTTGTTTTACCAGAAGAATTTTTTCCTGATAACGCAGTTATAGTGTTTTCTTCAATAGAAACATTTGCGTTTAAAAAAACTGGTAGTTTTCCAAAATTCTTGCTTAACGATGATACAACGATGCATTCGTTTATCATATTTTTTACTATACAAAATTTTGTGACAAAATATAATATTTTACTTTATATTGATTTTTTTTAAAATTTATTGTAATTTTAAAATATAGAAAATTGAAAATTTACTACTCGGGGTGTAGCTCAGGTGGCTAGAGCACTCGTTTGGGGTGCGAGAGGTCAGCGGTTCAAGTCCGCTCACCCCGACCAAAATTGATTTTTTATGAATCTAATAAAAATTACAAAACAAAGTATACTGTATTATCTTGCCTTTATATTTAAGTTTATCCATATACATGTAACCATATTATGATAATAGCTATTTCATCAGACCATGCCGGATATAAATTAAAATCGCAGCTTGTTGGAATGTTAAGTAAAGAATATAAAATAATTGATTTTGGTACTTTTTCTGAAGAATCCTGTGATTATCCTGAATATGCAAAAAAAGTTGCGTTAGCTATACAAAAAGGCGAAGCTCAGCGAGGAATATTACTATGTGCTACAGGTGAAGGAATGTGTATTGTAGCAAATAAGTTTAAAGGTATAAAAGCTGGGATTTGTTTTTCAGATGAGGTTGCCAGATTACTTTCGGAACATAACTTTGCGAATGTTATTTGTTTCCCAACTAGAATAAAAATTTGTGGTTCTGATTTAACAGCAGAAATTTTATATAGATGGACAAAGATATGGTTGGGTACAGAAAATTCACCTGAAGAAAGACATAAAAGGAGAATTCAACAAATAAAACTTATTGAGGAGGAAAATTTTAAATGAGGAATTTAAAAATAATTTTAGTCTTTATTTTTATGTATGTGAATATACTTTTTTCTGAAACACTGATGGAGCGAGTAATAAAGCTAATAAACTATGGGAACTATGATGAGGCAATAAGTTTGTTAGAGACTAATGGAGAACAACAAAATGATATTTTATTAGCTATTGCTTATCTTGGCAAAAAGGATTTTAAAACAGCTAAGATATTTGCATTACAATATTGGCTTCAGCAAGAAAAAAATGTTTTAGCAAATTATTTATTAGCGTTTATTTGTGAAGAATTAAAAGAATATGATACAGCTGTAGTTTATTGGGAGAATGTTTTTAAAAATACAAAAGATACATCATTAAAACAGTTAGCAAAAAAACACATTAATGTTTTGAAAAAACTAAACTAAATAAATTGAATGAAAATATTTATATTTTTTACATTAGTTGTTTGTTTTGGATGTACTACGCCACGTGGTACTTTTCACAAAGAATTTAATCCCAAAGCAATAAGTGTTATTTCAGTAGGCGAATTTAAACCATATGGCAATTTTACTTCAAGCGGTGAAATGATTAAGAATCTTATAATAGAACACTTATTACAACGTGGATACACGATTAAAGAACAAGATTCTCCCGAAGTGGAATATATTTTATTGGGCTCAGTAACAAGATTTATTCCAGAAAAAAAATATCTTGTTTATACTGGTAGTGAAAAAAGTGAAAAACAGCAAGTTGTGATGAGTGGACCTTTGACAGAGATTAGTGGGAGTTATGTGTATAATCTTGGTCCAGCTTTTGGGTTACCGGATAGTAGTATTATAGCGACAAATTCTACTGTAGGAGTTTCTGCTCGACTTGTGGAAAAAAAGACTGGGAACATTGTTTGGACATGTTCTTTCGTTTATGAAGCACTTACAGTTGAGACAGCTGCTGATATTGTAGTTAATTATCTTGTCACTTCATTGACCGGTAAGAAAATAAAATAGATGGTACTTTAGGATATTAGTTTGTCCAGAAGCATGATTCATAAATGGGAACTTAAAGAATTTAAGAAAGGTTCTAAAAGTGAATATAGACTTAGACTTAAATGTCAACAAGATGATATAGAAGAGTTAAAAAGATTTTTGGAAGAAAATAATATACTGATTTTAAAAGAGTTTAAGTCATTAAACCCTGAGTTTAATTATGTTTTCTATTTTAACTTTGATAAAGAAACTGTACAGAAATTTTTGCTTTTTTTAAAAAGTTTATGTAACGATGGCGAATTTGTTTCTCAAATTGAAACTTCAGAACAAGAAGATGGTTTGAAATATTTGTATGAATTGCTAAAAGATATATATGAAATTCCAGATCTTTCAGAAAAAAATAGAAAAGAAGAAGAAGAGGTAGTAGATAAAGATCTTAAAGAGAAATATTACGAAATTTTAAAAGAATCAACAAAAACTTTTTCAACAATAGAAGATATAAATTTGTTAATACAATCATTGTTTAAGACTGCGATGCAAATGGGATATTCAAAAGGTCTTTTTTTATTTAAAGATGAAGATGTTTATAGCTTTTTAGATGGGTTCGGAGTTGATAAAAATATTTCCGGGATTTATAAAATAGATATTTATACTGCTAATAAAATTAAAAGTATAGGAAAAATTTTAATAAAAGATTCTTTACCATTAGATATTGTTAATTCTCAAGAATTATTTAAAGTTTTTCCAGTAGGGGTTGTTATTTCGGTTGGTGAAAAAGATGTTGCCGATGGTTTTTTTATTCTTGATGAGAAAGAAAATTTGAAAAAAGATTTTAAAAATGATATTGAGTTTTTAGATACGATTTTACACCAGATTCAGTTTGTATTGAAAAGTTTTCGTTTAAAAAAAGAAGCTATAATAGATGCTTTAACCGGAGTATATAGATATGATTATTTTGTTAATAAATTAAATGAAGAAATTTATAGAAGTAGTAAGATGTATAAACGTCCTTTAAGCTTGATTATGTTAGATATTGACGATTTTAAAAAAGTAAATGATGTTTTTGGTCATGAGATAGGAAATCTTTTGCTTAAGGAAATAGGAAAGATTTTAAAAGAGTCAGTAAGGTTAACAGATATTGTTGCTCGTTATGGTGGGGATGAGTTTGCTATTATTGTTATTTATCCACACGAAATTTATCCTAACTCAGAAAATTATAAAGATGTTATAAAAGAACATCTTAGAGAAACATTAAAAATTGCTAATACTGCTAGAGATAAGATTAAAAATTTAGAGATTAGAATCCAGCAAGATAATGAGATTTTTAAACTTAAGTCTACAGTATCTATTGGAATTTCGTTTATGACTGGTTTTGAAGAGAAAATACATAGTGAGGATTTGATAAAATTAGCTGATAAAGCTTTATATATGTCAAAGCTTGAAGGAAAGAATAAGATAAGTATATATGGAATGAAAAAAATATTTTAAATAAGTTTTCCGCTAGCATTATTAAAAATGAAGTTTATTGAAAAAATTGCTTCATTGATAGAGCACACACTACTTAGAGCTAATGCTACTCAAGAAGAAATTGTAAAACTTTGTGAAGAAGCAAAAAAATACGGTTTCGCTTCAGTTTGTGTTAATCCTATATATGTAAGCTTATGTAAACAACTATTAAAAGGGACTGATGTAAAAGTATGTACAGTAATAGGTTTTCCTTTAGGTGCAACCACGACTACTGTAAAAGTTATTGAGGCAAAAGAAGCTATTGCAAACGGTGCTGACGAAGTTGATATGGTAATAAACATAGGTGCGCTAAAATCGGGCAATTATCAACTTGTCTTAGACGATATAAAAGCAGTTAGGGAAGCAACCCGTGGTAAGATACTTAAAGTGATAATTGAGACAGCGTATCTTACTAAAGAAGAAAAAATTAAGGCGTGTGAGTTGGCAAAACAAGCAGGAGCTGATTTTGTTAAAACATCGACTGGGTTTGCTCCCACAGGTGCAACAGTAGAAGATGTAGCGTTGATGAAATCCGTAGTAGGTCCAACTATAGGTGTTAAAGCATCTGGTGGTATAAGAACATTAGAAGACGCAATAAAAATGGTAAAAGCAGGTGCAACGCGTATTGGTACATCAACTTCTTTAGCAATAGTAAAAGAAGGTCAAGCAAAAACAGAGTATTAAAATTTTTAAAAATTTACATAAATGGCTTGAAGGAAAGTAAATAAAAAAACTTACAGGACAAAAATGATAGAAATAAATGGTATAGTAACAACTTTTGTTAGATGTAAAGAAGGTACGGGTCGTGTTATAGTAGAGACAGATGTAACTGTTGCACAAATAGTAAATGAGCTTATTGTTGTATATGTGATTTGAAGTTTGCATGAATAGCGTGGAAAACTCTTAGCAAAAATTGAACACGAGTTTAATAAATAAACTAAGTTATAAAAAAATTGTAGAAATTATAGTAGAGAAACTTAAAAATTGGAATATACTATAGTTTCTAAAAAAGAGGAGATGCCCGTAGCATAAAGATTGTTAGAGAGTAAATATTTAAATTTTTGGAAAATTTAAATTTATGAAAATAGATGAATTGTTAAAATTGATGGTACGTGCAGGTATTTCTGATATACATTTTAAAGCTGGTTCTTCACCTATGATTCGTTTAAACGGAAAATTGATAAAAACTAACTATGATAAAATTTCAAAAGAAACTATCGAGAATATAGCTTACGAAATGATGACTGAAGAACAAAGGAAAATTTTTGAAGAAGAACAAGAACTTGATTTTGCTTATTCTGTAAAAGATTTAGCAAGATTCAGAATTAATGTATATAAACAAAAGGGAACTATAGCATTAAGTTTACGCGTAATTCCTTTGGAAATAAAATCGTTTAAAGAACTTAATCTGCCGGAGGAAGTGTTAATAAAGCTTTGTAGAGAACCCCGTGGGTTAATTCTTATTGCTGGTGTTACGGGCGCTGGGAAAACAACAACTTTAAACGCTATGCTAAACTATATTAACGAAAATTTTGAATACAACATCATAACAATTGAAGATCCAATTGAGTTTTTTCATGTTGACAAAAAATCTTCTATTTCACAACGTGAGATTGGTCAAGATACAAAATCGTTTAAAAACGCATTGAAATATGTCCTAAGACAAGACCCTGATGTTGTAGTAATAGGTGAGATGCGCGAGTTTGAAGCAATATCTGCAGGTATCACAGCTGCTGAAACAGGACATTTAGTTTTGTCAACAATTCATACTATTGATGCAGTACAAACTATTGATAGAATAATAGATTCTTACCCGCCACATCAACAACGACAAGCACGAGTTCAACTAGCTAATGTGTTAAAAGGTATTGTAGCACAAAGGTTGTGTAATTGTGTAGATGGTAAATCAAGAGTTCCTGCAACAGAAGTGTTAATAGGAACACCTTTTGTAAAAAAACTTATCTTAGAAAACAAAACGCAGGAGTTGTATAAAGCGATGGAGTCTGGTGGATACTATTTGATGCATACATTTGATCAATCCCTATTAGAACTTTATAACAAAGGACTTATAAGTTTTGAAGAAGCGTTAGATAAATCTTCCAATCCTGAAGATTTACAACTTAAACTCAGGGGTATTTCTCAAATAAAAGGAGATGTATTGTGAACCAACAAAATGTTGATAAAAAAACTGAAGAAATTTTAGAAGAACTTGGTAAGATTTTGGATAAACTTACTTCTAAAGATACAAAACAACAAGACGAGTTTTTTAAAAAAGTTGACAACCTTAAACATGAAATTGAAGCAATTAAAGAAAGTTCTTTAACAGAAAAGATCTCTCAACAACTACAACTAGGAACTAAACAAAAAGAAGAAGTTAAATCTATAATTGAGGAAAAGATATCATTACCAGTAGAAAAAACGGAAACAGAAAAAATAGAAGTAACAGAAGCTACAAAAGCTGAAGAAAAAAAAGAAAGAAAACAGATTAACATAATGCTAATATTTCCTTCTGCTATTCCTAACAGTAAGGACGAATTTTTTAATAATATAAACTCAACTTTGTCACGAATAGGCAAAAATAAAGTAGAGATTTTGTTATCATCATGTATTAAATACGAATCTTTTGATAAAGATTTAGTGTTAAACTATTCTGTGATTATTGAAAAAATAAAACAACATAATATATTTGCATTGTTTTTGATTGTGAACGATAGAACTATGGAAACAACTAATTTTATCAAAAAAATTTCTTCTGATGTCACAATAGCAAAAGATATATCTTTTAAAGAGTTAAAGCTTAAATCAACATATTTAGATATTGCTATAGATTTACTTTTAAGTATTTCTTAAAAAAATATGATAACTTCTTGGGAATTAAAGTTTTTTCCAACTAAAGAATATCAAAATAGATATAGGTTAAGGTTGAAATGTGATCCTGAAGATGTTGAAGAAGTAATATCTTTTTTAAAAGATGAACTTAACCTTTCAATTTCTTCACCGTTTAATGTTTTATCTTCTGCATATAATGTTGGTATATATATAAATGATCTTACTGAAGAAGTTAAAACTACGGTTATTGAAAAATTATTTTCTGTATGCAACGAAGGTAAAGTTGAAGATAAAACGATACAAGAAAAACAAATAAAAGAAGAAACTAAAGCATCTTTACCTGATGAGTTAGAATCTATGCTTACAACTTTAGTTGAACAAGTAAGTTCAAAGATTATAGAACCCGAATTAAAAGAAACAGAATTAGAAACAAAAGAAAAAGAAAAAGAAATAAAAGAAACACAAACTACTTCTTTATTTGTTGGAATGCCACTAAATAATAAATATACATTTGAAAATTTTGTAGTTGGTGCAAATAACAGGTTTACACATGCTGCTGCGTTAGCAGTTGCTGAAAATCCTGGTAAAACTTATAACCCATTATTTATTTATGGCGGTGTTGGGTTAGGTAAGACACATCTTATGCAAGCAATTGGACATTATATTAAGAAGAAATATCCTTTAATGAAAGTGGTATACATAACAACTGACAAGTTTGTTGCACAAGTGATAGAATCAATACGTAATGGGACAATCCAACAACTAAGAGATTTTTATAGTAGTGTGGATGTATTATTAGTAGATGATGTACAATTTATGGCGAACTCTGAATCAACTCAAGAAGAGTTTTTTCATATATTTAATATTTTACATCAATTAGGTAAACAAATTGTGTTAACTAGTGATAGACCACCAAAGTTATTATCTACACTTGAAGATAGGTTAAGGTCAAGGTTTGAATGGGGACTTATTGCAGATATTAAATCACCGTCTTTAGAAACACGTGTTGCTATACTAAAGAAAAAGGTTGAAGAAGAAAATGTTAATGTAGATGACAATATATTACTTTATGTAGCATCAAAATTAAAATCGAATATTCGTGAACTTGAAGGATTTTTAAAAAGGATTACTGCATATGCTGCACTTACCAACCAACCAATAGATATGAATTTGGTTAAAAGTCTAATGAGCGAGTTATTACCGGAAGAAGAACTTACTGAAGAAGAAAAATCTCTTCTTCAAACCCAACAACAAAAGTATGAAACTATACCACAACCTTCTGTTCAACCACCAACGCCAACACCAACACCTAAACAACAAATTCCACCACAACAAAAAGTAAAACCTAAAACTATTTCAGTAGAAGAAATTTATGGTACCTCTTTACAACCGTCTGTACAACCTGCTCCACAACAACCTATAATACAACCTACTGTACAACCTTCTACAGTTGATGAACAAAAGTTGTATCAAGATATGCCAGCTAATGTTAATGTCATTGAAGTAGCATTTTTTTATCCTGAAAATGCAGTACAAGAACTAGCTTTAATAAAGCAAAAGTTTGCAGAAGTCATTAAAAAACATAATTTGAAGTATAAGCTTGTAGCCGCGTTTGATAGACCTTACAGTTTAGAAAATATAAATTATAAAATGTTTGCAGAACTGTGTAAAACAAACAAAGTAAACATTGCTATAGTTTTATCACCACCGCCAGATAGTCATATTTCTGCAGACGAGTTTTATAACAACCTCTTACCTCAGATGGAGACAGAATCAATTACTTTAGAGTATATCTCGTGGAAAGAACTTAATAAAGAATACAGATACTTAAACCTTGCATTAGATATTGCCTTGTCTAAGTTAAAAATAGTCTAGATTCTCATCTAAAAAGTTTATTCAAATTTTTACAAAATTTCTAAATTTTTGTAATATTGAATTTTTTATTTAAATTTATTAGGTTAAAATAAAAACATTATATTTAGGTAACCTGAAGTAGAAATACCATGAAACTATCAAATTTTTATTTACCCACATTAAGAGAAGCACCATCTGAATGTGATACGGTTTCTTCAAAACTTATGTTTCGTGCTGGTATGGTTAGAAAACTTGCAAGTGGTATATATGAATGGTTACCTTTAGGGTTAAGAGTGTTGAAGAAAATTGAACAAATTATTCGTGAAGAGATGAACAATATTGGTGGATTAGAAGTATGGTTGCCACATTTGTTACCTCGTGGAATATGGGAAGAAACTGGAAGATGGAGTTTGTATGGTAAAGAACTTTTTAGATTAAAGGATAGAAAAAACGCAGACTTTTGTTTATCACCTACTGCAGAGGAAGTTATTACAGATTTAGTAAGAAATGAATTGAAATCATATAAACAACTGCCTAAAATGTTTTACCAGTTTGGGACAAAATTTCGCGATGAGATACGTCCAAGGTTTGGTGTGATTCGTGCAAGAGAGTTTTATATGAAAGATGCATACTCGTTTCATAAAGATGAAAAAGATGCAGAAGAATATTATAAAAAAGTTTATGATGCGTATTGTAAAATTTTTAAACGTTGTGGATTAAAATTTACTGTTGTAGAAGCAGCAACTGGTGCTATAGGTGGGAAGTTTTCACATGAGTTTATGGTTGTTAAAGAAGACGACAAAAATTTTATAGGTGAAGAAACAATTGTTTTTTGTCGTCAATGTGGATATTCTGCAAATGTTGAAAAGGCTGAATGTATATCTTTAGACGAAGACAATGCTGAAGCTGAAAAAGAATTAGAAGAAGTTTATACACCACAAATGCGTACAGTGGAAGAAGTGAGTAGTTTCTTAAATCAGCCTAAAGAAAAGTTTATTAAAACTTTAGTTTACATTAATGAAGAGAATAAAGAAGAAATTTATGTTGTACTAGTTCGTGGTGATTTTGAAATTAATGAAACAAAACTTAAAGATGTATTAAATGTTAACGAGATACAACTTGCTTCTGCAGAAGTTGTACAACAAATTTTTGGTATCCCTGTAGGTTTTTTAGGACCAGTTAGACTAAATGTTGTTTATAGAAACCTTAAAATAAAGTTTGTTGCAGACAACTCTGTTTTAAAAATTAAAAATGCAATTTCAGGAGCTAATAAAATCGATTATCATTTAGTAAATATAAATTATCAACGAGATTTTGTCGTAGATATAGTTGCAGATATAAGAAATATAACTATAAACGATGCCTGTCCACGATGTAAAACAAAAAATTCGTTAAAGTTTTCAAAAGGTATAGAAGTTGGTCATACGTTTAAACTTGGAACAAAATATTCTAAATCAATGAACGCTACATTTTTAGATGAAAATAATAAAGAACAAGTATTTATTATGGGATGTTATGGTATAGGTGTCTCACGAATAGTAGCTGCTGCAATTGAACAAAACCATGATGAGGATGGTATCATCTGGTATCCAACAATAGCTCCGTTTACTGTATATATTTTACCTATAGACTATAACGATCAAGAAATTAAAGAAACTGCTGATAAAATATATGATATTTTAAACCAGCATAATATTGAAGTACTTCTCGACGACAGAGATGAACGTCCAGGTGTAAAATTTAAAGATGCAGATCTTATTGGTATCCCTATTAGATTAACTGTAAGCAAAAAATTGTTGCCAGATAAAGTAGAGTTGTATCTTAGACAAACAAAACAAAAAAGTATTATTCATTTTGATGAAATAGTTAACAAAATTAACGAAAGTATTGTATATTTGATGAATTTTTAGTATAAAATAAAGTTTATGGATAAAAAAATATTAGAGAAAATTGCACAAACTATTGAACCTGTACTTGCTGCAAAAAATTTTGATTTGGTAGATATTGAATCTAAAACATCTGAAGAAGGTGAAGTTTTGACTATATATATTGATAAAGATGGCGGTGTTACACTTAAAGATTGTGAAGATGTCAGTGTAGTAGTGTCTGCTATATTAGACAGTTGTGATTACATTGAACCTAAAGATTATATTTTAGAAGTTTCTTCACCAGGTATTTATAGAGAACTTAAAAAAGAAAAAGATTTTAAACGATATTTAGGATACAGAATAAAAGTTAAACTTTATGAACCAATAGAAATTAGTGGTCTTGGGAAACAAAAAGTTTTTATAGGCAAACTTAGCGATTTCTCGAACGATATATTAAAAGTTGTGTTAGATAACGGCGTAATTGTTAGTGTTGAAAGAAAATCTATTGCAAAAGTTAATTTAGAACCAGATATTTCAAGTTTATTATACGGAGAAAAATATGGTAGAGATCAAAAGTGATTTATTACCAGCATTGGAACAAATTGAGAAGTTGCATAAAGTACCAAAAGAAGACATCATAAAGTTAATAGAAACCTCTATAACAAACGCAGCATTGAAATTTTTTGGTACAGAATATAAAATTGTAAGTGAAATGGATATAGAAAATGCAAAAGTTAATACTTATATTATAAAAAAAGTGGTTGAGAAAGTAAATGACGATAAAGTAGAGATATCCTTTAAAGAAGCTCTGAACATAAAACCTGACTGTAAGATTGGAGAAGAAATAAGAATACCTGTTGATAACGAAAATTTTTTCCGTATAGCAGCACAGTTGGCAAAAAAAATTGTCATACAAAAATTAAGAGAAAGTTATAAAAGAAATGTATATGAAGAATATAGTTCAAAAATTGGCGAAATAATAACTTCCTCTGTATACGGAATGAGAGGAAAAGATATAATACTTGAGTTAGAAAAAGCTGAATGTATACTACCACAGCGTGAACAAGTGTTTAAAGAAAAGTTAAAACCTGGACAACAAATAAAAGTTTTAATAAAAGAAGTTCGTCAAAAGAAAAAAGGTGTAGTTGTAATTGTTTCTCGATTTGATAAAAATTTTATTAAAAAATTGTTTGAAACAGAGATACCAGAACTTAAAGATAAAACTATAGAGATTGTAGATATAGTTCGTGCAGCTGGATATAGAACGAAAATTGTTTTGAAATCAAACAATCCTAAAGTTGACCCTGTAGGCTCTTGTGTGGGAGTACGTGGTGCAAGAATTAAACCTATAATAAACGAACTCCAAGGTGAACGTATCGATCTTATACCATATACTGAAGATATAGAAAAATTTATTGCGTTTTCGTTATCCCCGTGGGAAGTAGCTAAGGTGGAGATAGTGGACAAGGATAAAAAAATAGCAAAAGCATATCTTCCTCAGAAAATCTATGAGACAGCTTTAAGAAACAATATTAACATCAATTTAGCAAAAGAACTTACTGGTTGGGAAATAAAAATTGAACCATATAAAGAGCAAGCTAGCGAATAAAAAAATGAAAAATAAAGATGTTCAAAAGAAAAAAATAAAAAAAAGTGGCCAGAAAAAAGAAAAAGAAAAAGAAAAAAAGAAAAAGAAATTAACTCTAAGCGAAAGAAAGAGAAAAAAAGAAGCAAAAGTAATAGAAAAATCTAACTATATAGATGTTCCTTTGGATGGAATTTCACCAAAAGAAATTGCTGAAAAAATTAAAAAAGATGTTTCAGAAATAATTTCTTTTCTTATAAGTTTACATGTTTTTGTTTCCGCTGATCAAAAGATTACTGACCATGATGTTATTGAACTTACTCTTTTACATTATGGTTATAAACCAAGATTTAAAGAAAAAGTTGAAGAAAGGTCTCAAGAAGTTTTAGAATCACAGCAGACCATTGTTGTAGAAGAAGTAAAAAAAGAAGAAAAAAAAATAGAAGTTCCCGTAAAGAAAAAAGAGATACCACCAAACTGGGTTAAAAAAGTTCCTGTTGTAACAGTTATGGGTCATGTAGATCATGGTAAAACAACTTTGCTTGATACTATAAGAAAAACAAATGTTGCTTTAGAAGAAGCTGGTGCAATTACTCAACATATCGGTGCTTATAAAGTTTCTACTCCACATGGTGAGATTACTTTTATTGACACTCCAGGGCATGAAGCCTTCTCTGCGATAAGGGCACGTGGTGCAAAAGTTACTGATATTGTAGTTTTAGTAGTTGCTGGTGATGAAGGTGTGATGCCACAAACTGTAGAATCTATTAATCATGCAAAATCAGCAAATGTTCCAATAATTGTTGCTATAAACAAGATTGATTTACCTCAATGTAATCCAAATGCAGTAAAACAACAGTTTGCTTCAATGAATATGAGTCCTAAAGAATGGGGGGGAGATGTAGAGTTTGTTGAAATTTCTGCAAGAAACAATATAAATATTGATAAATTATTAGAAACTATTCTTTTACAAGCAGAAATGTTAGAATTGTATGTCCCGTTAGATGTTCCTGCTGAAGCAACAGTTATTGAAACAAAACTTGATCCAAAAAGAGGTTTTATTGCTACAGTTATTGTAAATAAAGGTAAACTTAAAATAGGTGATAGTTTCGTATGTGGGCTATCATATGGTAAGATACGAGCTATGTTTAATGATAGAGGGGAAAGAATTGTTGAATTATATCCAGGCGAACCTGCAGAAATTTTAGGGTTTGAGAAACCATGTATAGCAGGGGATACGTTGCAGGTTGTCAAAAATGAAAAAGAAGCAAAAAGAATATATGAAGAACTTGAATATGAACAAAAATTAGCTGCTGCTAAAAAGAAAGCTTTTAAACCTATTGAAGAACTTATTTCTGGTAGAAGCAATGTGTTGTCTTTAGTTGTTAAAACTGACACACAAGGTTCTCTAGAAGCAATACAAAAAATGATTAATCAACTTAAAGAAGAAATAAAAAATAATCCAAACCTACCTGAATTAAAACTAGTTCATGCAGCAGTCGGTGAAATATCAGAATCTGATGTGTTGCTTGCTGCTACAAGCAAAGCTGTTATAGTAGGGTTCAATGTAAGACCAAACATACAAGCGTTAAAGCGTGCTGAAAACAATTCTGTGGAAATTAAAACATATAGGATTATATATGAACTTATAGATGAAATTAAGAAGATTATATACAGAATGGAGGTGAAACAAAAAGTTGAAGAATTTTTAGGTCGTGCAGTTGTAAAAAGAGTTTTTGATATATCAAAAGTAGGTAAAATTGCAGGTTGTATTGTTGAAGAAGGTAAGATTGTGCGTAACGCAAACGTTCGTATTTTACGAGATAATATCATAATAGCAGATACAAAAATAAGTTCATTAAAACATTTTAAAGAAGATGTTAAAGAAGTACAACAAGGTTACGAATGCGGAATACGGTTTGAAAATTTTCAAGATTTTAAAGAAAACGATGTTATTGAATGTTATCAAATTGTAGAGAAATAATGAAAACATCACCTTATACTAGAGCTCAAAGAATTAAAAGTTTGTTGCATAGAGAAATAGCGAAATTGTTGTACTCTATGAAAGATCCAAGAGCTACTAATGTAACAATTACTGAAGTAAAACTTAGTGCTGATTTAAGAGATGCAACAGTGTATTATACTGTATATGATAAGAATTCGCTTGAGCAAGTGAAACAAATGTTTGAATCTTCCAAAGGATATATTCGTAGCAAAATTGCTGAAAAGTTAGCCTTAAAACATGCAATACAACTACATTTTGTTTTTGACAAATTTTTGGAACGCAGCACAAATGTTTTATTTATATTAGATAAAATTAAGAATGAAAAAGATAAGCGTTGAAGAAGTTAAACAAGTTATTAATCTAATTAAATTGTCAAGAAAGATTTTTATTACTGGACATATAAATCCAGATGCTGATGTTTTAGGTAGTTCTTTAGCGTTGTGTTTAGGTATTGAACAGAATTTTAGTGGTAAACTTATAGATATTTGTTTTGAAAACTTGCCTCAACAATATTCGTTTCTTCCTAAGTTTGAAAAAATAAAAGTGTTTGATAAAAATAAGCACAAAAAATATGATTTAGGAATTATATTAGAATGTTCGGAAAAATCGCGTGTGGGTAAATTTATTGACTATATTAATTTTACATATATTATAAACATTGATCATCACCAAAATCATGGTAATTTTATAGAAAGTCAATTAAGTATTGTATATCCTGAATATGCTTCTTGTGCTGAAATAATTTTTGACATTTTTGAGTTAGGAAATATAAAGGTAAATAAAGATATTGCAATTTCTCTGTATACAGGTATAGTGACTGATACAGGGATGTTTCAATGGTCAAATACAAATGAACATAGTTTCTATACAGCATTTAAACTTTGTTCACATGGTGTAAAACCGTATTTTATATATAAAAACCTCTACAGACAAAAATCATATAATAGTTTGTTATTACTGAGCAAAGTCCTTTCAACATTGAAAATTGATAAAATACATAAATATAAAATCGGAAGTATTTATGTTACACAAAAGATGTTAAAAGAGACAAATACAACCTTGTTTGATACAGAAGATTTTATTAATTTTCCAATGGATATAAAAGAAGTTAATATTGCGGTATTTTTTAAAGAAATTGATAAGAATGTTTTCAAAGTAAGTTTTCGTTCTGATGTTGTAGATGTAGAAAAAATTGCTCAACATTGGTCTGGTGGTGGACATAAATATGCCGCAGGTGCAACTGTTTATGGTAGTTTAGATACTGTTAGGAAAGATGTTCTTAAATATTTAAAAAAAGTTCTATGACAAATAAAAAAAAATATGTTTGTACAATAGGTAACTTTGATGGTGTACATTTAGGTCATCAAAAATTGATTGATGTTGTTAGAGAAGTTGCTAAAAAAAATCGTTTACAGACTTTAATTTATACGTTTGATAAAGTTGCAAAACTGTATAAAAATTATATCTACTCCTTAAAAACAAAACTACAAATTTTAAAAAATTCTCAAGTTGACAAAATTTGTGTATTAAAATTTGATAACATTTGTCATTTACCTCCGACAGAGTTCTTTGAGAAGTTTATAGTTAACAAAAATATCTCAGTTATAATAACAGGGAAAGATTTTAGGTTTGGGAAAAATGCAAAAGGTGATACTGGACTCTTATGCAATCTTGCAAGACAAAAAGATATCGTAGTTTTTATTTTAGAAGATTTTTGTGTTAAGATAGGAGAAAACTTATATTCGGTCTCTTCTTCTTTGATTAGGGATAAAATTTTGAATTGTAAATTTAATGAAGTTGAGGTTTTACTTAATAGGCCTTATTATATAAGTGGGAGAAAAACAAGTGGACTAGGGTTAGCAAAAAAGTTAGGGTTCCCAACAATAAATTTTTTGCCTGAAGAAAATCTTTTAGTACCACGTGGTGTTGTTGTAGGTTTTTGTAAAATAAGAAACAAAATTTATCCGTCAGTTGCAAACTTCGGTTTCAAACCTACATTAGAAGAAGTAGAAAAGTTTGTTGTTGAGATACATGTGATTGGGAAAAAAGTTTTTGTCAATGATGGTGAAGATGTTTTTTTTAGACCTATAAAAAAAATTAGAGATGAACAAAAATTTGTTTCGTTAGAAGATCTTAGAAATCAGGTTAAAAAAGATATATACATAGCGAAAAAAATATTAAAAATGGGGGAGAAATATGCAAAATAAAGAAATAATAAATGTAGCAATTATAGGGTCTTCTGCAAGCGGAAAAACTTCTTTAACAGAAGCAATTGCGTATACAGTAGGTCTAACTTCAAGATTAGGTTCTGTACAAAACGGAAATACTATTTCTGATTACATGCCTGAAGAAATTGAACGACAAATGTCCGTGAGTTTGTCTGTAATAAGTTTTCAGTATGAAGATAAAAAAATAAATCTTATTGATACACCAGGTTTTCCAGATTTTATAGGTGAGGTAATTTGTGCAACAAATGTTGTTGAAAATTGTATTTTAATTGTAAGTGGTGATTCAGCAACTGACGCACAAACAGTTGATTTTGTAGATATGTTAAAAACAAAAGAAATACCCTTTGCAATAGTTGTTAATAAGCTTGATAAAGAAAACATAAATTTTGAAGAAAAAATAAAAGAGTTAGAAAACACTTTGGAACTTTCCAACCTTACTCCTATAACAGTTGCTAAAACAACTGGTAATAATTTTGAAATAGCAAACTTTTTGGCTGCTGAATTTCAAGATTCTGAGTTGTATAAAAAATTTATTGAAAACATTGTTAGTTATGATGAGCAATTATTAGAGATGTATCTTAATGGCGAAAAAATTTCTTTTCAACAATTATCAAAAGTAATAAAACAAAGTTTTCTTTCAAGACAAATAATTCCTTTATTTAGTTGTTCAGCAATAAAATTGATCGGTATAAAAGAAATTTTAAATTTTATAAGTTCAAATTTTGTTTTAGCACACGAATATTTGTTAGAAAAAGGTTTTTCAAAAGAAGGTCCTTTTGCTGGATTAGTATTTAAAACAACAAGTGAGCCCGGTATGGGACAGATGAACTATGTTAAAGTGTACAATGGAAAAATTGTTAATGGTATGGATATAAAAAACCTTACAAGAAATGTTACAGAGCGTGTAGGACAGCTAGCTTTTCTTCAAGGGAAAAAACGTATTGAAACAAATGAGATAAGTTTTGGCGATATCGGTGTATTGATAAAACTTAAAGATACAAGAACAAATGATATAATTGCTGAAGATGAAAGTTTTGCTGAAAAAATTAAAAGAATGGAATTCCCAGAACCATTAACAGAAATGGCTGTTATTGCGAAATCAAAAGGTGAAGAAGAAAAAGTTGGTAATGCATTAAGTAATGTTTTACTTGAAGAACCTACGGTAAGGTTTAAATACAATCCTGAAATACGACAAATGATTCTTTCAGGTATAGGATTAGTACAGCTTGAAATCATTGTTAAAAGAATAAAAACAAGATATAATGTTGAAGTAGAACTTGTGAGACCAAAAATACCTTATAAAGAAACTATAAAGAAAAAAGCTGAAGCTGAAGGAAAATATAAAAGACAATCTGGTGGTAGGGGGCAATATGGGCATTGTTTCTTACGTGTGGAACCGCTTGAACGTGGTAAAGGGTATGAGTTTGTTGATGAAATTTTTGGTGGTGTGATACCAAAAAATTATATCCCTTCAGTTGAAAAAGGTGTTTTAGAAAAAATGAGCGAAGGTGTAATAGCAGGTTATCCTATCGTTGATATTAAAGTAACTTTATATGATGGTTCTTATCATGAAGTAGATTCTTCTGATATGGCATTTAGGATAGCTGCACGTATGGCGTTGCAAAAAGCTGTGTTAGAAGGTTCACCTTGTATTTTAGAACCTATTATGGAAGTAGAAATAAAGACACCTGAAGAATTTTTAGGTAGTATAATTAGTGATATAAACAGTCGTAGGGGAAGAGTTTTATCTTTTGAGAAAGAAGGTAAGTATCATAAAGTTAAAGCACATGTTCCGTTAAGCGAAATCCAAAATTATACTATGGATTTACGTAGTTTAACAAAAGGTGCAGGAAAATATACAATGAAACTTAGCCACTATGAAGAACTCCCTCCACATCTTGCTCAACCTTTGATTGAAGAATATCAAAAAAGTAAATCCCAGCAAACAGAATAAACATCTGTATACTACTTTTTGAAAATTTCACTTTTACAATAAATGTAGTTTTTATTACATACTGTTGACAAGCAAGTATTAAAAGATATATACTTTACTGTAATGAACAAAAGTATAAACTTTCTTCTTATATTATTTCTTTTTCTTTCAACATTAACTTCTTCTGAAATCAGGTCTATTATAACACAGAAGTTTGTAAAACTTAATTTCTCTCAACAGGAAATTGAACAAGTTATACAACAAGTTGAAATCGCACACAAAAATAATATTCCTGATTCTGTTATTATAAAACTTGTTAACGAAGCGGAAGTTAAAAAAGTATCATTCCAGAAATTTTATCCTGTATTAAAAAATTATGTTTCGTTAGCAATTTTGGCAAAGGAACTTCTAAACAGAGTATCGTTTGAAAAATTTAAGCCTATAGATTATGAATATTGTATTTTTACGACGATACAAATGTTAAACTCAAATGTTTCAGAAGAAGAATTTATAAAATTTATGAGTTTATTATCCACGAGATACACATTTGATGACGCTATTGCAATGATGAATTACTATTCTGTATTAAAAAAATATTTTTCTACACCTATAATAGATCAAAAAAATAACAGGATTGTTACACCATATGAAGTATTGT
>CAZLOB010000026.1:0-3779 GCA_964561135.1 uncultured Elusimicrobia bacterium | reverse complement strand
TTAAAATTTAATTTATTCTCTTTCAAAAAATTTGTAAAGAATTTCATTTTTTTCTGCCCAATTTTTCCATTGTGAAAAATTTTGTGATATTTCATTATCTTGTGGTATCAACTTCATGACTGTTTGAAAAAGAGGAGAAATCGTTACTTTATCATTTTTAATATTTACTAGACTACCTCTTAACTTAGGAATATAATTTTCTACTGGAGTTAATGAAGATTGATTCAAAAATCTTTTAAGCTCACATATATTTATTGCTCCTCGTTGGGATATTAAGTTATATAAATCTCGTAGTCTATCAATGTCTACAAGCAAAGGAGGTATTTCAAACCAGTTATTTGACATTTGTTGGAAATCAAAACCGTTAATTGGTTCAAGATACGAACTTGCTCTATTAGTATTGCTATCCCACTCAAAAACATAGTAAAGTCGTCTTGGGATCAATGTTAAAAACGAAGCAAACATTAAAGAAAGATTTAATTGATTTGCTCCACCGACAAGATTTACCCACACTTCTTTAGATGATAAAGATTTCATTGTAATATATGCTTTTTTAAAGCAATCAGAAAAGTCAAATGTGTTAACTTTTATTCCATATATGTATTTTATTTGATGTTCATTTGGTATTCCAAGATGATTGTATAAAGAATTTATGTATTGTTGGATACAATCAACGGTTTTATCAGACTTAATATTAAACAGTTTACAACAAAAATTAGGTTTTAATTCACCAGAGAAAATCTCTGTAGAGCTAAATATTATCAATGCTTCTGGTTTACCTGGCCATTGTTCATTTCCAGACGCTTCGCCTGAACCACTGAAAAAATTTCGTGCTTCCAGATTATTATTTTTGTATGCTTCAACTAAAAAGTAATATATATAGCTTAAAGGAACAGTTATAGCTCCTGGACTTGTCCCTAAACCTGCTAAATGATATACGCCCATATTGTTTTTCTCCTAATTAAGAATTAACTATCCTTATTTTTACCCAACCCATTGATTTTGTTCCTGATACAAGTTTTCGTGTTCTTGGCGGTCCAAAGATTCTACTGTGTTGTTTTGGCCTATGGATAGTATAATTGCGTATATTTAACTTTTCTGCGAGAATAAGAAATGAAGTTGACCATGCAGTAGAACCTTGCCCAATTCTTAAAATATAAGAGTTTTCTGAGATTTCAGGAAGCTGAGCTTCTTTGATTCCTCGACTTTCAAAAAACTCTTTTTCTTTTTTGTATACTTTCTTATAAAAATCAGAAGCCATTTTTAATATCTGTTGTTCTGTTTCTTTACATCTTGATATTATTTCAGTCTCAAATTCAACACCTTCTTTTAACACTTCATAAAGAATGGACATTTCTCTCGTTGAGCTTGCTCCTACAAGTTTAGTTTCTACAAGTTTTAAAGCTTCGTCAACACTTTTAAAATCACTGTCTCTTACATCAAGCCAACGAGAAAATCTTCCTAAACCGCTACCTGTAAGTTTTTGTAACACATTGCTTAGATGTTTTTCGTAATTTTCAAATTTTTGTATTCTTTTCTTTGATAAAACACCTTCAATTACACCAGAAAGAATACTTCCTTTTAGAGAACTTCCTGGAATATAAACTCTTAATGCAGATTTTATAAACGACCTAACATTAATTTTGTGTCTGTTTATATATTGTTGTGCGGATGTGTCAATATCAATAGAATAAAGAGCATTTCTTTTTAGTAATTCTGTGTCATTAATTATCTCTCCTATATAACGAACACCTGAAGACGCATTTGAAATGAATTTGTCGACATACTGCTTAAAGTCTGCGTCACTAAAAAGTTTATCCATATCTATTCTGACAAATTTATTATTATCAATTATGTATTCAGTTGGTGTAATTTCTTCGCCAGAACCGATATGTACAGGAGTTAAAATTTTAATTTTTATTTTCATAATTTTATACCTCTAATTTACATGGTAGTGCAAAACAAAACCCATATCTGTAAACTGTATGTTTATCAAAAATTTCGGGTGTTACATTAGCCAGTGTCCCTATCATTTCTGGGTTGGTAAAAAACACAGAACCCTCAGCAAACATTCTAACAGATTTTCTTCTTAAACTTTTACAGTAAGGAGAAAAAATATAACCTTTTCTTTCAACAATGTCATAATATCCGTCTTTAACCCCTTTAATTTCTTCCTCCTTTGGATAATAAAGAGATAATGTAACATAACCAAAACTATTACTATTTATCTCAATATTAAATTTCATCTCTCCTGTTCCTTTAATTTCAAAAAAACCTTTACCAATTGTTCTGTCTCCACCAATACCTTCGTGACTCATAACACGTAGTGTTGCTTCAAATTTTTCTTTTATATTTTCATCTTTAAAATCTACTAAGAAAAAAAGTCCTGAATTTTCTTTATAAAAAACCTCGCCAAAATGAAAAAAATTCTCCCCAGGATGGTTGTTTAGTCTACTTAACGCTACTCTCGGGGTAGTGATAATTCTGTACGGAGTTTTTTTGTTTTCATCATCTGTAGTAATATCTGGTATGGATTTAAAATTGTTTAGATTTTCTAATTTTTCACCAGATAATAATTTTTCCCATGCATCTTTTTCTACAAACTTTATTTTTTTAAATTTCTTTTCTTTTGGTATTTGGTTTAAAGGAACTGGAAAGTAAAATTTGTCTTCCCACCAAGGAAATGCAGAACTTATAATAAACGGCGGTTCTCCTTTTAAAAATCTATCAAGTAAATTATTAAGTTCGCTTTCTCCATAAAGTAAAAGGTAACAGTTACAAAAGGCAGAAAATAATGTATCTGAATGAATTACAATATCTGTTGATTCTAAAAAATTTTCTCTTTCACCAAGATGTATAGATGATTTAAAAAGCAGTTTATAATAATTCATAATTTTCTACCTCTAAGTTTGATTTTTTTTTGAAATTAGTTGTTGTTTATCTTACTATGTTATTCTTATTTGTGATTTAATTTTGTCAAAGTTTAATACAATTATTGATGGAGTATTATATCCCTCATTGATTTTATTCTGATTTAATGTTCCCTTTTCATAATCCTCTTTTTTATTCCAATAAATTTCAATATCTTTAAACTCAATTTTACCATATCCGCGAGAACCCATACCACCAAGATAATCATGTTCTAAAAGTTCCATTGCTTCAAATACTTTAACAAGGATATCTATATCGGTATCCTCATAAACATTGTAAATGATTTCTAAAGGAGAAAATTCTGCTCCAGCAGGAACTCTGTCTATTGTTCGTAAAGAACGGGTAAGCGCTGTCCCTCTCACACGATCAATTGCTGTTTCCATTTTGATTTCTGTCCATTCTAATTCAAGATTTTTTTTCATCTCTTCAGTTATACTTTCCTTATTTAACGGAATATCACGGACTATCAACCTTGTTAGAGCAAATGTATTTTTAATTTTATCTGTACCTAAAATACCCCAAATTTTACATACGCAACATTTTTTATAATTATCTTCATTATCACATTCATGTCCATAGGGGACTTTATTATTTCCTTCTTTACGAGTTTTGTTTAGTATGACTTTTTCTTTTCTTTCAATTAATGTTCTCAATTTCCCTTTCAAAGATGAACCCGGGATATAAGGAACACCGAATGCATCAGTAATTACAGGTTGATCTATACCTCCAATTTTTAACCCTGTTGTAGGTCCTGCTATCCTAAGACCTGTTACAACTTTTATACTGCCTAAAATAACTATTTTACCTAATAATTGATTTTGTATATTCATTTTTTCATACACCTCCTT
>CAZLOB010000025.1:0-10303 GCA_964561135.1 uncultured Elusimicrobia bacterium | reverse complement strand
TTCTGAATTGTATGCATGTTCAATTTCTGGTAAAAGTTCTCCTGAAAGCCATTTTCCCATATCGTCTCCATCAAGATATATAACTGCATAATAAGAGTTTGGTTTACCTATTTTATCATATATATTTTTCAGAAGTTTTTTTAAATTTTTGATATCATCATCACTTATTTCAATTCCTAATTCTTCTTTAAATCTTTTTGTAGTAAGATTTTCTTCAAAAAACCAGGTGCCTTCAAGAGTAACATTTATTTTTAGCTTTGGCAAAGATCTGACTTTAATGTATCCTACTTTGGTTACTTCTAAAAATTTATTTTCATAATCGTCAAACTCTTTTATCTGCTTTTCTTTCGCTTTTTCTTTAAAATCAGAGCAAGCAACTTCTGCTGTTGATGGGAAAGATAATTCATAAAAAAATTTTTCTTTTTTTGCTAGATGAAGTTCAAATGTTCTTTTTAAAAAACAAATAGCACAAAGACCTTCTTTGTCAGCAAGTATTTTATAGTCAATTTTTTCTTTTTTCAATTCGATAGAATTATTTTTTTTGTCATTACCATAAAAGAACTTAAGATTGTCTAATACAAAAATTGGTTTTCCATTAGCCCTATAAAACAAAACATTTTTTTCACCACATACAGAACATTTTCTTCCTGCTTCTTGAGTTTGATTAAATTCTCTTAAATTTTTTCTTGCACCTAATGATTTTTCAACAGCAGTATATAAAAGCTGATAAAGAAAACCTATGTTTGGTGGGTGTTCTGCGTTTTCTTTTGCAAAGTTGTAAAATTCTTGCCAGTATTTTATTTTTTCATCTGTAAAGAAATCTTTTAAATCTTCAATTTGAACATCTTTCTCACTTATTCTCCAAGGAATGGCCACCCAGTATATCTGTGGAAAATCTGAAAGTTGATTAGTAATAGCTGATTTAATTTTTTCATTTTGTGGGAGGTCAAGTTCTTTAATTATATTGTCTATAGCACTTTCAATTTCTTTTCTGATTTCCTCTTTTATTTCATTTACAAGAGAATATATTCTATCTTTATTTGTAGTTCCAATTATTCCTACAAACCTGTTAGGAATAGTGGGCAAAGTAATAATGTCTTTAAGCTCAGAATCATCACATTTGATGTCTAACTTTTCATCTTTCTTTAGATACCAATCCATTAATGGTTGTTTATAAAGATCTGGATATATAATTGAGGTGGGCCCGTATTGTTCTACTACTTTTCTTATTGCAATAAAAGTTAAATAAGAAAGCATAAAACTTCCCATATAAAAATCTTGTGCTTTTCTTGCTTGAGAAATAAAAGATTGGACCGGTCCAATAGTAAACAAAAATAGAGAATTATTTTGAATTTCATTATAAACATTAATTGCAGTTGTGATTTTAAGATGTTCCCAAATTGAATGGTCTGGGACCCTTGTATCTGCGGGAAAGATCGGCAACAATTTTTTTAGTTCACTATTTTTTAATTTTTCAAAAATTTCATCTAATAAATTTCTCCAAATTAAGAACGCTTTTTTTATATCTTCTCGAAACTTGTAATCATTTGAGATTTCTTCTAATATTTTTTTGATTGTTTGAATAAATTCAGACTTTTGCTCTGCTAAGATAGTAACTTTTATTTTTTCGTCTGATAAAGGATGATTTATTTCGGTAAACTCTTGAGTTATTTCTTTTTTATCAGGTAACAAATCTTTTTTTGGCAGTAAACTTCGCTCTATACATGATGCAATCTTATCAGCATATTTTTCTTCAAATTTCGGAACATTAAAAATACTCGCATGCTCTTCTGCCCTTTCTTTATGTGTTGGAATATCCAAAGGTTTATCTAGAGGATCATGAAAAAATTTTTTTAGAAATTCTTCATGCCAAGTCATCTTTTATCCTTTCTTTTATATTTTTGTATAGTTTTTCAAAAATGTTTACATATTTAGTTTTTATTTTGTCAAACATTTCCCTTGAAAATTCTAAAGAATATTCATGAACAAGTTGATTCCTCATATCAATCATTTCCATCCATAAATCTTCATCCTCAATTAAATTGTTTATTTTTGCCTGTTTAAAACAATCTCTTGGGTTTTTACAAATTATCCCTAAATCTTCAAGATAAAGTTTTATTATTTTCCATGACAATTCGTAGCATAATTCAAATCTTTTAATAGTACCATCTATATCTAAATCATCAATCGCGGTTTCAGTTGCCGATTTAAGATTGTGGAACGCTTTTTCAAAATCAGAAAAAGTCTTTTTAACTCTTTCTCTCATAAATGATTACTCCTTCTCGGTTTATTCTGGCTGTAAGGTCAGAATTTGCATTTTTAAGATCTACAATATCTAAAGAGGCGCTGATATCTATACTACTTATTGGTTTTTTGGGGTTTTCAACAGCGATATCAATATCTGCATTTTTATGTGCATCACCTCGTGCCCGAGAACCAAAAAGTATGATTTTATCTGGATCGCATTCTTTTTTTATTTTTTCAATAATTTTTTTTAAAACTTCAGGATAAGAAAGAATAAATTCTTGGTTGTTTTCTTTTAATTTATTCCAAAATTCATCTATGAGTTTATAATCTGGCTTCTGAGTTTTTCCTTTGAAACCAAGAACATCGCCTTCTTGTAGAAACTCTCCAGATAATCTTAAAACAATCCAATAAAATTTTTCTTTAGAGGGTATAATTTTTATTAAAAGTGACGAAGCTCTTCTTCCTGAAATTTTATGTGTTATAGGCAAACCAAATGCTGCAATATCAAAAATTTCTCTTTTGTGCTTTTTTCTAAATTCAGCATAAATTTTACCAATATCATTTAGCGCTGCTTTCCAATCATTAAATATTTTATTACTAATAATAATTCTTGAAAAAGAAAGGTTAGTGTATTTTGTGCAAAAATTATTATTATATTTTTTGTCACATTTTATAATAGAAAAACATTCATCTAAATTTGATTTAAGCCATTTAAATATTTCAGAAGCATTTTCTCCTTTAGGAATAAAATCTAATTCTTTTGAATCCCCCACTGCTTCCTCTACTATAATATTTCCTGCTCCTCTTCTTGCTCTTGTCCCAAATCCTCCAAGATAAATAGAAGCCCACAAGGATGCAAGAGCATTTTTAAAAGAATTCTCGTCGTAGGAAGCAAGTTCTATGTTGAATTGAAAATCTAATTTTATATACTTTCTTATTATTCGCTCTCCCCTTGCTTTTAAAGAAAATGTTGAGTATAATAAATATTTAATTCCGTCATAAGATTTAATTTCGTTTTCTATATTATCTCCTATATTTGTTGGCTGTGGATAAACTTTTATAGTTATTTTACTTTTTCCTTCTTTTTCCCCTGTTCCACCAAAAATTTCTGCTTCTTTTTTCCTTAAATCCTCAATATTATCTTCTGCTTTTATTGCTCTCCACCAGAATCGCATCATTCCTTTAAATTCCGAAGGTCTTATTTCAGGTCTATCACTAGCACCGGTCATAAACATTGGAGTTATAGTTCTACATTTAATTATTATTTCGTTCATAATTTTACCTAAAACTGTTAGCTAATTTTTAAAATCTCATACTTTCCAAAGCCAAATGTGGTGTTTTTGCCGATATGGATATATTCACCAATTTTAAGCAATGGATAAAATTTTGTTAAGTCGCCTTCGTAGACAACTTCGCCTACGATACCGCCAAGCTTCATTTTTGTTTTTTGTCTTGTTGAGAAACGTTCAAATTCTACCCATTTAAGATTTGAACTTATTAGATTAATTTTTTCAGATTCGTTTAAGATTTCATTAAAATTACATTCTAACTTTTTGTCAGCATAAAACAAAAATAATCCTGTAAGCCTTCTAAGAATTGTTTTTATTAAAGTTTTAAATGTTATATCTTTTGTATACTTTCCGTTAGTTTTTATCCTTGTTGGTGTTAAAAAATTTATTTTTATTTGATTAATTTCTTTAACATCATCAAAGGAAAGTTTTATTGTTGAATCATTATTATAAAACAGTTGTGATTGTGAATCATATATTGGTTTACCATCTATTGTTTCTACTGAAACTAGATCATATTTTGCTTTTGTACTTCCTATACCTATTTTACCAAGTTCATGAAAAGTTAATACAATATACGGGAAAAATTGAATTGAGTTACCAAAAATCAGGATATAGAACTCAAGAGTGTCGTCTGTATTGTAAAAATTTTTGTTGTCGTTGGGTATTTCTAGAACGAAGGGTCGTGGAGGTTCTACAAAACCTAAAATTTTGTATCCCTCATTGTTTATCTTTACTTCAAAAAATATACTATATACACATCTTAATTTAACAATACATTTATCACAAGATTTATTTTTTGTAGCACAACAAATTTTTTTAAGTGTGTATCCAAACCCGCCGCGAAATGTTGAACCTTTAAAATAAGGTAGACTTACCTGTTGTTTAAATTGTAAGACAAGTTTATATTTTGCAATCGGAATAGAATTTAATGTATTTTTAAGATACATAAATTCTATCTTACTATTTCTAGCATGTTAGTAAAATACTACAAAATTATATTAACAATGTCAATATTAAAAACATTATTGAAAACATTATTCAAGTTAATTATACAACCTCCTTTTTCTGTCCACCACACAATGGACATTTTTCCATAATTTATTTTTCCTCCTAGTTTTGTAATTCAATTCAAAATCATCTAAACTTAGTTGATATACAGCAATAAATGGAAAGGCTACATTAAGAATTTGCTGTTCAAGGTGAGAGAGTAAAAATTTTGTAGTGCTAACGCCAACTTAAATTTTTTACTTAACACAACAATACTATCAACATCAGCTGATAGTAAAAACGCAGGTTCTTTTCCTATTGTTTCAGAATAATACTTTCTTGCTATCTAATGTATAATAAACTTCTGGATTTTAAACGTAAAACTGTACTTCCTCTAACTCTGCGTCATAGAAGCTGATTTCAAAACTTTTTCTGTATCTTTACGAAGTCCAAACTTTAAACCAACTTCTTTGTTAATAGATTTAGCATAATATCTTTCATCAAACGAACAGAAATTTTGCCACTAACTTTAGCATCAAACACTAAACTTATTTGTATCTTCACTTACTATTACATATAAACTGGTACTATTCATCTTCTAAATTATCTAACAACAAATCGGTCTTCTCATAAAAAAAATGCATAAAAATTCTACTTTTTTGCTATTGTTCTGACAAAACTAAATTTTCAAGTTTGGACAAAGAATGTAATTGCCAATTCTACATTTGCGTTAACACTGATGTAAAATCAGTAAATACAATCTGTTTCAAAAAATACTTATAGATTTATGCATTTTTTAACTTCATCCTGAAGCTGTTTCACCTCTAGTGGAGAGCTGACCCACCCTCGGCAGAAAAAGAAACTTCTCAGTTGCCCCCATAACGGGCAAGATATAAACAAATTCTTAAAAACTACCCTTAACTAAAAAAAGAAAATGTTTTTGCAGCAGTCATTTGTATTCTTATGAAATTATTCAAAGAAGAAAAGAGATATTCATTAAAGTAGACCCACAAATAGCAGAAAAAAAAATGGTTTTTTCAAACAGACTAAATTACCGAAAGTTGATCAGAAATTTGAAAAAATCATTTATTGGTGCTAACTACTATGATAACCCAAAAAACTTTTTACACATTGAAAAACCGCTTGCCTTTTTCAATTCTGTTCTCTACAAAATTACTCCAGCATTTTTCCCATCTCTGTAGACCCGCATTAACGTTAAAATAAATTACATCCATCATCAATTTTTTCATATTAAAACAAGTCAAATTGATTAATTACTAAATTTCTGAAAATACATCTCTACTTCAATCAGTAACTGTGTTAGAAATACAAATAGGAACTTTTTAAGTATAACCTTTTCATTCACTTTAAGCAGAATAAAATCTCAACAAATAAATTTCCCTTCACTTTCTTTTTTCTCCTTGACTCGTTAGACTATACTACACCTATTTTCTTAAACAATTTTTCGGGCCAGTGTGGATCATCTTTTATAAACAAAACATGATTGTTTTCAAATTCTTGTCTTGTAGGAAAATTAATTTCTCTTTTTCTTAGTTCATCATATTCCGTTGGCGAAAGTAAAAAATATTCTAACCTAATATTCTTTTTTTCTCTTTTATTTACTTCTTGTTCTATTTTCTTAATAGTGATTGTCTGTGGATCTGTAGATGTTGCAAATTGTATTTTTTCATTAGATAATCCTTTTGAATGTTCTAATCCATGCGGTTCTATAAAAACTATTATTTGCTCTTTATTATTTTTAACCCACATAATAAAGTCTGGATACAATTGAAACCATTGAAGTTGAAAACCTATACCTGATTTTGAAAAATTTCTTAAAATGTAAATCTCGCATTCTTTTAGTTTATTTTTATTTAGTTTGAGATAATTTCTTAAGCCTATAATAAAATCTTTTTCACTTTCCACAAGTCCTTCAGGTATAATTTTGTCAATTTTTTTTGATTTAATGAGTATTGGTAAAAACAAATGTTCATCTATATAAACTCTTGGAAGTTCATCTGTTTCTTGTTTGTATAATTTTTCTAAATCTTTTAAAAGTTCTTTTATTTTTTTGATAATTTTTGTTTCATCTTTTCTGATTAAGATTGTGTATTTTTGTTTTGTGTCAAATGGAAACAGCAGTTGTTCTTTTTGTTCTTCAGCAGTTTTGTATATAAGATTTTTAGTTTCAAATATCTTAGCTGTTTTTTCATAAAATTTTTCAATATATTTCTTAATTATCAAAACTGCTATATTTTCTAATTTTTCTATATCTTCTTTAGTTTTAACATTTAGAAGACTTGTAGGTGCCAGTAATTTGAATTTATCAGAAGTCAACAAATTTTTAATAATATCTTCATCTATAACTAAATTCCAATACCTTCTTAGCCTTTTCCATTCATAAATTTCTTGTAAAATTTTATCCCAGTTAAGCAAATCTATTTTGTCTTGAGGAAATATTATTGGCTCTCCATGTGGTTTTACTTCATCTGACTTTATGCCAACTATTTCACCTTCTATTTCTTTTCTTTCTTTAGCTTCGTAAATTGAAATTCTTGGCATAAGGTCAATTGTAAAAGAAATCTTATCATCATATTCAAGTTTTAAAACTTCTTCTTCAAATTTTTTATTGTTGTCTTTATAAAGAATATTGAGTTCCTTCCATTTATCTTCATATTGTAATTTAATAGGTATCTCCATTGTTTCAAATTCAACATCTTCTTTCTTTATTGCATCTAAAAACTTTTTCAAATAATCTGCATTGATGCTATAAATGTTAAGTGTTTCAAGATAACGAATTTCACTGTTTCCTTCACTTCTTTTAAGAGACATATTTTTACCTTTTAATCTTACTCCTCTACCAAACAACTGTATTATCTGTGGTCCTTGACCTTTACCAATGTTTAAAAGCCCCATAGATGACACTCTCCATGTATCCCAACCTTCTATGAATTTTCTCGCTCCAATGAGAATGTTAATTTTTGAATCGTCTTCTTTTATATTTTCAAAAAGAGAACTTGATACTGCATCTTGTTCTACAGTAAAATTTAGCTGCTGAAGTTGTTTCTTTAATCCTGATACATCTCCAATATTTATCACTCCAAAATATGCATTCTCAGATACCTTCAACCCAAACTCACCTTCTGCATTTTTTATCTCGTATATATAAAGTTTACCTTTGCCGTTAAAAACTTTTTCATACAAATCGTCCAAATTAATTTTCTTTCTTTTTTTAAGATATTCAAATTTATAATAAAAAATATCTTTACCTTCTTCATTTTTAATTCCTGTTTCACCAGTAAGAATTTCTTCAACTGTTTCTTTAAGCCAATTTTCTTTTTTTATTGCTTTTTCAACAAGTTTCAAAATTTGCATAATATCAGTAAGTGTTTCTTCCTCTTCTTTAACTATTTCAGTTGATTTTTTCTTCCCAGTGACTGTTGTACCAACAAAAATCCATAATGGTTTTTCAATGTTGTATGTTTTAACAATATCTTTATTTTCTTCATATATTAAAAGTTGTTCATAAAAAGATAAAAGATTTGCTACAAACATTATATCTTGAAATTTTTCCTTAGAAATTTTTGTATCACTTACATTTGCAACAAAAAAATCCTTGCCATATCCATCTAAATAAAAGTATTTATATGAATAATCAAAAATTATTGATTTTGCATACTCCTCTAAAATTTCTTTATTTTCTTCACTTAATATCTGTCCAAAAGTAGCACTATATTCAAAAACAAAACCTTCTTTTGCAAGTATATTTCTTAATTTAGCCCATTTTTGTTCTTCTTTCTTTTTTCCCTTATGTCCTTCATCTACAAAAATAAGATTTTTCCCTTCAAAGGTATTAACAGGAATAGTAACACCACTCCCTTTTTTCTCCTCAACAAATTTTGTCATTTCAATAACGAGAACTTCGTTAGTACCTTTTAAATTATTACTATTTAAACTACCGAGGTAAAGTCTTGCAGGAATACCACTTTTTTGCAACTCATCAAAATGTTGTTTTGAAAGTCCTTCATTTGGAGTGATAAAAAGGATACTTTCAGGCGAGAACAATTTATAATTAAAAAATTGATAATAGTTTATATGTGCAATAAGAGTTTTTCCTGATCCTGTTGCCATATAAAAAGCAAGTTTTTTTAAGTCGTCCTCGTTAAACTCAACTATAAAATCTTTTACTTCTTCATCTTTATATCTACTTAAAAATTCGTTAAGTTCGTAAACAAACTCAAGTTTTCGATTTTTAAGATTATCTAAAACAATCTCAGTAAAGAGCACCGCAAGATATTGAAAGTACTTTAATGAAACATTTCCTCTTTTAAAGTTTATCTTTCTTACATAATCTTGAATATTTTCATCATATCTTAAAAGATTTTCTTCTGAAATTTTTCTGTTTGAAAAAGCAGATATTAAAGTATTCACAAAATAAGTTCTTCCATCACTGTCAACACCTTCTTGAGCATCTTTTAATTTTTGCTGTAAATCTTTAAAATCATCAACTCCAAAAAGAGAAAGTAAGTATTTGTTTAAAACAAAGTATCTTTCAATCTTCATAGTATTTTTTAATTTTTTCCTCAATATACTCTTCAGGTAAATTACATTCAACAGCACCCTCTAAAACAATTCTGCGATATTCTTCAGTAGGGTTGCCTAACTTTTCTGGTTCTTTTAAATATACTAAGGCTTTATATTCTCTGTTATAATCATCTTTCACAATAACTTCTATTCGTTTATAAAAATAAGGGTGACCTTCATAATAATCCAATTTCTTGATATCATCTTCTTCAATTACCCATAGACCACCCCATACAATACTTTTTTCTTTTGGAATAATATTTGCCACTGCACCTTTTCTTGATGGAGAATAACCATCATAAACAAAATCATAATTTTCTAAGTAAACCCTACATAAAAATTTTGCATTCTTACACCTTTGTTTCATTTGACCATGATTCATATTTGAGCCATATGCAAAATAGTAAACTGTGGTCATTATTATAACTCCATCAGTTTTTTAAATTCGGGTTCTATATATCTTATTTCAACTTGAAACTCGCCAAAATCTGGAGTAACAACGGTATTATTTGGACAGTTAAGATAAACAATTTGTGGTTCCCAATTTTTTAATTCCTGTTTAACAAAATCTTTATCTCTTTTAACTTCTTCTTCATTATTAGACAATTCTCGCCAAACAATCGCATAGGTTTGTCCTTCTTTCTCACCTAAAATAAAAAGATAATCTTTATCATTGTTTTTTCTTTTTTTGATCTTCTTTACTTTTATACCTAAAAGATAATTAAATGTTTCTGGAATGTCAACGATAACTTCTTGAGGTTCACCAACTTCTTGTAGGTTAACTTTAAGCTTGTAAGCAAAAGGATTTTTAAGCTGCTCAATATTTAATAAATATGGACTATCTTTTGTCTCAAAATCAAGAAAGTATTTTATAAGATACTCATCTTTAAATAATTCTTGTGCTAATTTGTCTTCTTTTAATTCAATGTTATCAAGAGCATCTTCGTATTGTTCAAGATATTGATATTTAAAGAAAACACCAATTCCATCTTTATCTTGAGGTTTACCTTCCTTCCAATTAAAAGAGTAAGCTACTTTTTTAATTCTCGGAATAATAACTGTATCAAAGTAATCTGCCATTTCCACAAGAATGAACTTTCTTTTGCCTCCATCTTCTTTGTTAAGCTTCATAACAGCATGAGCAGTAGTGCCAGAGCCAGCGAAGAAGTCGAGAATTATATCTTTATCATGTG
>CAZLOB010000024.1:0-19389 GCA_964561135.1 uncultured Elusimicrobia bacterium | reverse complement strand
CATTTAATGGATATAAAATTTAATTGGTCTAATAAAAGACCAATTTTAATTCATCTAAATTTTAAAAACTATACTGTCTGTTTTCCAATAATATATATAAATATTTTTTTACAATTTGTCAAGTGTTTTTAAGAAATTTTTTTGAAATAATTTTTTTGACCCAATATTTCGTCGGTAAAACCTAAGATTTTTGTTAAAAAATTTGAATTTTTGTAAACAAACCTCACCCCCCTACAACAGTAATCTACAGCGTTGAGATACCAACGATATCGCAACCTGAAGCTCGCAAGTTGTCAATTTAAAAATAGTGTCATAACACAGTCACATCGGGTTAGTATTAATGCAAGGCTGAACTTAAAAAATGCATAAATCTATAAGTATTTTTGAAACAATATAATATAGTTGAAAAAGGCATCTCCGCACAAATCCACCTAAAAAGTGGATTTAAGCTATATGCCAAAAGGTATAATAAAATTTCATATTTCCTTCGTAGAAAAAGCAATTACAAAGTTTGGCAGACTTTTTCTGATTTATCAATTTTGTTAAAGATTAAATTTTCGATAAATTGAGATTATGCAAACTTAAAAGTTTGCCCTACATTAGTTTTTTTAATTTTTTTCATCTGTAATAAATAAACTCTGTAGGGCAATGCTTTAGCATTGCAATAAATAAAGAATATAAAGAATACAATATATATTCATGCATAATTACAACTTTAAAAATTTAAAAATTTTGTCTGAACTTGAAAAATTTGTTCCGTCGGAATAAGGTCAAAAATATAGCATTTTCACGCATTATTTAGGTTTAGCCGTGCATGTTTATTTTATTTTGCAAACCTGAAGGTTTGCCCTACATTATGTATAGTGTAGCCGACGCTTCAGTCTTTGAAGGATATATTTCTGGAGTAAGATTTGTAAAAAGTAGTTAATATTTTGTAATAAATACTGTATTGTAATATTGTAATAAATACTGTAGGGCACAGCTTTAGCTGTGCAAAATAATAAATTGTAAACCTAAAGGTTTGCCCTATATTGTATATGTGTTATGAAAAACATTCAAAAAATTTTGGTTCAATATAAAAAGGGGAAAAAAACTATAGATGAAGTTATAGATTACATTGTTCTGATGCCATATTTGAAACTTAAAGAAGCGGTTGTGGATATACATAGGGAAGTACGCAAAGGTGTGCCTGAGATAATATATTGTTTGCATAAAAATGAAAATCAGCTTGTTGAAATAATTAACAAGTTGTATGAAAAACATAAGTTTGTTGTTGCAAGTAAGCTTGAGAAAGAAAAATATGAAAAAATAAAAAATTATATTCCAAAACAACACAAATTTTTTGAACAAGCACGAATACTTTTAGTAGGGAAAGAAAAGAAACCAAAAAGAGGATTTATTTTAATAGTTACAGCAGGTACTACTGATATACCTGTTGCAAAAGAAGCATCTACAATTTGTAAAATTTTGGGAAACAAAGTTAAAGAAATATACGATGTAGGTGTAGCAGGACTACATAGAGTTTTAGAAGTTATACCATATATAAGAAAAGCAAAAGTTATAATTGTTGTTGCAGGTATGGATGGTGTTTTGCCGTCAGTGATAGCTGGTTTGTCAAAGGTTCCTGTAATAGCAGTGCCAACTTCAACAGGTTATGGCTCATCTTTTAGAGGTCTTTCTGCTTTACTTACAATGCTAAACAGTTGTTCTTTAGGTGTTTCAGTTGTAAATATTGACAATGGTTTAGGAGCAGGATATATTGCACATTTGATCAACAGGAGATAAAAATGGCAAAATGTCGTTGGTGTACCAAAAATGCGATAATTTATATGAAAGAACATAGGTTAGCTTTGTGTGAGGATTGTTATCCTAAATGGTTTTTAAGGATGTTAGAGAAAACAATTGAAAAGTGGAAGATGTTAAAAAAAGATGAGAAAATACTTGTTGCTGTTTCTGGAGGTAAAGACAGTGTTGCTGTATGGTATTGTTTATCTCAGTTAGGTTATTTGGTAGATGGAGTACATGTTGTCATCTCAGATACAGAATATTCTGTAAAATCAAAAGAAGCTGTAATAAAAATGTCACAGTTGATAAATAGACCCATACATATTATTGATATAAAAAAAGAGTTTGGAAAAGATATAAGTGAAATTTCAAAAATATTACGTAGAGAGAATTGTTCTGTTTGTAGTACGATTAAAAGAAATTTGTTGAATAAATTTGCCTATGATAACAATTATGATGTTATTGTAACTGGGCATAATTTAGATGATGAGGTTGCTACACTTTTTGGCAATGTTTTAAGATGGAATTTAGAGTATTTAGTAAGGCAAGCACCTGTTTTACCAGAAAAAGAAGGTTTTGCAAAAAAAGTAAAACCTTTCATAAGATTTACAGATGAAGAAATAAGAGTTTTTGTAAAAGTTAAAAACTTGGCATTTGTTGAACAAAGATGTCCTTTTTCAAAAGGAGCAACTTCTTTGGTTTATAAAGATTTATTAAATAAACTTGAAGAAGAAATGCCTCTTACAAAATGGACTTTCTACTCTAAGTTTTTAAGTGATTTTCAAAAACTTGTTTCAAGTTATACAACTTACCCTAAACTTAATTTTTGTAAAATTTGTAACTCACCATGTCTACTTGAGATATGTGCTTTATGTCGAATTAAGGAAAAGATAAAACAAAAATCTGCTATTTAAAAACTTTTGGAAAACGCTTGACAAAAATTTTTTTATTTTATAAAATTGATATTGATTATCAAAATCATTTTATGAAAGATAAAAATGAAAGCAAATATCGAAGATGTAAAAAAAGAATTTTTTACTGCTATTAAGAACTTAAAACTTAAAAATACAAAACAAAGAGTTCAAATTTTGGAAACATTCTTTGAAAACGAAGGACATAGCAATGTTGACGAGATTTATCATCTTGTTAAGAAAAAAAATCCTAAGATAGGTTACGCTACTGTTCATAGAACACTTTCTTTGTTAAACAAACTTGGTATTATTGAAGCAACAAAAATTGGAAATCAAAAAATTATTTATGAACATAAGTATGCTCACAATCATCATGACCATCTTGTGTGTACAAAATGTGGCAAAATTATAGAAGTTGAATGTAAAGAGTTAGAAGCATTACAAAACCAGCTTGCTAAAAAAAATAATTTTAAAATTTTAGATCACAAGCTTATTATTTATGGATTGTGCAAAAAGTGTAGATGAGTAGATGTGTAATTTAGAGTAAAAAAGTTAGAAGGTGAGAAAGTTCAAAGTATAAAGTTCAAGGTTAAATAAAAGTTGAAGGTTTAAAGTTAAAAGTTAAATGTAAATGCAAACCTTGGTTTGCTAATAAGCTTGTAGGGCAATGGTTTACATTGCTTTTGCAATAAATAATAAAGCACGGCTAAAGCCGTGCCCTACATTTATTTATAGGGTTTACGAGATCCGACCCTGCGTCGGTCCAAATATGAGCAAATGTGTAAATGTGTTAATGTGTATATCTGTTAATGAGTTGGTGTGCAGATGCATAAAAGTGTAAAAGACATGTAGGGCAAGGTTTTAACCTTGCTAATAAATTAAGTAAAAGGAAAAAATTAAATCTATGAAAACTTCATTGGTGGAATTAAAAGAGAACGAAGTTGGTAAAGTTGTAGAGATTTTAGGTGGTTTTGGGATACATCAAAAACTTGATGCGTTAGGAATAAGGATTGGTGTTGAAGTTAAAAAAATTAGTTCTATTGCAGCAAGAGGTCCTGTGATAGTTGAAGTTGGAAATACAAAAATTGCATTAGGTTATGGTATGGCAAGAAGAGTAATTGTAGAAAGATGAATTTGAATGGAGATAAAAGTTATTGCAGAAGCGTCTACGAAACTAAAGAGATTATTTGTTGGTTGGGGTGTATCATTTTTGATAGACAACGATTTACTATTTGATACATTTTCTAATGGAGAAATTATAAAAAACAATTTTTTGAAGTTTGGTATTGATGTAAAACAAATAAAATATATTGTTATTTCCCATGAACATTGGGACCATTATGGTGGTCTGTGGTATGTTTTAGAAAACAATCCCGAAGTAAAAGTTTACATATGTCGTAGTTTTACTGAAGAGTTTAAGTCAAAGATAAAAAAATTTAATGTTCCATTAATTAAAGTTTCTGGCCTTGCTGAGATTAAACCAAATATTTTTTCTACCGGTGAGATTATAGGAGAATATGATGGTCAACCACTTCCGGAACAGTCGTTAATAATCAAAGATAAAAAAATTTCAATAATAACAGGTTGTTCACATCCGGGAATAATTGAAATTATAAAAAAAGTAAAAACTTATTTTTCTGAACCTGTTTATTTAGTTTTAGGCGGGTTTCACCTTATTGATAAATCTGTATCTGAAGTGAAACAAATAGTAAATGAATTTAAAAATCTTGAGGTAGAAAAAGTAGCGCCTTGCCATTGCACTGGTAAACAAGCTATTAAATTATTCAAACAAAACTTTAAAGAAAATTTCATAGAAGTATCTACTGGCAAGAAAATTTTGTGATATCGCACATGACCTTGTATTTTAATTTTATTTTTGGTAATCAAAAATGAAGACAAAAACATTTGTTATAAGAAAGAAATTTTAAATAGAGGGTTTTTATGTTTCAAGAAATTTTGCAGACTACATTTTTAAATAATCGTATTTTAGATTATCTTATTTTTATTTCAGTTTTTATTTTAGGTGTTATAGTTGTCAAAATATTTAGAAGTGTTATAATAAAACGTTTGAAAGTATTGGCAGAGAAAACTGCTACTACCATAGATGATCTTTTAGTCCGGGGTATTGAAAAGTATTTGTTACCTATATTTTATTTTGGTGTTTTTTATTTAAGCATTCGGTTTTTAACTCTTAATACTACTTTGCAAAAAGTTATTGATATATTAGGTTTGGTTCTTTTGACCATTTTCGGTGTTCAATTTTTACTTTTAATATTTGTTGGTGGTTTAAATGCTTATTTTGAGAAAAAAGAAGAGTATAAAGAGAAAAAAAGATTTTATGCAGGTCTTTTTACAATAATAAAAGTAGTTATTTGGTGTTTTGCTATTTTTATCCTTCTTGATAATCTTGGGGTAAAGATTACTGCGTTAATTGCTGGGTTAGGTATTGGTGGTGTAGCGGTTGCTTTAGCTTCACAAGCAATTTTAGGTGATCTGTTTAACTATTTTGTTATACTTTTAGATCGTCCTTTTGAAGTTGGCGATTTTATAATTGTTGGTGAGTATATGGGAACAGTTGAGTATATTGGTGTCAAAACTACACGAATTCGTAGTTTAGGTGGAGAACAGTTAATATTTTCTAATACAGACCTTACAAACTCGCGTATTCGTAATTATAAAAGGATGGAGAAGCGTCGTGTAGTTTTCCATATCGGAGTTGTCTATCAAACACCGTTAGAGAGATTAAAAGAAATTCCCAGGGTAATTGAAAATATTATAAAAAGTATACCTGACACAATCTTTGACCGTGCACACTTTTTTTCTTATGGAGATTTTAGTCTTATTTTTGAGATAGTTTATTATGTTATTGGTAGTGACTATAATAAATACATGGATATACAGCAACAGATAAATTTTAGGATAAAAGAAGAGTTTGAAAAACGAGGAATCGAATTTGCTTACCCAACACAAACATTGTATTTGAATAAAATAAATTAATGAACTTGCCAAATTATAAAATATTACAAGTATACAGAACCAAAACTCAAATAAAAAATTTTATGACAAAATCAGTCGCTTCTATAGTTTTTTGAATTGTTTGAGAGCGAGTTACGACTGATGAATGATTTAATAAAAGAATTTTTATCACAAAAAACTTTTGCAGTAGTTGGTTCGTTTAAAAACGAAACAAAAGTTGCATACAAAATTTTTAGGGTTCTAAAACAAAAAGGTTACGAAGTATATCCGGTAAATCCTAATGTTAAAGAGGTTGATGGTATAAAATGTTACCCTTCGATTTTAGATTTACCAAAAACAGTAGATGTTGTAGATTTGGTTACTCCACCATCTGCTACTGAAGAGATAGTGAAACAGTGTTTACAAAAAGGAATCAAATATATATGGATGCAACCTGGTGCTGAAAGTGAAAACGCAGTTGAGTTTTGTAAACAGAATGGTATTAAAGTAATTTATGGGACATGCTTGATGATGAAACTATGAAAAAAATATTTCTAATTGGTAATCCAAATGTTGGCAAAAGTTTAATTTTTTGTAGGCTAACTGGTACAGATGTTATTGTTTCAAACTATCCTGGGACAACAATTGAGTTTTATAAAGGGCATATAAAAAAAGATAATCAAATAATAGAAGTTGTTGACCTACCTGGTACATACACACTTCAGCCAACAAATAAAGCGGAAGAAGTCGTAGTTAATGTGTTAGAAGAGTTGAAAGATAACATCAAAGATTTTGTTATTGTAAATGTAATTGATGCAACAAATATTGAACGTAATTTAAATCTGACTTTCCAGTTGATCAAAAAGCGCTTCCCTATGATTATTCTTCTAAACATGTGGGATGAGACAAAACATAAAGGTATTACTATTGATTATAAAAAACTTGAAGAGATTTTAGGTGTTCCTGTTATACCAACTTGTGCACGTACTTCTTATGGAATAAAAGAGTTTATATCAAGATTAGATGAAGCAAAAGTTTCTTATTTTGATTATGATGAAGGACAAAAATGGCAAAAAATTGGTGAAGTTGTTTCACAAGTACAAAAACTTACACATAAGCATCACACTTTATTTGATAGATTATCAGAGATTACAATTAGACCCTCCACAGGCATCCCTTTTGCTTTACTTGTTTTAATTGTAACTTTTTCTATTGTAAGATTTTTAGGTGAAAACATTACAACAGTTTTTGATATCTTATTTAATAAATTTTATTTACCATTTGTAACTAATACTGTTTTAAAATTTTTTCCATTTAAATTATTACAAAAAATTTTGTTAGGAAATGTAGTTGAACCAATGGAAGGATTTGGTGTTTTAACTACTGGGATATATATACCATTGGTTGTAGTTTTTCCATACTTACTTTCATTTTATTTAGTTTTAAGTATTTTAGAAGATATTGGTTATATACCACGTTTAGCAGTAATGTTTGATAATTTTTTACACAAATTAGGTGTTCATGGTTATGCTTCAGTAGCAGTTTTGTTAGGTTTAGGTTGTAAAGTTCCTGGTATTTTAGCATTGAGATTACTTGAAACAAAGAAGGAAAAGTTTTTAGCTGCAGTTTTACTTTTAATGATTGCACCATGTATGCCACAAACATCTATGATTTTATCTTTATCAATAAGATATGGTATTAAATACGCAGTATTTATATTTTTAATTTTATTTTTTGTTTCGGTTGTTGTAAGTTTTATTTTAAATAAAATTTTAAAAGGTGAAACAACAGAACTTTTTGTTGAAATACCTCCATATAGAATGATTGATATCTCATTATTGACAAAAAAAATTTATATAAGAATGAAAGAGTTTTTTGCTGATGCTGTACCACTTATAATAGCTGGCATTTTTATAGTCAATATATTTGATATTTTAGGTACTGTAAAAATCATTTCTGAAACAATTGGTAAACCTATAAGTTTTGTCTTAAACTTGCCTGAAGAAATATCTATTGTTTTAATCTCTGGATTTTTAAGAAAAGATGTTTCAATTTCGCTTCTTTCACCATTTGATTTAACTGCGAAACAATTTGTTGTTGCAAGCATATTTTTAGTCTTGTATTTACCATGTGTGTCAACATTTTTTACATTGGTTAAAGAACAAGGAATTAGAGATGGAATTAAAATTTTGTTTTTGATGCTTTTTGTTGCATTTTTAATTTCTTTTATAATTAATTTACTTCTATGAACTATATAATAGCAATTATAGCAAGTATAGTTGTTAGTTTAGGATCGTTTGTTGGTGCTATAACTTTACTATTGAATGAAAAAGTTTTAAATAAAGTTTTAGTTGTATTAATAAGTTTTTCTGCTGGTGTATTGATTGGTGGAACATTTTTACATTTGATCCCTGAAGCTGTTGAGCATGGTAGTGATAAGGTAGATATTTTTAGTTTAGTAATATTAGGATTTGTCTTATTTTTTTTGTTAGAAAAATACTTTTATTGGCGGCATTGTCATAAAGGTGAACAATGTGAAATACATACACATCCTGTAGCATATCTTATCCTTTTAGGTGATGGGATACACAATTTTATTGATGGTATCATAATTGGTTCAAGTTTTTATACTGATATAAAACTTGGAGTCATTTCAACTTTAATGATAATTTTACATGAGATTCCACAAGAATTAGGTGATTTTGGTGTCCTATTATATGGAGGATTAACTAAATTTAAAGCTTTGTTTTACAATTTTTTATCTGCGGTAACAGCTATATTAGGAACAATTATTGGTTTTTTTGTTTCACAAAATGTTCATAATGTAGTAGTATATCTTTTACCGATTGCAGCTGGAGGATTCATTTATACTGCAGCATCTGATTTAGTCCCTGCAATACAAAAACAAAAGGAATTAAAAACAGCAAATATTTCATTGTTTTGTTTTATTTTTGGTATCATACTTATGTTTATACTTAAGGTGAACCATTGAAGTTTTTTTGTATTTTTTGTATAGTTTAACTTATGAAATTAGTAAACAAGAGATATCTCGTCATAAGCTTATTTTTCTTATTTTGTGCTCTTGCAATTTTTGCTTCTTTTCATACTCATCGAGATCATTACAACGGAGATAATTGTTATTTTTGTTATTTTATAGACATTGCTAGCATAAGTATTATAAGTACTTTACATCTTTTACCTTTGTTTTTAATAATTTTAACACTTAAATTTCCATCATTTTTATCTTATCATTATTTAAATTTTATCTTTTCTTTTTCCCGTGCACCACCTAAACAAATTTTTTAAATAAAACCCATAAAATTCTTAAATTCTTCTCATCAAGGAGGTTACTGATGAAAAAGTTTATAATATCATTTATATTATTAACTTCTTTAAACATCTTTACACAAGAATTCAAAGAAGAAAAAATGATACAACAAACACCATTATCCGGCATGCGTGGTGTTGTAGCAAATTTACCTGATATAAGTGTTACAGGAAATTTTTATTATAGATTTTCTACTGATAAAGAAGATACAACAAAAGATAAACTTGTCATAGAAGAAATAGAAACAGCGTTCCAAGGATATCTTTATCCTGATATACGTGCAGATATTTTTCTTGCAATGCATAAACATGAAGAACATATTGAAGCAGAAATGTGTGAAGCAAAAATAAGTTTTCAGAAACTAATTCATGGTTTATCTTTAGAAGTTGGTAAAATTCATGTGAATTTTGGTAAGTTAAACAAAATTCATCAACATCATAGAAATTTTTATGACCAACCTTTGGTTTTAACAAACTTTTTTGGCCAACACGGACTCGTAGCAGAAGGTTTAAATTTTAGTTATATTTTACCTTTACCTTTGTTTTTGCAGATTGATTTAGGTTTTTGGAACATACCGCAACATCATCATGTAGAAGAACATCATGAACATCATGAGTTTTCTTTAGTAGACAAAACTTACACAAATAAGGTTTGGTTATCATTTCCTATAAAAACTTTAGAATTAGAAATTGGTTTAAATTCTTTGTTATCAAATGGTCCTCATCATCATGAACACAAAGATGAGGTAAAAATTTTTGGATTAGATTTGACTTTAAGAAGTTTCTTTACAAGAAACAGAAAGTTTTTGTTCACAACAGAAGTATATAAGTTAACAAGAGATTTAGAGCATGATTCAATTGAACGGTTTGGTTATTTTGTTTTCACAAATTATAAGTTTAACAAATACGATTCTATTGGCTTAAGATATGATGATGTTGAAAATGTAGTTGAAGGTTTAAAAACAATTTCTTTGTCAGCTATATACACAAGGTCACTTACAGAAACAACTGCTATAAGAACTCAGTACACATACTTCTTTGACAATCCTAAGGATATACATCAATTGGTATTACAGATTGTTTTTGGTATAGGTCCACACAGCCATTTGTTAGAATAAAAAATTAACATGTAGGGCAAACCTTTAGGTTTGCAAAATATAGGAGAAAATTATGAAAAAAATAATTTTGTTTTTAATTATTTTTCTTAACCTTCTTTATTCAAAACAACTTTATGTTGTAACCACAACTGAAGATCTGAAAAGCATAACAGAATTTATAGGTAAACAAAAAGTTAAAGTTGAAAGTTTATCTTATGGTTGGCAAGATCCACATATGGTGGAAGCACTACCATCTATGATTGTGAAACTTGTAAAAGCAGATATGTTGGTAAAAATTGGTTTAGATTTAGACATGTGGGTTGATGGTTTAATCCATGCGTCAAGGAATAAAAATATAGTTTATGGTGCAATTGGCTATGTTGACACATCTGTTGGTATTGTACGTTTAGAAGTGCCTGTTGGTAAAGTAGATGCTTCAAAGGGAGATATTCATATTTATGGCAACCCACATTATTGGCTTGATCCTGAAAATGGAAAAATAATAGCAAAAAATATTTTAGAAGGATTATGTAGACTCTCCCCAGAAGATAAAGATTATTTTGAAAAAAATTATGAAGAATTTATTGAACAACTGACAAAAAAAATTGATTATTGGAAACAAAAACTAAAAAAATACGAAGGCAAAAATTTTGTTTCATATCACAAAACATTTTCATATTTTGCAAAAAGGTTTAATTTAAACATAATTGCAACTGTTGAACCAAAACCTGGTATACCTCCATCTGCTGCTTATCTTAAAAAACTTGTTGAAATAATAAATAAAGAAAATGTTGTATGTATTCTTCATGAAAACTTTTATCCTTTAAAAACTTCACAATCAATCGCAAAACAGACAAATAAAAAAGTTATTGTTTTACCAACATCTGTTGGTGGTGTAAAAGAAGTTAAAGATTATTTTTCTCTTTTTGATTATATTATAACAAAGATATGTGAATGTAATGAAGACAAAAATAATTGAGATTAAAAATATAAGTGTTGGCTATGGTAAGCACATAGTTTTAGAAGATGTAAGTTTTGACATTTATAATACTGATTTTATAGCAGTAGTTGGACCAAACGGTTCTGGGAAGACAACCTTGATCCACGCTATACTTAAAAAACTTAAAGTTAAAAAAGGCGAAGTTGTGTATTGTACCAAAATATCTTTTGGCTATGTTCCACAGATGTCAACTGTAGAAGAGATTTTTCCGTTTAGTGTGTATGAAGTTATACAGATGGGGTTATACAATAAATTCAAGTTTTTAGATAAAAAAGAAATTAATGCTGCAACTTCAGAAGTTTTGTCATATTTTGATTTAGAAAGTTATAAAGACAAACTTTTTAGAGAACTTTCAGGCGGGCTCAAACGTAAGGTTTTATTAGCACGTGCATTGTGTAGCAATCCCGATATTTTAGTATTAGATGAACCAACTACAAATTTGGATATTGTTTCTGAACATATGACTATGGCACTTATTAAAAAAATTCATGATGAAAAACATAAACCAATTATTCTTGCAACTCATCATTTAAATACAGTTATTAACTATGCAGAAAAGTTTTGTTTTATAAAAGATAAAAAAATAAAAATGTGTGATAAAAAAGATCTGACGGAAGAACATCTACAAGATTTGTTTGAGACAAATTTAAAATTTGAAAATGGAAAAATAATAATTATGGAATAAAGTTATGTTTAGTTTACCTTTTATTCAAAAAAGTTTGTTTGTTGGCATTTTGTCTTCAATAATGCTTTCCTATTTAGGTGTGTATATTACTTTAAAAAGAGTTGTTTTTGTGGGAATATCGTTAGCACAGATTGTAACCTGTGGTTATATTTTTGGATTGTTAGTTAACATTAATCCTTATTTTACATCTTTTATTTTTTCTTTATTTGGAATTTTGTTGTTTTCATCAAACATTTATTCAGAAAAAATACCTAAAGATGCGATTATAGCATTAACCTACATTATCTTTTTATCTTTGTCTGTTTTGTTTATAGCGAAATCTGCAAAAGCTGAAACACATTTGTTTAATGTTTTTTCAGGCGATATTTTAACTGTCCAACCTCAAGAAGTTCATTTGACAATTGCGATTTTTATATTGTTTATTATTTCACAAGTTTTGTATCATAGACAGTTTAACTTTGTTTCTTTTGATCCTGAGACGGCATCTGTTTATGGATATAATAGGTTTTTGTGGGATTTTGTTTTTTATTCTGTTTTAAGTTTAGTTTTTATTACAACTATTAATACAACAGGTATCATTTTCAGTTTTGGTTTCATTGTTATTCCTGCAATGTTTAGTATAATTGTGTTTGAGAGGATTAAAAAAATTTTTTTCTTTTGTTGCATACTAAGCATTTTTTCTTGTATAATTGGTATTATGTTATCATATTTGTTAGATCTTCCTTGTGGCCCAACGATTGTTGTAAGTTTGTTTTGTTTGTGTTTAATAATTTTTAGTGTAAATAAGATTTTTAAAATATGATAATAAAAACTGCTCCACAGGAAATCTTCCCTTACCTTGAAGATTCGTCAAACTTTAAAGAAGGGTCTGCAGAAAAAGCTTTTATCCCTGAAGATGAAAAGGAAGTTTTTGAAGTTGTTGATTATGCAGTAAAAAACAAACTTCCTTTAACAATCTCAGCAGCAGGAACAGGTACTGTCGCAGGAAGAATCCCAAAAGGAGGTATTGTTCTTTCAACAGAAAAACTAAATAAAATAATAGATATTGATGTAAAAAATAAAACAGCTGTTTTACAATCAGGTGTTGTGGTTTATAATTTTTTAGAAGAAATAAAAAAATTTAATCTGTTTTATCCACCATTTCCTACTGAGAAAGGTGCATTTATCGGTGGTAATGTTGCAACAAACGCTTCAGGAGAATATAGTTTTAGGTTCGGGCCAACAAGAAAATATGTTAAAAAAATAAAAATGGTGTTAACCACAGGCGATGTTTTAGAAGTTAAAAGAGGAGAAACATTTGAAAAAAATGGTTTTCTTGATTACGGAAAATTTAAAATCAAACTGCCATCTTATAGAACACCGAATGTAAAATGTTCAGCAGGATATTATATAAAAGATAATATGGATGCAATTGATCTTTTAATAGGTTCAGAAGGAACTTTAGGGATAATTACAGAAGTTGAAGTGTTTTTAGTTGATGAACTTCCTGAAAGGTTTATAATGCTTATGTTTTTTGATGAGAAAAAAGGAAGTGAAATACCAAAGATTGTTTCTGAGTTAAAAACAAAAAAAGATGAACTTGCGATATACTGTTTAGAATTTTTTGACAAAAACTCGCTTATGTTTATCAAAGATGAATATAATTTCATTCCTGAAAATACAATCGCTTTGTATATTGAAGCAGAAAAAGAAAAACTTGACAGGTGGTTAGAAATTGTTGAAAAGTATAGTTGCAAAGAGACGGTTTTATCAAGTTCAAAAAAAGAATATGAAATACTTGCTAACCTAAGATATAAACTTCCTGAAAAAATAAATTCGTATTTTAAAAAGATAAATTCTGCAAAAGTTTCAGTTGATGCATCAGTTCCTGAATGTAAGTTAGAGGAGTTATTTAGTTTTTATAAAAACATAATGTTTGAGAATCCAAATATAACCATGGTTATTTTTGGCCATATTGGTGAAAATCATCTTCATTTTAACATGTTTCCTAAAAACGATGAAGAAAAAATTGTCTGTGAAAGAATATATATTGATTGCATAAAAAAAGCTGTATCTTTAGGTGGGAGCGGTTTTGCAGAACATGGTATTGGAAAATTAAAGAATAAATATCTTGAATTAATGTATGGTAAAGATGCAGTGTTAGAAATGGCAAAAATTAAAAAAACTTTTGACCCACATTGTATTTTAAATCTTGACAATATAATAAAAAAAGAGTATCTTAAATTTTAAATAAAATAAATAAATAAAAAAACGTAGGGCAAGGCTTTAGCCTTGCACTTTAGCCTTGCAAATGATATATTATGCAAACCTAAAGGTTTGCCCTACGATGTTTATTGTTTTTTCACTTGTAGGGCAAGGCTTTAGCCTTGCAAATGAAATATTATACAAACTACAAATTTTATGTTTTTATATTTGTAATGTATTTTATGTTTTTTATATTTGTAGGGCAAGGCTTCAGCCTTGCACCAATAATAAGGAGGTTGTATGGAAAAAATTATTACACAAGCAATTATAGAAAGTTATTTAAAAGAACTTATGGAATATACTGAAGTAGATGTAGCAATCTGTGGTGCGGGACCGAGCGGGCTTGTATGTAGTTATTATTTAGCAAAAAATGGACTAAAAGTAGCAGTTTTTGAGAAACATCTTAAGGTAGGCGGTGGTATGCCAGGCGGTGGTATTATGTTTAACAAAATTGTGTTTCAAAAAGAAGTTTTACCAATGTTAGACGAATTTGGTATTTCTTATTCTTATTACAAAGACGATTTATATGTTGCTGACAGTATTGAAACAATTTCAGCTTTAGCTTATAAAGCAAAAAAACAAAATGTTAAAATTTTTAATTTGTTTTCAGTTGAAGATGTTGTGATAAGAGAAAAAAGAATATGTGGTGTTGTTTTAAACTGGACTGCTGTTGAACAAGCAGCTCTTCATGTTGACCCGATCGCAATTTTAGCAAAATATGTAGTTGATGCAACAGGTCATGATTGCGAAGTAGCAAAAATTGTTGAAAGAAAACTTGGCTGGACAAAAGTTTTAGGTGAACAATCAATGTGGGCAGAAGTTGCAGAAAAAATGCTTTTAGAAAATACAAAAGAAGTAACTTCAGGACTTATTGTTTGTGGTATGGCAGCAAACGCTTATTTTGGATCTCCGAGGATGGGTGCAATATTCGGCGGTATGTTTTTGTCAGGTAAAAAAGCAGCTGAGATTATTTTGAAAAATGTATAATTTTGAGGAACTTGTTAACAAAATTGTTCTTGCTCAAAAAGAATTTGCTATATATGAAACATTAAAAATTGATGAAGATAACTTTCTTTCCTATATTTTTTTCTTACCAAAAGAAAAACTTGTTTTAGACGATCCTCAGAATATAAAAGAGTTTTTTAAACTTCTAGAGAAGAAGATCAAAGAAGGTTTTTACCTTGCAGGGTTTTTGTCATACGAACTAGGATATTTTTTAGACTATAAAGATAATGTTGACTTTAACTTTGGTTTCCCTTTAGCATTTTTTTATGTTTTTGAAAAACCTATAGTATACAATCATAAAACAAATACTTTTCAGGAAGGAGTTGAGTTAGTACAAAAATTTTTCAGCAAAAATTTTACAAAAGAAAATTTAGAATTTAAACTAAAAAATTTGCAACTAAACACTTCTAAAAAAGAATACATAGAGTGTATAAAGAAAATAAAAAACTATATTTTTTGTGGCGATACTTACCAAATAAATTATACGATAAAACTAAAGTTTGATTTTGAAGGTTCTATTTTAGGTTTATATAAAAAACTAAAACAAACTCAAAAAGTATCTTATTGTGCGTTTATTAAAACAAAAGAGTTTTCAATTATTTCTTTTTCTCCGGAGATGTTTTTTAGAAAAATAAACGATTTGATTGTTGTCAAACCAATGAAGGGAACAATTGCTCGTGGAAAAGACATTTTTGAAGATAAAATCCAAGCAAATAAGTTGTATAACAGTATGAAAAACCGTGCTGAAAATGTTATGATTGTTGACCTTTTAAGAAATGATTTAGGTAAAATCTCACCTTATGGTGAAGTAAAAGTTAAAAAACTTTTTGAAATAGAAAAATACGAAACATTGTTACAAATGACATCTACTATACAAGCAAAAATAGATCCATATATAAAATTTTATAAATTATTTTATTCTTTATTTCCTTCAGGTTCTGTGACAGGTGCACCAAAAATAAGAAGTATGCAAATTATAAAAGAAGTTGAAAAAGAGCCAAGGTATGTTTATACAGGCGCAGTAGGGTTTATAAAACCTAATAAAGAGGCTGTTTTCAATGTTGCAATACGAACTTTGTTGATAAATAAAAATGGTAAAAGTGAATTAGGAATAGGTAGTGGAATAGTTGCTGATTCAAATCCAATAAAAGAATATAATGAGTGTAAACTTAAATATAAATTTTTAATTGCTAAAATTCCAAACTTTAGGTTAATCGAAACAATTTTATACTGTGCTAAGTTTGATAAAGAAATAAAAAATTTTTATGATTTAAATTTAAATATAACAAAAGAAAGTTTTGAAAACGGATATTTTTTGTTAAGCTTACATCTTGACCGGCTTAAAAATTCAGCGTTGTATTTTGGTTTTAAGTTTGAAGAAAGCAAAATTTTAGAAAAATTGTATAGATTAAAAAAACATCTTGTGGAACAATCATACAGAATAAGATTGCTACTTTCAAAAAATGGAGATGTTGAGATACAGAAAAGTGTTTTTGACATAAACGAATTCTGTTCAAAAAAAGTTGTAGATATTATCTTGGATCCAAAAACTAAGATTGATGACAATAGTATTTTTTTGTACCATAAAACTACCAACCGCAAATTATATAATAAGAAGTATAAAAAATATTCAGCAAATTTTTTTGATGTTTTGTTTGTAAATAAAAACAAAGTAATCACTGAAACATCGCGAGCAAATGTGTTTTTTAAAATAGGTAATTTTTATTATACACCACCAAAATCTGCCGGATTGTTAAACGGTGTGTTTAAAAGGTTTTTAATAGAAAAAAATAAAGACAAAATTAAAGAAAAGGAAATCAAAATTAACGAAATTTATTCAGCAGAAAAAATATTTATAACAAACGCAGTCATTGGTATTAGAGAAGCAAAAATAAGTTTGAAAAATATTTGATTTTTTTTGTTGACAACAAGAATAATTTTTGTTATTTTTGACTTTAATCCATGAAGATAATTCAAATGCTTAAAAAAGCACGGAAAAAACTTGGACTTTCTCAACGTAAGTTTGCAAAATTTTTAGGTGTTTCAAAATCTGTGTATAATCGTTACGAACTTGGCAAAAGAAATCCTCCAACAATAATTGTCTATAAATGTAGCAAAATTCTAGAAATAAAGGTTCATTTTCGTAGAATAGATGATTTGCGTAGTTTTAGCAAGGATAAAAATAAAATAGTAAAAAAGGGAAAAGATATATGTAAAAAATTAGATATTTTGCGAAGAATAAAAATGATTCATTTAAAGAAGTTGGCTTATCGTAGTAAGCTTCCTTATTGGAAGTGTTGTGCTATCATTTCTGGGAAACAAGTCCCAACACGTAAAGAAGTAGCAAAAATAACTTATGCTATGAATTTCTCCCCGAGTATTCTTAGAGAAAATAATTTTGAAAATCTTCTTAAGAAATATTCTACTTTTCTAAAATATTAACTGTTTTATTATTCATCATTTTGTCCCCGATTTTTTAAAAAATTTTTTTTGACGATCTGTTTTTATCTTCTCAACTGTCCCCGATTTTCAAAATTTTTTTGTTTGACAACTACACAATTTTTTTGTAAAAGATTCTAATAATATGAAAGAAAAAATTGTTATTACAGGAATTGGTATTGTTTCACCATTTGGGTTAGATAAAGATTCTGTTTTTGATAAAATAGTAAAAGGTGAAAGTTGGCTAAAAGAAACAAGTAAAATAAAAACTAATAGTATTCCATCAAAATTATGTGGTGAAATTGACCCTGTAATTCTAAAAAAAGTATTAGTTGATGGTCGTTCTTTGAGAACAACTTTTATTTCTCAATTAACTTTAGCTGCAGGAATCTTGTGTCTACAAGATGCAAAAATTAAACTTACAAAAGATTGTTCACATCGTATAGGAATTTTTTTTACTACTTCTCAAGGAGCAATAAATGCTATTGAAGAAATAAACTATAAGTTGTTTACTAATGGTCCTGATTCTGTAGATCCTCTTTTGTTTTCAGAAACAGTGTTTAACGCACCTGCTAGTTTGTTAAGTATTAAATTAGGTATATACGGACCTTGTATAGCTGTTCCTATGTGTAACGGAGGAGTTGGTAGTATAATTCTTCAAGCTATTAACTTTTTAAATTTAGGTATAATTGATTATGCTTTGGTAGGTGCTGCAGAAGAAATTAGTCAATTAGTAAGAGAAACTTATTATTATCTTGGAGTTTTATCACCTTCTGACAACTATCCTGAAGGCTCACGACCGTTTGATAAAACACGAAATGGTTTTGTTCTTTCAGAAGGAGCAGCGTTCGTGCTTATAGAAAAATATGATACAGCTAAAGTAAGGGATGTTAATATATACGGAGAAATTAGTGGTGTTTCAGTATGTAGTGATGGATATAAATTAAACGAATGTGAACCATCTGGGAAGTTTCTTACTTATGTTATTAATAAATCAATAGAAGATGCAAGTATTGAACCTAAAGAAATAGATTGTACTTTATCTTCTGCAGCATCTTTAAAAGATTTAGATGTTATAGAAGCAAAAGGTATCAGAAATGCGTTAGGTAAATACGCAGATAATTGTTTAGTTAGCAGTATAAAAGGAGCAACTGGTACTTTATCGTCAGTAGATTTATTTTTTAACATTATTATTGGATGTTTAGCAATAAAAAATGAGTTGATACCACCGACATTGAATTATGTGTATTACGATCCAGAATGTGATTTAAATGTTGTTAAAAACAACTTTATCTCTAAAAATATAAATTATTTACTGATAACAGATTGTTTCTGGGATGGGTTTTATAGTTCTGTTGTGTTAAAAAAATGTTAAAAATTTAAGTTTTTGGTAAAAATATGGTAATAAACAAAAAAGATATAGAAATAATAAAAGATGTAATACCATTTTTTGAATTTCCAGTATTTTTAATAATTATAATACTTTTTTTGTTTTTTCCTTTAAACTTTTCAATTTTTTCTTCTGCTTTAATATATTGTTTTTTGTTATTTATAGAAAAAAGTATAGGTAGGATAACGCCTACTACTGTTTTGATGTTTTTTGTTAATTTAGCAGTTTTATCTCTTTATTTATTTGGTTATGAACATATTTTTCCATATATAGGTTTTATATTTTACTTTTCTTTGTTTTTGTTAAATTTTATATTATTACTTGTTAAAAAACCATTAACGATGTTTTATTCTGGTGGGAAAGGATATTTATTGTTGCATTGGGTTGTCTCTACTATATGGACTATAGGAAGTTTTTTAGCAGGGATATTGAGTTTAGTTTTAATACCGGATACAAGTTATATTTTTGTACCGTTTATAATAATTTTTGTTTGTTTCCTATTGACAATACTATTTGAATTTTTTTTCTTTCCTGGACAAAAAAGAAAAAAA
>CAZLOB010000023.1:0-56475 GCA_964561135.1 uncultured Elusimicrobia bacterium | reverse complement strand
TCATAAAAAATTAATAAAATTGTTATAAATAGTATATAAAAATATTTTCTTTCTTTCAATATTACCTGACCAAAAATTTTAATAACAAATTCTGTCTCTTCCTAAAAGTTTTGCTTGATATAAAAGTTTATCAGTTTTATTAATAAATTCTTCAACTGTATCACCAATCTCGTATTCTTTTACTCCGAATGAACAAGTTACAGATATCTGTTGCTTATCTTGTAATAAAATTTTTTCTGAAGAAATATTGTTTTTCAATCGTTGAGCTACATTTATAGCATCAGTTAATTTTGTGTTTGGCAAAATTATACAAAATTCTTCTCCGCCATACCTCCCAGCAATATCAGAAAATCTTGTAGTATTTTTTATTATCCTTGATATGGTCAGTATAACCTTGTCCCCTACCTGATGACCATATTTATCATTAATTTGTTTAAAATGATCAATATCTATCATTATTAGCGATAGTTTTGACTGAAACTTTTCGGCAAGTTCAATCTCTTCTTCTAAACGTTTCAAAATATAATTATGATTATACATTTTTGTCATACTGTCTGATACAACATCAAAATATTTATAACAACCATCTAACATTCTTGAAATATAATCTGATAAAAGTTTTAATAACATTTTATCTAAATACGATAATGGAAACCTTGTGTTAGGTTTAAAATGCAAATTAACAACGCCAAGATTTTTGTCATCAATTTTTAACGGCAAGACGATTAACTTTTCTTTTTTAACAGGTTTTTCTGACGAAAAAAATCTGTTATAAAACTTAGATTTTGAGATATCTTTTACAACAACAGGTTGACCTAAAGTCAACGATTTACCTGCTATACCTTCGTCAATATTAAGTTTTATTTTACGCATTGCAGTAGTTGATATATTATCTCCGATTTTGATTTTCAACATTTTATCAGTATCGTCAACAAGCATAATTGAACACCGTTCAGGCTTAAATAGTTTTTTAATTACAGCTAAAATTTGTGGTAATGTTTTATCAAGATCAAGCGATGGTTTTATAGAAAAAAGTTCTTCAAGGATAGCTAAAGTTTTTCTTTTATAAAAATACAATGTTAAAATCTGAATAGTTATACAAGTAAATAAAATGAATAACAAAATAATGAAAGATGAGATAAAATTTATCATCTACCTTACTAAAAGCCATAACAAAATTAATAACAAGATAATAAAAAAAATTGTAAAAAGATTTCTATGTTTAGCAACATGTGGATAAAAATCGGTCTTTAGGACAGATTTTCTACTATAAACATCTATTAATCTACTAAAACATATTCTACAATATTTTGTTCCAACTTTATTTTCTGTCCCACAAATTGGACATTTAATATATTTCATTGTTTTTAAAATTTTATGTTAACAAAATCCTGCAATTATTGCTGTTTGTAGACATGCAAGGATTCCTGCAAAAAAAGATTTTATACCAAGTTGAACAAGTGTGATTTTACATTGTGGAGAAATGGACCCAATACTGCCAATTTGTATCCCTATTGACAAAAAGTTTGACAAATTGCATAATGCATATGATAACATAATAGTAAATCTAGGAGATACAACATTTGGGTTTGTAGTATACATATGTACCCAGTTCGCATATGCTACAAACTCGTTAAAAAAAGTTTTTTGTCCAACAAGCTGTCCAAAAATAAGAATGTCTTTTAAATCAACACCAAGTAACCAAGATAACGGTGCAAAAAAATATACCAAACAATTTATTAAAAGTTTAATATGTAATTTGCAAAATATAACAATGCCATAAAAATTATAAGCATAGCGCCTAAGTTTCTGGCAGCAAAAGTTTTAAAAGAACTTACTCTGTGCTAACATAACAGATGCTGTTATCAAATGTCCTTATCAAGGAAGATAATTTTTAACAAACTAACATATACTGCCATAACACCACTAACAACTGTTGCCATACCATCATCTCGTCACTCCGAGTAGTTCAGAACGTGTCATATTAGCAATATATGTTCTTACTAAACAACAGTACTTCTGTTTGTCCTACAAAAATATTTTTTCAACAACAAAATGTTTCGGCGCCGGAATTACTCATAGTTTTTACCATAATTCAATTCTTGCAAATAGTTCTATAACAAACTCCATAATACCAAAATAATATAGAATTGAAACAAAGGCAAAAAGAATACTATTGTAGGTAATACTTTCAATCCAAAAATATATCCAAACTTATCAGTATTTGTTATAAGTTCACCAAAAATAAATTCAGCACCACAGTCCACAAAAGAAATTAAAATAACAAACATTTTATTAAAAAACTCAAAGAACCATCTGCCAGGTGGTGTTTTTAATACACAATTATACATAAATCAACTTGTAGTAAAGTAGCTAAATTATTGTTCTCCACAAAATTTTTTTATTATTTTCCGAAATCAGCCATGATATAATATAAGCGTTATCTTTCCCACAAAACTTATTAAATTTTTCATTTTTAATCGTATAACAAATATCTTTTTCTAATTTTTAAAAATCCTGTAGTTCAGGTTGTCATCTTTCAACAATTTTTCTACTGGCTGACGAGATACCAACATTTCTCATATATACGAACTCCCAGCAAAGGTATTAAGCTCTTCCGGAAGGACAAATTTGTCACTAAAAAGTTTAATACAAAGTTTAACACAAAATCTACTCATAATTATCTGCTAAACAAACTGGTATAACATACTTAATGCTGACAACGCTGCTAAATAACTTGTCTTTGGATTATCTTTGGAAGGAATGTTTTTTGTACATGTAAAAATTTCCCCTGCATCTGTATTAACTGTTACTTCATGAACATTATATTTTGCACTTTTGTCAGCGACTATTGTAACTTTAATCTTATCCGGAACGTTAGAAACTATAGCTAATGTAGCAGCAACATTTATATTTTGTGGGAAATTTTTAATTGCATCATATACATTACCTTTAAACAAGACTGTCTGTTTTTGTTTCAAAGCTTTATTGTACAAACTTTTATTTTGTTTCAAATAAGGTGAGGTAACAAATGTTTTTAACGGTTTTATAGTTTTTAAATGTATTGACTTAATTTTTGCATATTTTACAGCAGATAACGCATCACAACCTGCTATTGCACCTGAAGGTATGTAGATTTTATAACCTTTTTTTATCAGCGCTTTATATTGCGAAAAATTTTTCAGCACACCACCAACTGATAAAAAAATATATATTTTATTTTTATAAAACCTTATAATCTTAAAAATTTGGTCAACAGCTTCAATTGACGCTGTCTCCAAAATTATATCAGAAGATTTTATTACTTCTTCAACAGAACTGCACTTGTTTATTTCCTTATGAGGAAATTTTTCACAAAATTTTTCAATATTTTTAGAATTAATGTCATAAACACATAGTTTATTTTTTACATCTTTTGCAATTTTAAAAATCAAAGTTGCTAAGTTCCCTGTACCAATGACACCTATCGTTTTCATTATACCTTAAAATTTTTATATGATTCATCTAACATCAACCTAATTTTGTCCAATTTTTGCTGAACTTCATGATTTGACTGAGAACTGTACAGCAGTTCGACTTCTTTTTTTATCATATCAATTTTTTCTTTATCTGTTTTTATAAACAAGTTTAAACTATCTACCATTTTTTGAAAACTGTTTGCAAGTTCTTGTAATTCATCACTTTTTCTTAGTCTAAGTTTTACTGTTAGATCACCCTGGGAAACCAAAGTAAACATTTTGTCAAACACATACAAAGGTCCTGCTATACGGTGTAAAACAAAAATTCCTAATACTGCAACTATGATAACAAAAATACAACATATATACAGAATAGTTTTAAACATAAGAGATGTTATCGCTACAACTTCCATTTCAGACAAATTTTCTAATATAGGTGTTGTCCTTAAGGCAAGATTAACAAAATATATTGTAACTAACATAACAACAAAAATTAATGCTATAACTACAGCTAAATATTTAAATTGAAACTTGGGAGCAATTATGTACTTTCGTCTACGAAATAACAAGGCGGGATTTTTTAACAAAGTTATAACCATAACATTTTTTTATCTTTTCAAAAATTCGTTTGGATTAATTTGTACAGCAGGGCCCATGCTTGAAGATAAGTATATTTTTCTTAAATAAACTCCTTTTGCCTGTGGCGGTTTAAGTTTAATAATCGCATCTATAACCGTCCGAATGTTATCTATCAATTTGTCTGTATCAAAAGATAATTTCCCTACAATACAATGGATAATACCATAGCTATCATTTCTAAACTCAATTCTACCTTTTTTAACTTCTTCTACAGTCTTAATTATCTCAGTTGTTACAGTACCTGTTTTAGGATTAGGCATGAGTCCTTTTGGACCTAGAATCTTGCCAAGTTTAGCCAGATCTTTCATCATGTCAGGAGTAGCAATCAAAACATCAAAATCTGTCCACCCTTTTGAAATTTTCTCAATCAATTCTTCTGAACCATAGTATTCAGCACCACTTTGTTCTGCTTCTTTAAGTTTCTCACCTTTTGCTAATACACACACTTTCACTTTTTTCCCAGTACCATGCGGTAGGACTACTGCACCACGAACAATTTGTGACGACTGTTTCGGATCTATTCCTAAATTAACATGCAGTTCTACTGATTCATCAAACTTTGTTTTTTTAACTTCTTTTAGCAACTCTATTGCTTCTTTTAAAGTATACAATTTTTGTTTATCAACTTTCTTTTTAATTTCTAGCATACGTTTGCTCATAGTTTTTATCCTTTCTATCCTTCAATAACTTCGATACCCATACTACGTGCGGTCCCTTCAACAATTTTTATTGCTGCTTCTAAATCTGAAGTGTTTAAGTCAGCAAGTTTAAGTTTTGCAATTTCTCTAACTTGACTTTTAGTTACAGTAGCGATTTTTTCAGAGCCTGGTTTGCTTGCAGCTTTTGCTAAACCACAAATTTTTTTTAACAACACAGACACAGGCGGTGTCTTTAATACAAAACTAAAACTTCTATCTTCATAAATTGTAATGATCACAGGTATTATCATTCCCGGATCCATATTCTTTGTCTTAGCATTAAATTCATTACAAAACTGCATTATATTTACACCATGTTGACCCAAAGCAGGACCAACAGGTGGTGCAGGGTTAGCTTGTCCTGCTGGAATTTGTAATTTTATTTGTGCTTTAACTTTTTTAGCCATAGATTTTACTCCTAACTCAATTAGTTAAGTTAAAAAACAATTTTTTACTATTAGTCAACAAAACATATTTATGCTTTTTCTACTTGGACAAATTCTAACTCCATAGAAGTTGGTCTACCAAACAATTTTATTGAAACTTTAACTTTACCTTTTTCTTCATTAATTTCATCTACAACACCAACAAAATGTTTAAATGGGCCATCTATTATACGAACAGTATCACCAACTTCAAACTTGCGGACAATTTTTGGCGTTTCTGATTTCAACTTATCAGCTAGTTTTTTTAAGTTCTCAACTTCTTTTTCAGACAACTTCTGTGGTCTTGCACCACCTAAAAATCCTTTCACTCCAACAATACTACGAACAAAACTATAAGTTTCTGGAGTTATCACCATATGTATATAAATATACCCCTTATATACTGCTTTCTTAACCCTTATTTTTTCACCTTTTTTAATCTGTATCTCTTCTTCTTCAGGAACGAGCACCTCAAAAATTTTTTCTTTTATATTTGGAGTATTATTAATTTTTTGCTCCAACCGCTCTTTTATTTCCAACTCTTTCCCAACCTGACAACATAAAATATACCATCCTTTTTCTATACTTTCTATTGTTGAAATTTTTTCTTTCTCTTCTGCTACCATTATACTACATCCTCCCTCCCAAAAATAAAGAAACTATTTTTGCAAGAATAAAATCAATAAGTCCTATATAAAAAGACATTATAACAATAAGAATAACTACTACAACAGTAGAAGCAACAACTTCCTTTTTACTTAACCATGTAACCTTTTTTAACTCAATATAAGCTTCCTTAACAAAACTTATTAACAAATTAAACCATTGAACAATTTTCATAATTTTTTCAATTTACTATATTAATTTCTAATTTTCAATACTTGCGATTAAAAAATTTAGCATTCCATCAAAAGTTGTATGTTTATCATCTCTGATTTTCATTTATTTTACCCAATCTTCCAAATTTTCTATCTTATATCCTTTTGCAATACAATATTCTATAACCTGCTGTAAAACATTAATTGTTTTTGTTCTATTTTTTCCACCATCATGAAACAAGTAAATACATCCTGGTTGTAATGCATTTTTATATTTTTCAAACATTTCTTTTTCAGTATAATTATACCAATCACATCCAAATGTCCAATTGACAATTTTATATCCATATTTTTTTACAACATCTTTAACCCAGCTTCTGTAATACCCGTTTGGCATACGAAGAAACTTTATTTTAACTTGTGGCAAAATTTTATTTATTTCGTTTTCTGTCATTTTTAACTCTTCATCTAGTTTTTTCTTACATTTGTCAATAGACAATTTTTTTTGCAGTTGATAGTAATTGTTATGATAATACGTATGTGAAGCTATAGTATGTCCTTCTTTGTAAACTTTCTTAACTGTTTCAGGATAATATTTTACAGTTTCTCCTAACATAAAAAATGTTGCCTTTATGTTATACTTTTTTAATAATTTCAATATATCTTCAGTATATTTTCCTGGGCCATCATCAAAAGTTAAAAACACAACTTTTTCTTTTGTATCAACTTTCCATAAAAAAGTTTCATCTTCAATTTCATCTTTTTCAAAACTAACCTGAGAAATTAAAAGGAAAAAAATACAGTTAAGAATTATTTTATGCATATTCTTTTATAAATCTCTTTAATGCGTAGTGACCTGTAGAAAATGCGTATACAAAATTTATTAGTAAAAACAACAAAATATGAATAAATAAATCAAATTTATCAAAATTATGTTTCATTATATATTTTCTTACAGGGTCTGCTAATAAAGATAAAGATAACACAATATAACTTAACGATAATAACAAAAACAAAAGTCCACCAAACGAAGTCTCAATCTGTCCAATATCCTTATGTTCTTTTTTAGGAAAAAGTATCCCTAAAGAATATCCTGCAATTGTTAACACAACACAAGATAAAATAATTATTAAAAAAGATATAAAAGACATCGTTTTCCCTATACCAATCATAATATTTGAGATACAAACAATTATTGTCCCTGGAACAAGTAATATTGGTAAATATACCAAAAATTTTGTTAAAAAAAACTTTTTTATATCTATAGGCAACGATTTTATTAACCAAAACATTTTGTATTCCAAGCTTGGTTGTACAAAAACAAATCTTAACACTATTGCTGATAAAATAAACATAATCCCACCAAGATTAAAAAATGCAACTGTGATTCTCACATACTCATATTGTATTGGCAATCTTCTGATGTTAAACAAATATATTATTGTAAGAGCTAAAACAACAACCAATTGTACCCATTGCATCGGTTCTCTTAATAATAATTTTAACTCTTTACCAAAAACTGACGCAAATAACGGTTTTGTGTTTAATTCAAAATTACCGTAAATTTCTTTTTCTTTTATGGCATAAATTTTCGTTTTTCTAAACAAAGTTAGATAAAACAATTTTTCACCAAACATTCTTAGTATAACAAAAGTAATGAATACAACCAAAACAAGTTTCAATACATTAATAACTACAATATCAGTCTGTTTTATCATGAAACCACGAAAAATTTCTGTTACCCACCAAGATGGTATCCCTTGTGCAACAGGTTTGGACATAAAATCTAAATATTGAACAAGTTCTGGAAAACGGTCTACATCTAACAATTTTTCAGGTTCTGCAAAACGAAATAAAGTATATCCTACGGCTGTCAAAATTATTAAAAATACTAATACAAAATTTTTTAGACGTTTTATAGGAAACAAATACGATAAAACTATAGCAACCATACCTCCTATACTAACTGCTATAAAAATTTTTAATCCTATTGCAAAAGATATAATTACAAAATTATATATTGATAAACTTTTAACTACAACAAAAGCTAATACAAACGGAAGTAATATCAAAAGAATTGTCCAACAAGAGTATAAAATAACTAACAAAAATTTGAAAATAAAAATATTTGAATGTTTAACTGGTAAAGAATAAAAAAAATGTAAATCTTCAATATTATACAGTGTAGAAAGAGATACTGTTAACGATGAAAAAATTAACATTATAAAACTTGCTAAAAAGGCTATCCCTAAAATTCTTATTGTAAACAAACTTCCTATAACAGGCAATGTTGAAATATAAAATATAACTTGACAAGAGATAATGAATACCGATATAAAAAATATAACAGCAATAAAACTTATAAACAAACTCCTTAGTTTTTCTGTTTTTGTTGCGAATTTAAACGAATTTATAAAAAGTTGTGTTTGAAGTTTTAGAAACAAAAAAATATTGTTCATGTGAAGTAAAAAAACTTCTTAATATGATTTTCTAAGAATTCTGATTTATCTTATTTATTACAGAAAGGTAAATTTCTTCTAATGTTTGATTTTTAAACTTATCCTTAAGTCGTACTTGTGATTCACAGAACAAAATTTCGCCGTTATAAATTATTGCTATTTTATCTGCTAACTGTTCGGCGAGTTCTAAAATATGAGTGCATAGAACAACTGTTTTTCCTTCTTTTGCTAATTTTTTAATATGTTGTTTAAAAAAACTTATAGTTTGTGGATCCAACCCAATAAGCGGTTCATCAAAAATAAACAACTCCGGCTCACGAATAAAAATACTAAGGAGCAACAATTTTTGTTTCATCCCTTTAGAATACATTTCTATCGGTTTATTTATAACATCTTTTAGTTCAAATTGCCCAAGGAAAAAATTATATTTTTTAATATCTATTGGCATTCTATATATACTCACTATAAACTCTATAAATTCTCTACCTGTAAGTTTGCTATAAACATATGGTTCGTCAGGTAAATAACCTATTAGTCTTTTGATATCAATAGATAAAACAGACATTTTCTTACCAAAAATATAAACTTCACCTTTGTCAGGTTCTAATACACCTGACAAAATTTTTACGGTAGTGGTTTTACCAGCACCATTTGGACCTAACAACACAAAAATTTCTCCTTTTAAAACATTAAAACTAACGTTTTTCAATACTTCTTTGCTATCAAAACTTTTATAAACATTTTTAATTTCTACAAGATTCATAATTATACTAAAACAGATAACAATCCTGCTGTAAAAACTGGTAATACAAAATTATCATCCAAAGGTAATGGCAAGAATTCTATAGCTGCAGCAAAAAATGCTGAAATAAACGCATATTCTACCTTTACAAAAAATAATCCACATAAAAACGCTATAACAAAAAATGCTGTTGAACCTTCTAAACTCTTTCCCCTAGAGCCTAATTTTATCTTTCCAAACATTACACCAACCAATGCTGCAATTGTATCACCTAATGCAAGATATAACAAACTTAATGTAACAACATTTTTGTTTTCTGAAAATAAAAAAATTGTCAAAAATATCCCTGATAGTGTCCAAATTAAAGTTGACACATTTTCTTTTTCTTTTTCTCTATATGTACCTTCAAAAACTTTTAATATTAATCTATTTGTGGAAGGATATAACAATCTTATTGTTTCCAATATCAAATCTATTATAACTAAAGAAGCAGAAATTATTACTGATGTATTACAAGGAAGTATGTTGTACAACAAAGGTACAAGCAAGGTTAATAAATGTAAACTTTTTCTTTTTATTTCTTGTTGGACTTTTAAGTTAGTCAATTCTGTTTTCATTTTGCAAATACAATCTTATTATGTTTTATTAATCTCACAATTGCTAAATAACAAATGTTATATGCATATTTCGTATTGTGTACAAAAAAATTTTTTATTTGTGAAACATGTACTTTTGGTGAAAACATTATGACAAACAATAAAATAAGAATTAAACAGTTTATCATAAAAACTATAACCATTGAAAACAACCAACCAGAAATTTTAAAATCTTGTTGTCCAATGTATATTGCATATATCGTAAGTATTATATGAAACGCAATAGTGAAACCTATAAAAAATGACAATATTTCAATTGAAAGGTTTATTTTAACAATATATTTCAATAAGGACCATAATAGAACTGTAATAATAGTATAAAAAGGAACGAAATATGGAGATAATGCTATAAAAGTGTTAACTTTATCTACATTTACACTACCATAAGATGTCCCAATTTTTACTTTTTTAACTTTCCCACCACAGATATATGTGCTTATCATATGAACAAGTTCGTGCCCAATAACATATAATTTTATTGGTTTATATAAAAGAAGATGAGTAAATAAGTACCCAACATTCCCTAAAATAAAATATTGAAAAATTTTGTTACTAAACTGAATATTTTTTATAACATAAATTAAAGTACAAAATAAAGAATAACAAAAAGGCAACAATATAACTGCATAAAAAAATTTCATTATTTTATTATGTATCAAGAATTTTATTATATATTTCATATAAACTCTTTAAAACAAATGACATGGTCGGAGTTTTTTTGTGCAGTACCAATACGATCAATATATAAAATCGCTAAAACTATGGAACTAAAATATTTTGATAAGCCAAACATAAGATTGCTATTGAGGGTAAATTATTTTGTTATATTAGCTATTGTATTATTCTTACCAAATATGATATTGATTGGTTTTTCTATTTTGGCATTTTTTACATCTTTATACAAAAACGACATTATAATAAGTGGGTCTCCTACTTCACCTAACCTTGCAGTACCACCTTGTAATGCGACAGTTTTTGAACCTTTCTTTGCAGGAATAACATATGTTTCAAACCGTTCACCATTGTTAAGATTTATTACTAACACAACTTCGTAAGGTTGAATATTAGCTAACTCCAAAAAATTTCTATCCAATTTTATACTCCCTGTATAATAGAGATTTTTCTCTGTTACAGTTAAACCTTGTAATTTTGATTTTAAAACTTTTACATACATAGTTTTTTACTCTATCATATAATCTTCTATCTTATATCCTTTTTGTTCAAGTTCTGCTTTCCACATTTGTTTAACATGGTCAATTTTTTGTTTTGCAAGTTTTGCCCATTTAGTTTGTGGTGGCGTAAACAAATCTAACACTGTTTTATACCATATATATGCATATTTTAACGAACTTTCTTCTATTTGCCTTTGTTTATTAAACTCAATAAGTTCTAACTTAATTTTATATTCTTGTTCTGATATTTTCTTTTTAGCTAATAACTTTTCTAATTTTTGTTTTTCTTTTTCAGCAAGTTTTTGTAAGTATTCCATTTTTTTGTGTGGATGATAATACCAATCCATATACTTTTCCGCTTCTAAATAAGCAGAACGTGCTCGTAAGAAAATGTCAAAATAAATAAATATATACGTTGCAGATACACAACATATAACCAAAACTATGGTTTTATAATATTTTTTAAAAAATTCTTTTATCATTGATATTTTTTCCTTAGATTCATCAACCTTTTGTTCAACTATTGATATTTCTTTAAGTTTTGGTTTTTAATAAATTATGAATTTTTGAAACTAAAAAATTGGGTTAAATTGATTTTGTCAAAACCTCCTTAAAATTAGGTTCCAATATTCTCGTTATAAAATTTTTACAATTTTGTATCCATATATTTCGGCAACATCGTATCAGGAATAACCAAATTTAGTTTATTAACTCTAATTTTTTCTAATGCTTGTTGCCCATCAACAGCAGTGTCAATTTTAAACCCTTGTTGTTTCAAAAATACTGTAAAAACTATAATATTGTTTCTTCGTCATCAACTATTAAAATAAATTATCCTGTGATTGATGTAATTTAACATCTTAATTAATATTTAAGTTTATATAAAACTCTATTTTTTATTTCAACAATATTTTTATCTTTCTATCATTTCCTCTTCAGCCCAACTTTTAAATTTAAACCTTGGTTCAATTTGTATCTTTACATCTGAACCGTATCTTCCTGTAGCTAAATCTCTTAATCCATAATCATAAACACCTTTAATAAATATATTGTTTTTCAATCTGTAACTTATCTCAAATTCGTGTCTAAGACTAAGTTTATTTTGTAATTCAGCTACTGAAATACTATACCCTATTATCATATCAGGTGTAATATATTTTTCGATACCATACTTTATATTTTTAAACACATCAACAAACCTTATCCCATCAGTTTGTTGCCTTTGTTCAACATCAACATTTTGTGATACAAAATCTGGCCCTGCTTGCGAAATTATGACATTATCTGCTATTCCCCATTTATATAATATACTTCTTACCACAGGAGTAGCTAATGTAGTATCAACAAGTTTTATAAACTGTGTTCTAAGCAATGGCAAAACATCTATATTTTCTAACATCAAAACTTCAACTTTTTCTTCATACTTTTGTATTTTACCGACACCTAAAATCAACGCAGTGATATCTTCTGTTTTCAACTGTGGATAAGTTGACGAATATAATTTAGGCTTTATTTCTTCGATTTTACTTCTAGGTATTACAAGTTGAACATTTATTTTTTCTTTTTCTTGTGTAACAATATCTGTTTCAGCTATAAGTTCAATATACACATCACGATGTTTTATTTCTAAACTGCCTGATTTAATATTAAAATATGTATTTAAAAAAATTACTTTTCCTCTGTTCACATCAATTTCACCGTTTATATCAGTTTTTTGCATATCATTAAGATATTTAAAATTAACCTTACCAACAATATTTGCTAATATTGATTCTTTTTCATACCAAACATTATTATTCGCAATTAAATTTATATCATACCAAACTTTAGCAGGGGTTTCTAGTTTTCTAAATGAAACCTTGCCAGGATAAGTAAAATGTGTCTTGTTCATTACAATATTGCCAGATATAAATGGTATACCATCTTTTTCTTTTATGTTTATATCAAAATGGAGGTTACCGTTTGAAACAAACATTTCTTCGCTTTTTATAAACTCAAAAAGTCTTTTTATAGGAAAAGAAAGTTCAGGTATTGTAACAAAAACACCATCACCATCCTGTGTTTTAATATTGAAGTTGTATTTGTTATTTAACTCGTAATATCCTGATAACAAAATTTTTGTTTGTTCATACTGTGCAATGGCTTTTACAATATTGATTTTATTTTTGTCAAATACTAATTTTATGTTTAAATTTCTTAAATACTTGCCATATCTACTAAAATTAATTTTTCCATTTGTTACAATCAACGAACCATTTAATTGAGGATGATTCTTCTTACCTTTTATATGAAGATTTATCAATAACATTCCTTCAGCAGTTTTAATAATATCATAAAATCCGTTAAAGATGCTTAAATTACATTTATATGATGAAACAAAAAAATCAAGTACTGATGTATCCAAGTTATAACTTCCATTTAAGGATAGTTTTTGATCAGATTTAAATATTATATCAAACATCTTTACTGTTAGATAATTTTTTTGACTTAATATTTTACCGTTGATTTGTTCAATTTTAATTTTTAAAACTTCTATATTTTTTGCAAAAAAATTGGTGTTAAACCGATAATACAACTTTTTATTATATAATGTTGTTATAATTTCTATTTCCCCATTTATTTCACCTTTAACTTCAAAACGTGGTAAGTTAAAAATGTTTAGTAAAGTATAGAGTGGTAATTTTTTAAAATTTATTTTTAAAACATCACCATCATTCCCTATCTTGCCATTGCATACCAACATTTGGTTCTCAGACAATATAAACTTGAAATTGCCAAACATAAAACTATTTTTTTCAACTACAATCACCCCTGACAAATTCTTGCTTTCTACAAACTCAGCTCGTTTTTTTGCTAAATCATATAAACATTTTATATAAAACCTTTCAGCAAAATAATCATTTATCCAAAAATTGTTTAAAGAAAGAGTTATTTCAAACAAGTTTTTTTGTAATTTACTAATTGAACAAGAAAAATTTCCTACAAAATCGTTATTTTTTATATTCAAATTTTTTATTTTACCAACCAACATTATTGTATTTTTATCAGATGTATAAACTGACGAAGAAACTACTATCTCACTATTTTCATTATACAATCTTCCTGTAAAAAATTTTGTTTTATCAAAAATAGAATTAAAATTGAAACTAATTTCAGCATTCATTGTTTTATCTTTTAAAAAACTTGAAGTTATAAAATCTTGAATTCTTATTTCCACATTTTTTGAAACTAAATCTATCACAGATGTAAACGGATAAACTTTTTTGTTATTTGTTAGCAAACCCGTCAATAAAATATTATTTCCTTCATGTTTAAATTTGCCTGCAAGTTTGTCAATAAATTTTTGTTTATAAAAACATATATTTTCTAACAAATATTCTCCTGAAATGGACAACTTTTTATCTTTTACAATTATTAGCGATATTCTAAAATCTGTTTTAATATCATTAATAACAAAATTTTTTCTTCTTATATTTGCTTCAACATAACCAATAGATGTTTTAACATTATAATTCCCTTTTGCAAACGTTTTTTCATCCTTCGTTTTAACATTAAACTCTAATATATCATTTTTATATTTTCCGTTTATCTCAGCATCTGTCATAAGCGGTATTTTGTTAACTAACAAATTTTTAACATTTATATTGTAACTTACACCGGTTTCTTTAAAATCAATTTTTCCGTAAACTAAAGAATCAAATTTTTTTTGAATAAGTTTAACATTTTTAGTCTTAAAATCAAAAATTAAATTTTTAGAAAAATTAATAAAACTGTTCAATCCTACTACTTCGTGTAACAATATATCTTCATATCTTGTGTATATTGTTGCTGTAGAATAATTAGTATCAAATTCAAACTTAAAACTTTTTGCTTTAGATTTTGTAATACATTTAACTATACAATTTCGTTTTTCAATAATAATAAATGTTTCAACATTATAATCAAAAATTGAACCTAAAAGAATAACATTGTTTTTTTGAGTAAATTTTATTTGAAAATTAAATGGTGTGTTTTTCTTTTCACTAACTATTGTAATCATGTGATCAGCATTGTTATAATTTATCACCCCGCTAACAAGATTATTTTTAGCTTTAATTAAGAACCTACCATTATTGTTAATAATAAAACTATTAAAAACATAATCTTTATATAATAAACTTAATAATACTTCATATTTTTTATCAGCAAAAATTTTTGCTGTTAACTGACTTTTTAATCCGGCAAACTTTTTTGAAAAACTAGAAATTCCGTTGTAATTTACGTATATATCCTTTTCCTTTTTATAAATCTTTAGTGTACCATCAACAATTTTACTTTCAATTTTACTATACACTTCAAACGGTGTAAGTCTAAATGTACCCCAAACTTTTATTTTTTCTTCCTGAGGTATACTCAGCTCTAAATCATATTTTTGAAATTGTGACAAATCATATATTCCTTGCGCTTGAATATTAATATAATAAAAATTTTTAGCAATAACAGGTAAAAAAATTCTCCCTTTTAACAACCAAACATTTTTGTCAATATCGGTATAAAAATTAAATTTTGAACTTGTTTTTTCTGTAGAAACTACAAAAACAATATTTACTTTGTCGTTTCTAATATCCTTTCTTAAAACATCTTTTAGTTTTATAATCTTATTTTTATACTTTATCTCAACCTTATCAATTTTTATTTTTAACGGAAGATAAAACAGAAACTGCCTTATTTGATTTTGGATTGTAGCAGTATCTTCTAAAGAAGATACTTTTTGAAATTCTTTTATATCAAAAAGTATTTTATTTGAATACAAACTGTTCAAAAAGAAAATTTTTTTTGTTATTTTTTTCACATCAAAATTTAAAAACAATCCTTTACAATACAGATCCCCTATTGGTGAAAATATTTCGACTTTATAAAGGTATAATTTAAATGGAAATATATAAAATATATGTTTAACCCTGCCATTAGGAAAGTAACTTTTTAATATTGTATCTTTGTAAATGATGAGACAAAAATTTATAATTGCTTCTATAAATACAATAAAGACTATCAAAAATAAAATTAAAACTTTTATTTTTTTCATTAATTTTAAATTCTATAAACACAGAATTTTTTTGTCCTGAGAAGAAAAAAAACAGCTATAAACAGGTAAGAACATTCTTAACTAACTTCTTTAATATCAGGGTATGATTCTTTAAATTCAAACTTAATTCTTTCGTTTATAGAATCTAAATATGAATACACTTTATATACTTTATCCGTGACAGTAAGATTGTATTTCAACAAAATTTCTTCTGCAATAACATCTTCTACATATTTTTGTAAAACACGTTGTAACGGTCGTGCTCCATAGTGTTGATCAAACCCTTTTTCTAACAAAAATTGTTTAACTTCATCTGAAAAAACTATTTCAATATTTTTTTTCTGCAGTCTTGCATTAACCTTTGCTAACATAAGATCTAAGATTTTATTCATTTCTTCTTTTGTCAAAGGCTTAAACACGACAATTTCATCAATACGGTTTAAAAATTCTGGATTAAAAACTTTTTTAAGTTCTTCCATAAGCAAAGATTTCATATTTTTATACTCATTTCTCTCGTCTTCCGATTTCACAAAACCTATAGATTTTCCTTGCGAAATAAGTTTTGCTCCAATGTTAGAAGTCATAATAAGGACAACATTTTTAAAACTCACTCTGTGTCCTAAACTATCGGTTAGTACTCCGTTATCCATTATTTGTAGTAACAAATTGAATACATCAGGATGTGCTTTCTCAATTTCATCAAGAAGAACAACTGAATAAGGATGTCTTCTAACATATTCTGTTAATACACCACCTTCTTCATAGCCAACATATCCAGGAGGTGCACCAATTAACCTTGAAACATTAAACTTTTCCATATATTCTGACATATCAATCCTTATCATTGCATCTTCATTACCAAACAAAAATTCTGCTAACGCTTTTGCAAGTTCTGTTTTTCCAACACCAGTTGGTCCTAAAAATAAAAAGCTACCTATAGGACGTTTAGGATCTTTAATACCAGTTCTTGACCTACGAATAGCATTCGCAACTGCTTTAACTGCTTCATCTTGGCCAACAATTCTTTTATGTAATTCATTTTCTATGTTTAACAATTTTTGACTTTCTTGTTCAGTAATTTTTGTCACAGGTATGTTAGTCCATTTAGAAACAATATATGCTATGTCTTCTGCTGTAACTACAGGAATCTCTTTTTCACGATTTTGTTTCCACTGTTTTTTCATTTCCTCAATCTGTTTTTTTAGAACCATTTCTTTTGCTCTATACTTTGCTGCTTGTTCAAAATCTTGTTGTTGAGACGCTTCTTCTTTAAGACGGGTTATAGTTTGCAATTCTTCCATTTTAAGTTTTATTTCTTCCGGAAGTTGTGTTGCTTTTAATCTTAATCTACTTCCTGCTTCATCAATCAAATCTATTGCTTTATCTGGTAAAAACCTGTCAGTAATATACCTGTCTGATAATTCAGCAGCTGCTATCAAACTTTCTAACGAATATTTGACCTTATGGTGTTTTTCATATCTTTCTTTTATCCCTTTTAGTATTTCAATTGTTTGTTCTACGGTTGGCGGTTCTACTAACACAGGTTGGAACCTTCGCTCTAATGCTGGATCTTTTTCAATATATTTCCTATACTCATTAATAGTTGTTGCACCAATACATTGTAATTCACCACGTGCCAACGCTGGTTTCAACATGTTGGAAGCATCAACAGCTCCTTCTGCAGCACCCGCACCTATCACTGTATGCAATTCATCAATAAAAAGAATAATATTATTTTTACTACGTCGTATTTCTTCCATAATATTCTTCATTCGTTGTTCAAACTCACCACGATATTTTGTCCCTGCTATGACCGCCCCTAAATCTAAAGATACAACACGTTTGTTCTGTAATATTTCAGGAACATCACCAGATGCAATCTTCTGTGCTAAACATTCTACTATCGCTGTTTTACCAACACCGGGATCGCCTATTAAAACAGGATTATTTTTTGTCCTACGGGATAAAATTTGTATCACTCGTTCTACTTCCGCTTCTCTACCTATAACAGGGTCAAGCTGTCCTTCTTTAGCCAGTTGTGTAAGGTCTCTGCTAAACTCATCCAATGTAGGTGTTTTAGGTACTTTACGTGCATGTTTTACAGTTTTTGGAGTTTTAAAAAAGGGTATCTGTGGTTCAACATCACCTAATAAAGAAAAAATTTCTTCTTGTACATCTTCATAAGTAACTCCTAAATATTCTAGCACACGTGCTGCAATACCTTCTTGCTCTCTTAACAAACCTAACAAAATGTGTTCTGTGCCAACATAGATATGTCCCATAAGATTCGCTTCTTCAACAGCGTATTCTAAAACTTTTTTAGCACGTGGTGAGAAGGGTATTTCTCCTAATACCATCACATTATCACCTGGGGGTACAATTTTTTCTATCTCATACCTTATTTTCTTTAAATCAACCCCAAGATTAAGTAAAACTTGTATTGCTAAACCTTCACCAACAGAAATTAAACCTAACAACAAATGTTCTGTACCAACATAATCATGGTTAAGTCGTTTTGCTTCTTCCTGTGCCATTAAAATAACTTTTTGTGCTCTATCAGAAAATTTATTCATAATTTTTTATTACTTTATTTTTATATAAAAATCAATATTTTCAAGTCTAATTATCGGTTAAACAAAAATCTTTAACATTCTCACATTTCTCCTTATATTTTTTTAACTGTTCTAAGATAGAATATGAAATTTTCATACTCCCGAGCAAAGGTGTACTGCTATCAACTGTCCCGTGGCAGTCACTACCACCAGTAATTATTAAACCATATTTTTCTGCTAAATTTGTTAATTCTTCTACAACATTTTTATGGTGTTTAGAATGATAAACTTCAATACCTTTAATACCATAACTAATAAATTTTTTTATAGTCTTTGAATCAATGCATATTCCAAAATATGGATGTGCCAAAACAGGTACTCCCTTAGATTGAACTATCATAGATATGGCTTCCTGCAATTTTAACTTTACTTTAGGTACATAAGCAGGCCTGTTATAACCTAAATATAACTCAAATGCTTCTTTAATAGAAGAGGTTATCTTTTTTTCCACCATTAACCTTGCAAAATGTAACCTACCAATACTTTGTGCTGAATTTTTGTTTTTGAAAACCTCTTCTTCATCTAAAAAAACATTTAACGAACGTAATTTTTCAATAATTTTATATGCACGTTCTTGCCTTGCTTTTCTAAAAAGTTCTAATTTCTGTTGTAAAAACTTGTCTTCATAATCAATATAATACCCAAGAATATGCACTTCTCCTTCAGTTGAGTCTTCATATTCAGCAGAAAGTTCTACGCCGGGAATTACTTCTATCCCTTCTTTTTTACCTTCCTCAATAGCTTCTTTAATACCATCAGTTGTATCATGGTCAGTAATACCAACAGCAACAACATTAACTTTTTTACAATACTTTATTACTTCTTTTGGTGAAAAATTGCCGTCTGAATATGTTGTATGTACGTGTAGATCTATATATTTTTCTTTGTCCATAGGTTGATTATAAGAGTTCAGCAGCAAGCGCTGCAAGTTGTGACCTTTCAGTTTTTGAAAATGTTATATGACCAAAAATTTCTTGTCCTTTAAATCTGTCAATTAAATATACAAGACCATTTGATGAATCGTCTAAATATGGATTATCAATTTGGTGAGGATCCCCAGTAAGAACAATCTTACTTCCTTCACCAGCACGTGACACTATTGTTTTTATCTCATGTGGAGTAAGATTTTGTGCATCATCTATTATAAAAAACTGGTTTGGTAAACTACGCCCACGTAAATAAGTTAATGCTTCAACTTCTATCAAACCTGACTCAAAATAATATTCCATAGTAGACTGTAATTTCTCAGTATCATATTTATACATTCTACCAACTAAAAAATCTAAATTATCGTATATAGCGCCCATCCAACTTGATAGTTTTTCTTCTTTTGTACCAGGCAAATACCCAATATCTCGTCCCATCGGTACAACTGGTCTACTTATTAACAATCTTCTAAAAGCTTTTTCTTCAATAACTTTGTGTAATCCACAAGCTAACGCTAGCAATGTTTTCCCTGCACCTGCTACACCTAATAAAGTTACTAGATTAATTTTATCATCTAATAAAAGTTCTATAGCAAACCTTTGTTGAACATTTAATGGTTTTATATTAAAAACAGAGATCTCATGTGATGGAATACGAACAATTTCTTTTTTTCCAAAGTCACCTTTTTTTATTCTACATAAAGCACTTTGTGATTTATCAAATTTCAGTATTAAAAATTCGTTATAATACAATTCTTCTGTTAAATTAATTTCTTTCACCAATTCATCTAACAAAATTTTCTCCAAACGAAAAATTTTGTCAATAAGCTCTTTACTTACTTCAAATTCTCTAAATCCAGAATATATAGTTTCAACACATACTTTAGCACGTTCATAATCTTGTGTTATAAGACCAAGTACTTCAGCTTTAATTCTAAGATTAATATCTTTTGTTATAAAAATTACTCTTTCTCCTTCTTTTTTAAGTTTTAACGCAACAGATAAAATCCTGTGGTCAGCTTTATCTTCAACAAACCCTTTTGGTAACTCTTTATCCCAATCAAGTTCAATTTTTATTATTCCACCATTATTAAGTTTAACACCTTCTACCAAATTCCCCATAGACCTCAGCATATCAAGTTTTCTTGAGACTAACCTTGAATTACGGCCAAGTTCGTCATTACGACGTTTCATCATATCAAGCTCTTCAATTACAGTCATTGGTATGACAACTTTGTTATCTGCAAAAACAAATAGTGAATCAGGGTCGTATAACAAAACATTTGTATCTAAAACAAAAGTTTTTTGTACCATAGGTTTCAATACATCATCCCTATATTAAAAACCAAATTTTTTGATTTTTCTGTGATACCTAAAAAAATTGCCGTAAAAAATTTTCGGTATTCATCCAAATCATAATTAATACCACAATAAAGATATGACTCAAATATTTCCGAACCAACTACTTTTTTATTGTGATCTTCATCTTCTTTTTTATTATTACCTTTTAAACCAAAATACAACCTAAAATTATCAGTTAAATTAAACCAACTGCTAAAAGAATAAAATAAACTTTCACCATATCTATACCTGTCTGGATTTACTGTGTTGTATCTATACCCTAAATTCATCAGAAAGTTAAAATAATGTTGTGTCTTTAAGACAAATTCTTTTTCAAGAAGCCATTGAACCATAACACCAATACCACCTGTACCAAAACCTCTTTTATAATCTGCAGTAGGAATACTAAAAGCAAGTTCTGCTGTGATTGTTGGCAGTGTTTTATTAGTTTGTTCTTTTAAAAAAGTATATTTTGAACCAAACAAAATATCTGAGATACCTTTGTCAATTTTGTCTATTTCACTACGAGTAACACCGCTAACCCACATACCTATTTCAAAATTATCAAACATTCCCCAGTACAAACTTACAGGTATTTGTAGTTCAGCAGTGTTAAGATCTATAATAGAATAATTCATTTGTAATTCTAATCCGTATATATTTTGAGGACAACAAACTGTCGCTTGATAAGGTCTAAAAAAGTTAAATAGATTTATCTGAGAAAATAACGGAAAAACATGAAGAGTAGTAAAAATAGTTAGAAAAATTTTTTTCTTCATTTTGTTAAAATATATAAAATTCTAGCGAACAAAATCAATCTTTGAAAATAAAATTTTAGTATCTTCAAATAATTTCACCACTAATAAGAATTCTACCGATATCATCATATACAACAGCATATTGTCCTTTAGTAACAGCTTTTACTGGTTGATCAAACATTATTTTAAGTTTACTATCATCAATTTTATTAACTTTGCATTTTACAGGTACAGATTTATATCTGATTTTACAAAATATCCTTAATTTATTTATCTTAGTAAGATTATCTTCATACAAAACGGGATTTGATATGTATAGTTCTTTTGAATACAAATCTTTTTCTGTACCAACGTATACAGTATTAGTCTGTGGTTCTATTTTTACAACATACATCCGTGAAAGTGAACCTTTAAGCCCAAGTTTTCTTCTCTGTCCAATTGTATAAAAAATATATCCTTTATGATATCCTAAGAACTTTTTTGTATGATAATCTAAAATTTTACCTTTGTTTACATTGTATCCTTTTGAAATGATAAACTTAGCATAGTCTCCGTCTGGAATAAAACATATATCAAAGCTTTCTTTTTTAGATGCTACTTTCAACCTAATATAATTAGCAATTTTTCTAACCTCTTGTTTTGTGTAATCACCTAACGGGAACAAAACATTGGGTAAGATATTTTTTGGAATACTACATAAAAAATATGATTGATCTTTAGTCTCATCCTTTGCTTTACTAACAAAATATTTACCTTTATAAAAAACAATTTTTGCGTAATGTCCTGTTGCAATAAAATCTATATTAAATAAAGTCTTAAGTTTATCAAAAACAACTCCAAACTTAATTTTTTCATTACACCATATACATGGATTAGGAGTAAAACCACAAAGATATTTTTCGCAAAAATTATTTATAATATGTTTATTAAACTCATTAGAAAAATTTAACACATAATGTTTAATGCCTAATTGAGAACACACAGTTTTTGCATCATAAATATCTTTTGGCGAACAACAAAGTTGCTTCTGTGATTCTAACAAATTATTACACTCCCATAATTTTAATGTTACACCTATCACACTATATCCTTTTTCTAATAGTAAATAAGCTGCAACTGACGAGTCAACCCCGCCTGACATTAATACTGCTACTTTCTTCTTCATAGTAAATATATATATTATTTTTAAAGAAACTACAATTATTGAAACGATTACAAAGTTTTGATATTTGTATTTTAGAAATGAAAGTATTGCTTATTAATCCACCGATATATGATTTTAGTGCTTATGATGTATGGTTAAAACCTTTAGGTTTACTTTACTTATCTAATATTTTAAAATCTTGTGGATTTGAAGTTGTTCTTATTGACTGTCTTGACAGAAATTTTTTTCCTCATCTTATTCCAAAAAAAGATGGTACAGGTAAACTTCCTTCAGTTGAAGTTGAAAAACCTGAGATATTAAAAAACATTCCGCTAAAATATAAACGATATGGTATTTCTCAAAAAGATATTTATAACCTTTTGTCTCTTCATAAAGATGCAAATTATATCGTAATCACTTGTTCAACAACATATTGGTATTTAGGAGTCAGAGAAATTATAAATTGTGTATACGAAGTTATACCGAAACCAAAAATTTTCCTTGGTGGCATCTATCCAATTCTATCTTTTAAACATGCATCTTGCTTGTTTTCTAATAAAACAACAAAAATTTTTTATACAACAGATTTTTCAGAACTGTTGGATTTTCTAAATATTCAACACAAAAAACAGTATAAAAATTTTGCTAAATTCCCACCTCCTGATTTTTCACATTACAAAAAAGTATACTACATCACAACACGTTTTTCATACGGATGTAGATATAACTGTGTATATTGTGGACAAAAAATAATTCATCCAAAGTATGAAACAAAAGATATAGAACAATTTGTCAACGAAATTAAGTTTTTATATGAAACAACAAAATGCCAAAACTTTGTCTTTTATGACGACGAATTGCTTAACAGCAAAGATATTACTACAACAGTTGAACTTTTTTCTAAATTGTTAAATCTAAGCCTGCCAATAAAATTTTATACTCCAAACGGGATTAATCCAAAATTTATAACAAAAGAAATTGCACAGTTAATGTACCAACTTAACTTTACAGATTTAAGATTAAGTTTAGAAACTATTTCTGATAAAGTACATAAAATTGTTGATAGAAAACTAACAATTTCAGATTTTGAACAAGCTTTAAATAACCTATTTTTAGCAGGGTTTAAACCATCTCAAATTTCTGCCTATATACTTTTAGGCTTACCAACAGAAACTATTGAAGATGTATATAAAACCATAGAATTTGTTTCAAAATATAAAATAAGAATACGATTGTGTGAATTAGCCGTTGTACCAAAAGCAAAGATGTTTAAACATATTTCAGAAGATATTGACCCTTTATTACACAATAATACAATATTTTTGTTCAACGGGGTACCCGGTGTAATAGAACCGTTATATAAATTTGATGAATTACAACAGTTGAAAACTTATGTTAACCAAACTAATAAACTTTTAACTAACTGTTATGTTTGACACACATGCACATTTGTTTGATAAAAAGTTATTAAGCAATATAGAGATACTGTTAGATAAAATAAATGCTGAAAATTTTCTTGGTATAGTATGTATTTGTGAGAATGAACAAGAAGTTAATTTATTTTTAGATTACTATACAAAATATAATTTTTTATACTGTAGTATTGGTATACATCCGCATAACGCTAAAGAATTTAGTTTACAAAAACTTCAGCATTTATTTGACAAAACAGTTGCAACTAATAGATTGGTTGCTATTGGCGAAACAGGATTAGATTTTTATTACAATTTTTCTTCTGAAGAACAACAAATTAAATGTTTTTTGGCACACATTGAATTTGCGAAACAATATTCCTTACCCCTTATCATTCATTCAAGGAATAGTGAACAAAAAATTTTTGATATTTTAAAATCAAATAAAGTTGAAAAAGGTGTAATTCATTGTTTCAGTAGTGACTATAGTTTTGCAAAGAATATAATAGATTTAGGATTGTATTTAGGTTTTACAGGAATTATTACATTTAGGAAAAACAACAAATATAAGGAATTAATTGCTTCACTTCCTGAAGATAGGATAGTCTTAGAAACAGACACTCCATATTTAACTCCAGAACCTTTTAGAGGAAAAATTAACACACCACTAAATCTTATTTATGTATTACAAAAAATGTCAGAGATAAAAAATAAAGATTTTAAAGAGCTAGAAAAAATTTTTGATAAAAATTCTCTAAGTTTATTCAACATAAAATTATGAAGAAACAATTTTATCTTATTTCGACACTAATTTTATTCTGTTTCACTATAATCTTTTTTAATAAATTAGTTTTTTTTGATCTTACATATTTTCAACGTGATATTATGATACAGTTTAAACCGTGGAAAGTTTTTATCAACTATCATTTAAAAAATTTATTTAAACAAGATTCTATATATTTAGATTTTCTTCCTTTATGGAATTTTTATAACCACTGTGGACATCCTTTAGTTGCAAACTTACAATCTCAAATGTTTTATCCTTTCAGTATAATATTTTATGTGATAAAAGATTTTGTAGTAGCGTATAAAATTTTTTTAGTTTTACATTTTTTTCTTTCTTCGTTATTTATGTTTGTTTTGCTGAAAAGAAAATTAAGTTTTATACCATCTTTATGTGGAAGTATAATTTGGTCGTTTAATGGATATATGATTAGTAGGACAGAATTTTTAAGTGTCTTTTCAACTGTCACATGGTTACCATTAATAGTTTATTTACTATCTTCTATTTCAAACAAGTTTGAATTAAAAAAAATTGTTTTTGTTGCAATAGTGATCAGTATACAATTTTTAGCAGGACATGCACAAATATGGTTTTATTCCATAATTTTTTTGTTTCTATATTCTATTTACCAATCGTATAGATACCGCTCCTATTGTCCTATTTTAAGTTATTTTCTTAGCATGTTTTTATCTATTTTAATCTCAGCAATACAGTTTTTCCCAACAATAGAATTTTTGTTTAATTCAACACGTATTGGCGAAGGAATAAAAAATATTGCACAATTCGGTATAAGTTTCAAAGAAGCTACTTTAGGTTCACTTAATTTAAAACAAATAATAAATTTTTTTTATCCTTTCAGTTGGCAATTTAATATCAAAAATTTTTATTCAACAAATGTTTTAGTTCTTTCAAACTATTGGTGGTATACATTTTATATAGGATTTATAGCTACGGGTTTATCTATTGTTGGGTTCTTCTATTTAAAAGATTTTAAAGAAAAAATTTTTTATATAACTACTTTTTTTCTTTACCTTCTATATTCATTTGGAGAAAATTTTGTCTTATTTAAACTTTTGTTCAAATTTTTACCATTTTTAAGGTTCTTCCGTTATCCATCAGTTTCAATTTTTATACCAATTTTTATTCTGAATTTATTAGCGAGTCGTGGTACAGAATTTATAATTTCAAAATTTAGAAAATATAAACAACTTTTATTTTTTATACCCTTGGTTTGTTTTATTGAATTGTATATATATTCTTCTAAAATCAGTATTTTACTTCCCAAAACAGTATTAGATAAAAAAACTGAAACAATAGAATATCTAATTAAAAAAAGTTCTCAAGATAAATATCCATATCGTTTTGCATTAACACCAATAACACAAAATTTAGCAACAACTGTCAAAGGAGAAACATTATACAAAGCAAAGATAAATTATCGTGACAGATTATTTGGCAATATCAACTTAGAATATTTACTATTTAATTTTCGTGGACAAGATATAGAACTTAAAAACTACTACAAATTTTTAGATTTTGTATACTCTTGTCATTCTTTAGACGAAGCATTACCATTATTTTCTATATCAAATGTAAAATACATAATCTCTATCATACCACAGAAAACAAAGTTTGCAAAATTAATCAAGAATAATGAACTTAAAATTTATGAAAATCCTTTTGTTTTACCTCCAGCGTTCTTTGTTATAAAAAAAATTGAGAATACAAATTTAGATATTTCTTTAAAACTGATAAAAGAACTAAAATTTGACATTTTTAAAACAGTTATACTACATTGTGAAAACACACCAACTATAGTTCTTGAAAAGTTTCCGACTATTTTAAAACCAAAAAAAATTCGCTATTACAACAACAAAATATATATAGAAACTGATTTCCCACAGGATGGATTTTTAGTATTATCACAAAACTTTTATCCAGGTTGGCAATGTTTAGTAAATAAAAGAAAAACAAAAATTTACCATTGTAATATATTTATGAGTTGTATTTATTTACCCAAAGGAAGAAATGAAATATGTTTTTTTTACGATCCTGTAAGTTTTAAAATTGGTAGCATTATTAGCTTATCCTGTTTATTTTTTGTTATTATATATTTATATGAAAAATATTATACAATAGTCTCTTCAGTTTCAATATCAAAAAGATGAATTTTGTCAAGGTTAACAACTATCTCTAGTAATTGTCCTTCTCGAACATTTGTATGTGGATCAGCTTTAACAACAAAAGTATTTTTCCCAGCACTTAAATGTAAATAAATTTCTGAACCAAGTAGTTCAACAAAATCTACCGTAAGTTTCATAACAGAACCTTCTGGAACTTGGCCAGGATATGATAATATGTCATACATATGTTCTGGCCGAATACCCAAAATCATTTTTTTACCAACATAAGGTTCAACTTTGTCATAAAATTTTTTAGGTAGTTTCAACACAAAATTACTTTCATAAATATATATTTCATCAGTTTCTTTTTTAATATCTACTATTACGAAATTCATTGGCGGTGAACCGATAAATCCTGCTACAAATTTATTCTTTGGTTCATCATATAACTTAATAGGAGTATCTACTTGTTGTATAACTCCGTCTTTCATCACACATATTTTATCCCCTAAAGTCATAGCTTCAACTTGATCATGGGTAACATAAATTATAGTCGTTTGCAAACGCTCATGCAATCTTTTAAGTTCAGCACGCATTTGTACCCTAAGTTTTGCATCAAGGTTTGATAACGGTTCATCAAACAAAAACACTTTTGGTTTTCTAACAATCGCACGACCTACAGCTACACGTTGTCTCTGTCCGCCAGAAAGTTCTTTTGGATACCTATTAAGAAGATGTGAAATACCTAAAATTTCAGCAGCTTCACGAACACGTCTATCAATTTCGCTTTTTGGATACTTACGTAATCGTAACCCAAAAGCCATATTATCATAAACTTTCATATGAGGATACAAAGCATAATTTTGAAACACCATCGCTATATCTCTATCTTTTGGAGGAACGTTATTTACAACTTTTCCATCAATGTATATTTTACCTTCGGTGATTTCTTCAAGACCTGCAATCATACGTAATGTTGTTGTTTTCCCACAACCAGAAGGTCCTACAAGAACACAAAATTCTTTATCTTTAATTTCAAGATTCAAATTTTTAACTACTACAACATTACCAAATTTCTTAGTTACATTTTCTAAAATTACTTCTGCCATACAAATTCATCCTCCTTAAGTCTTTAAAATCCGGGGACGACGAGATTTGAACTCGCGATCTCTGGCTTGACAGGCCAGCGTGTTAGACCAGGCTACACCACGTCCCCGGATAAAATTGTTATTTTAAACCTGGGCGGTAGAGGATTTGAACCTCTGACCTTCCGGGTGTAAACCGGGCGCTCTCCCGCTGAGCTAACCGCCCATTTTATTGCTGGGGTGGTTGACGGGACTCGAACCCGCAACAACCTGGGCCACAGCCAGGTGCTCTATCCAGTTGAGCTACAACCACCAAAAATAAACCCACGCGCCTGGCGGGAGTCGAACCCACAACCCACGGCTTAGAAGGCCGTTGCTCTGTCCTGTTGAGCTACAGGCGCAAAAAAAAATTTGAGCCCGGAGAGATTCGAACTCTCGACACCCGGCTTAAAAGGCCGGTGCTCTACCAGCTGAGCTACGGGCCCAATAACATAATCTTTAGGATAAAACAATTAAATTCTAACTGTATAGCCTTTCGAACTTAAGAATTAAAAATGTTCTATCATCCATCAACTGATACTACTTAGCTTTTTTTACTAAAATAATTTATTAACAATATATAAAATTGTCAAAAAAAATTTCAAGTATATCTTAAAAAATTTTTGAAAGTATAATTTGACATCAATATAATATCCAAATCCTTAGAAGAAACTTTATATTCTTTCTTTTGGCAAAAAATATATATCTGTAAAAAAAACAACAAGAAAAAAACAAACAAAAATGCTAATCATAAACTATTAAACCCTTTTTCAAACAACAACTTTGTTTCTGCCTGATTGCTTAGCTTTGTAAAGTTTTTTGTCTGCTTCTTCGATCAAAGTTGTTATATCTTTTCCTTCTTGAGGATAAAAACTTATCCCACAACTTATTGTTATCTTAATTGTTTTACCTTGAAATTGAAAAATATGATTTTCAACAGTACTTCTTAACTTTTCAGCAAGAAAAACAACTTGTTGCTGAGATTGATATGGTATAAAGACTAAAAATTCTTCCCCACCCCATCTTGCACAAAGTCCTTGTTCTTTAAATTCTTCTAATAAAATTTTGGCCAATTCTTTTAAAACAAAATCTCCAACTATATGTCCATAAGTATCGTTTACTTTCTTAAAAAAGTCAATGTCTATCATTATAAGAGAAAAAACATTGTTATATCTTGTAGCAAGAAGAAGTTCGTTATTTAAATAAGCAGTGAAATATCTCCTAAGGTAAAGGCCAGTCAAACCATCAATACGAGAAAGTTCTTCCACTTCTTTAAACAACACATTACGAACAAAACCAATTTTTGTTTCATTAATAAAAAATTTAAGGTGTGGTAAAAGTTTTTCAGGTAACTTATGTTTAATAACAAAAATATATTCATACAAATTTGAATAAATTTTTTCTGCTAATATTCCTTCAATATTTACAAAACTTTGTCTTTCTAGCCATATATTTTTAATCTCTTCTAATAAACTTTCTTCTACTGGTGAAAAAGATATAATTTCTATCACATCTTTCTTTTTTACTATTAATATACCAAAGAACTCAATATAGCTAAAACCAAAATAATCAACTATAGCTGAATAAAATTTCTCTGCTGCTTTTGTTAATTCAATATTTTTGTTAACCTCTTCAACTAAATTAAATAACTTTATATATTTTGAAAGTTCATTAGATACATTATCATACTCAGATTTTAATTCTGCATAATCTTGTTCTAAAGTTTTAATTTCTTCCTTTAAAGAAACAATAACTTTAAAATTTTGACCACTAATTCTCTCTAGTGAGATCATATAATCTTCAAAAATTATTATCCATAATAAATATATAACTATTGTAATAAGAACAAAAATTTTTTTTTCTAATAAAAGATATAAAACTGCAATCGATATAAAAGAAAAAAATAAATAAAACAAATCACGATTCTTCTTAACAAAATTAAATAACTTTTGATTTTTCAAAGAGATGGAAATCAATAAAGGGAAAACATTTATAAATATAAAATTAACAAAAACTGTATTCATAGAATTTACTCCCAAACAACTTTATTTTTACCACACTGTTTAGCCTTATACAACAGTTTATCTACATAATCAATAAACTCTTCGATTGTTGCAAACTTTTCAGAATACATTCCTACTCCACACGATACAAAAAATTTTACTCTCTTAACATTTAAACTAGAAGTTATATTTTTATGAACGACTACAGGTTCCTTTATAACCAAATTACGTATCTCTTCACAAATATTTTTTGCTTTATCCAAATCTGTATTAGGAAAAACCACTACAAATTCATCTCCTCCATATCGTGCTATAATATCCGTTTCTCTTAACCTAGAAGTTAAAATACTTGCAAATTTTATAAGTACTTCATCTCCAACATTATGTCCATAAGTATCGTTTATCTGTTTGAAATTATCTATATCAAACATAGCAAGTGAAATTGGTTTTTTATAATATTTGTATATTTTAATTTTTTCATTTAACAATTCTTTAAAATATCTTTGAACATATAGTCCTGTAAGTGAATCTGTAATTGCCAATTCTTTTACGCTTTCATATAATCTAATATTAGATATTGCAATCTCAACATAAGAGGATAAAAACAACATCAATCTGTAACTTTCTTCTTTTATTTTGTATTTTGAATAAAAAATCAAATATCCTAAAATGGAATTCTGTTTTTCATTATATAGTTTGATACAAACAAATGATTGTATTTTGTTTTTAAGTAAATATTGTTTAATCTGATAAAACTCAAAAAATTTATGTGGCTCTAAAGAAAAAGGAGAATATGTAGATAGATCAAAAACATATAACACATCTTTTTCTAACAGTGATAAAATTTTTTGTTCTACTTCACTAATTTGTTTAGTGTAGTTCTCAATACATATTTTACAAATACATTGTGGGAACAATTTAATAAATATATCAGACAAAAATGAAGTTATTTCTTCAAAAGTAGTAAAAGAAGATAATTTGTTAATTATTTCTTCAACAATTTTATAATTCTGTATTTTTATCAAATTTTTTTGTATTTCTGCTTTTAAGTGCTCAATGTCATATTTTATTTTTCCTATGTTTTTTTCTAAATTTTCTTTTTCTTCAAAAAACAAAATTTGTTTTTTTTCTCTTATTCCATCAAGATACATTAACAATGCATACCATAAAATAAGTATCAACATCTCCATAATTATAATATGTGCTGATGAAGTAAAAAAATAAATACATAAAAATCCTATAAAAATACTAACAAATAAAACTAATATCTCAAAGAATAAAAATCTACTAATATGAAATAAAAGCAAACTTATTCCAAACAAGAGATACAAACTCCCAATATAATCAGGATATTTTAGGATCAACCATGTAGTTAAAATGGTGAGACAAAAAGCGACTAGATCTGAAAGGATTTGAATGAATTCTTTCATAAAAAATAAAAAAGCCGGCGAAGGGATTCGAACCCCCGACCTGACGCTTACAAGGCGCCTGCTCTACCACTGAGCTACGCCGGCTTTTCTATTCTTCAAAATATGTAAATTCTACACCAGCAATTTCTATCTTATCACCATTCTTGATTCCTTGTTTTTTTAACATTTTTTCTATCCCTAATTTTTTAAAAATTTTCTGTAATCGTTGCACAGATTCTTCTGAAGAAAAATCTGTCATACTTACTAAATCTTCTATCTTTTTACCTTTGATAACAAATCTATCCGTCTTGTGCTCAACTATATACTCAGGTTCATATTTAAAAACAAACTGATTCTTCGTTTTTATAATAGGCTTCTCAATTTGTCTTTCTTTATTTAATAATTTTACAACTTTTTTAAGTAAAATATCAAGAGATTGTTTTTTAATAGCTGAAATAGCAACCACAGGATGTTTATTTTTTAATTTTTTTTTAAAACTTTTTAAAATTTTTTGTGTTTCTTCATCTAATAATAAGTCCGTTTTATTCAATACAACAATCATTTTTTTCTTTACCAAATCTTTTGAATAACTTTTTAATTCGTTCATAATTATTTTATAATTCTTATAAATGGTTGTCACATCTTTACATGAAATATCTATCAAGTGTAACAAAATTTTTGTTCTTTCAATATGACGTAAAAATTCTATCCCTAATCCTTTACCCTTATGTGCATCTTCAATAAGTCCAGGAATATCAGCTAAAACAAACCTAAACCCTGAATAATCACACACACCTAAATTTGGCGATGTTGTAGTAAAAGGATAGTCAGCAATTTTAGGTCTCGCTGCAGTCAAAACTGACAACAAAGTAGACTTTCCAGCATTTGGTAATCCAATAATACCAACATCTGCAATAAGTTTTAATTCTAAAACCAATGTTACTTTCTCTGACGGTTGACCAAGCTCAGCAAATTTTGGTGCTCGATTAGTTGACGATTTAAACGCAGCATTACCTCTTCCACCCCTACCCCCTCTTGCTACTAAAAGAGTTTGGTTTGGTTGGTTCAAATCACCAAGAAATATCAGATTATTATTTTCATCAATTTTGTACACAACAGTCCCACAAGGAACATTTATATACAACGGTTTACCATCTTTACCATTCATATTTTTTCCTTTCCCATGTTCACCATCTTCAGCTTTATAATGAGGATGTAGATAAAAATCGTATAATGTAGTCATCTGTGGATTCGCTACAAGATACACATCACCACCCTTACCACCATTGCCACCATCCGGACCACCAAACGGAACAAATTTTTCCCTACGAAAACTTACACAACCGTTTCCCCCTTTGCCTGACTCTACAAATATCTTTACTTTATCTACAAACATATTTATTATTACAATGGTATAACATCTACAGATTTTTTATTCTTATCTAAATATCTAAAAAATACTTTTCCTAAAATTTTTGAATGAATAGTGTAATCTTTACCAAGATACACATTTCTGCCAGGAACAAATTTAGTCCCTCTTTGTTTCAAAATTATCTGTCCTGGTTTCACAACCTCTCCTTCATATGCTTTTACACCAAGGTATTTAGGATTGCTATCCCTACCATTTGTTACATGAGCCATAACATCACCTCCTTTAACAAGCTAAATTAATCCCAAAATATTTCCGTTAGAATTTTCTATATATAAATTTTCCCTTATTATATTATAACAATTATCTTCTTCTAGCATAAAAATTTTGTTTACAACAAACTCTGGTTTCAATGTTTTATTAGGAATCATTCTTAAATACAAAACTACAATTTTTTTATCAATAAGTTCAATGTTTTTAACGACTTCATGCAAGTTAACCTTAGTAATTGTTGATGAACCAAATTTTTGTTTTTCTATGACTATATCTTTTGTTTCAAAAAAATTTTTCAACATATCTTCATTTACTTCATTTTCACAAAAAATTATATACTCAGCTAAATTAACAACATTGTTTAATGCAGGGATTTTGTTCAAAGGTGCAAAAAAAATTTTTGCTGCTAATAAACTAAAACCATAAGGTAAACATTTGTCTATCTTCTCTTTAACACTTTTAACATCAACTGGATAAAAAAGTTCTACATCAACATATTCAGAATTACTTTCATAACCTACAGGAGTAGGTGGCGCAAACGACATTTTTATTTGTGGATTAAATCCTTGACTAAAACACAAAGGTAAATTTGCCATCCTTAAAGCTCTTTTTATGATTTCAATTTGGTCAAGATGTGATATATACTTTAGCATCCCTTTTTTTGAAAATCTTAATCTTATAGTACAAATATTTGAATAAGCTACATCTTGCTTGGGTTTAGCTGAGACATGTGCATCTTTTATAATCTCACAAGTTGGAACGAAAGAATGTTCTAATGACTTAATTTGATTTATAGAACTTAAATATTTTTGATAAAGTTTTTCTTTACTTACAGAATATTGAACATCATCCCATACAAATTTTTCTACATCATTATATTCTGTAAATATATATTTTTGCAAATCAATTTGTTCTGACACAATTTTCTCTATCCATAGATCAACATTGAAACATTCACTCCAATTATCAAACCTTCCTCCCGCAGACCATACAGATTCTATCAACCTTCCAACATACTTATCACCACGAGAAATCAGTCCTTCAATGAAAGAAGCATAAATTTTTGATTTTATAGATTTTATTTTAAATTCTTTTCTTAAACTTTTTGCTAAAAACAAAAGTTTATTATTTAAATTCTCATATGAATCCATTTTACAAAATTGAAAAGGTGTATGTGGTTTTGGTACCAAAACCGATATGCTTACATTAAAACTCATTTTAGGAAAATATTTTTCTAATGTTTTCACCAACTTAGGTATTTGTTCAATATCTTCGTTAGTTTCTGTTGGAATTCCTATCATGAAATATAGTTTTATTTTAAAAAAACCAAATTTATACAAAAGAGATATTTTTTTAAAAATTTCTTCGTTAGAAATTTCTTTATTTAAAACTTTTCTTAACCTTTCAGTTGCAGCCTCCGGCGCTAAAGTAATAGTTGACTTTCTCGGATATGATAATCCTTTAAGCAATTCTTCATTAATATCTTCTATCCGTAAAGATGGCAACGAAATAGAAACATATTTATCATCATATCTCTTATGCACAAAATCTATAAGTTCTGTCAAATAAGGATAATTTGTTACACAAAAACCACTAAATGCAATTTCTTCAAAACCAGTATTATTTAATCCTTCTTCAATTAATTCAAATAATTGTTGTTTCTCTCTAAACCTCAAAGGTCTGTTTATAAAAGTAGACTGACAAAAATTACACTTATATGCGCACCCACGAGTAACTTCTATATTAAGTCTATTATGTGTAGTTCTAATAATCGGTACAGTTGGATTTTTTGGATAAAAACTTTTCTTAATATCTACAACAGCAGGATAAACTTTTTTGCTATACCCTGGAAGATACACTTCGTTGTATTTATTAAGTTCGCAAAAAAGTGTAGTCTTATTAGTTATATTTTTTATTTTAAACTCTTGAATAGTTTTAACAACTTTTATTAAACTTTCTTCAGCTTCCCCTAAAATAAAAAAATCTATATACTCTTCAAGTACATGTGGGTTACAACTACATGGTCCACCTGCTATAATCAACGGAAACAAATTTTTTCTTTGTTCTCTTCTAAACGGTATATTAGCTAAAGATAAAACTGTAAAAATGTTAGTATAACACAATTCGTGTTGTAAAGAAAACCCTATTATATCGAACTCTTTTAACTTATGTTTTGTCTCTAATGAAAACAACTCAATATTTTCTTTCCTTAATTCCTCTTCCATATCAATTTCTGGCACAAAAATACGTTCACATAAAATATCATCATGTGAATTTAATAATTTATAAAGTATCTCAATACCAAGGTTTGACATCCCAATAACATATTTATCGGGGAAACACAAACATATTTTAACAACATTTTGTTTGTTCCACTTTGTATAAATGGAAAAAGTTTCTGAATTATACTCCGAATTTATGTATTGTCCAGGCGTTTTAACTTTTTTAAGAATATAGTTTATTTTATTATCCATAATGTGTGAAATATTGGGAAGATTGTGCTTTAGACTAATACATATATCTTCTTATATATATAGAATTTAATATCCCAACCGCCATATACGAAGAAACTAAATTTGAACCACCATAGGATAAAAATGGTAATGGAATACCTACAACAGGAAACATTCCTAAACACATACCTATGTTTACAATAAAATAAAACACAAACATACTTGTTATCGCAGCAGATACTAACCCACCATAAGTGTCCCTACAAGAAAGAACAATCTTAATCCCTTCAAGAATAAACAAAAACATCAATACTAACACAACCGTTGCTCCAACAAAACCTAATTCTTCACAAATTAAAGAAAAAATAAAATCTGTATGTTTTTCTGGTACAAAACCTAATTTGGCTTGTGTACTTTTGAATAAACCCTTACCAAAAAACCTACCACTACCAATAGCAATTTTTGTTTGTATCACTTGATATCCAGAACCGGTAGGATCAATATATGGGTCCAAAAAAGAAATAATTCTTTTTTGTTGATACAATTTTATAAATTTATGGCTTATAGTTACACAACTATAACTTAACCAAAAAACAAATATCGTTAACAAAACAAAAATTGGTTTTATTCTAAACATTAATTTTTTAAGCAACCACGAAATAAAATATACTATCAACAAAATTACTAATAGCATTATAAAAAATTGATAAGTAAATCCTTGCAAAGATAAATACATAAATTTTAAAAACCATCCTGCAATATATTCTTTGTTAATAGTAACATATATTTTTATTAAAAACAATACAATTGTAGTAAAGAAAAACAAAAGTAAGTATGTCAACAATTTTTTATTTACACCAGCAAGATAAAAACTTACAACAAGTATAGGAAAATATACCACAACTGCAGAAAAATCTGGCTGTAATAAAATTAAAAAAGCTATTACTAAAAATGACAATAAAGCAACAAGAAATTTTGATATCTTAACATTTTGAAAATTTTTATCTAAATACCCGCATAAGAATAAAATATAAAACACTCTCACAATTTCTGACGGTTGTAATAAAAATAATTTAAGATTTATCCATGCGCGTGTCCCCCTGTATACGCTACCAAACAAAAGTGTCAAAATAAGCAAAAATATACAAACAATATATATTTGTCGATAATATGGCTGAAACAATTGGTAATTTATCAAACTAAACAAAAACATAATAAAAAGACCTAACAAAAATGCAAATAACTGCTTCATTACAAAAACACTCTCTGATGTAGAAAATGTAGCTGAATAAATCATTATGATACCAATTAAATTCAAAAGTAAAACAAAAATTATCATTCTCCAATTTGAACTATTTATTAACCTCTTAAAAATATTTTTTTCTTGTACTACATGTAATTTTATAACAGGTTCAATCACCATATTCGTAACTATTAGACAAATGAGTTTCTTGAAAAGATAAATTCATGCTTTTTGATTTATTTATATAAGCTGTAAATATCTGTTTTGCGATAGGCGCAGCAACAGCCCCTCCTTTCCCACCATGTTCAACTACTATTGATAAAACAAGTTCTATTGGAGCATCTTTTTTTACAGGACCAAAACATATAAACCATGCATGATCTTCACCAAACGGATTTTGTGCGGTCCCTGTCTTGCCGGCAATTGGGAACGATGGTATATAAGCTGCATACCCTGTACCACTCTCCACTACAGATATCATTGCCTGATGCAAAAAATCCCATATTTCTGGATCAATATCTTTTAGTTCTTTTTTTACAGGTGTATGAAGATATAAAACATCGCCATTAACATTAGTAATTTTTGATACAATATATGGCTGGTATATCACACCTTTGTTTGCAACAGCTTGTGCAAAAACTGCAAGCTGTATAGGTGTAGTTGTAACATATCCTTGACCAATACTAACAGAAATTGTATCTCCGTCAAGCCATTCAACACCAAATTTTTGTTTTTTCCACCTCCTTGAAGGAACAATACCGACAGCTTCATATGGCAAGTCTATTCCTGTCTTTTCTCCAAAACCAAACATTTTTGCATATTTTTCTATATTATCTATTCCAACTTTTAATCCAAGATTTATAAAATAAACATTACAAGATAATCTAATAGCGTCTAATAAGTTTACATATCCATGCCCTTTTTTCTGCCAACATTTAAAAGTTTTGTCTCCAAACTTAAACTCGCCTGGACAAAAAAATATAGTTTTTGTTGAACATTTTTTTTCGTTTAACGCTGCTATTGTAGTCAAAATTTTAAAAGTAGAACCTGGTGAATAGACACCTTGTATTGCTCGATGAAACAAAGGGATATTTATGTCTTTAAACAGATCTCTCATTTCCTCAATTGATTGTGTAGTGAACACATTGGGATCAAAATTTTTATATGATACTAAAATACGGACGGCACCGTCTCTCGGGTCAATACCTACAACAGCACCGTTTTTAGCAGTTTTTTTTAACGCTTCTTCAGCAACTTTTTGTAAATCTTTATCTATAGTAAGATACAAATTATTACCGGGTCTTGCTGGTAAACTTTTTATTATTTTTGTTATATTACCTTTTGCATCAACTTCTGCAAATAATGCTCCGTTTATACCTCTTAAGTAATCCTCGTATTCTTTCTCAATACCAGTTTTTCCTATAAAATCGTTACAATGGTACCCTTTTGACCTTAATTTCTGATATTCTTCATATGAAATTTGTCCTACATAACCTATCAAGTGTGAAAACAGTTCGTTATATAAATATCTTCTTTTGAACTCTGTTGAAATATAAACATTTTTAATCCTATGTTTTAAACTTAGTAAATAAAAAATTTTTTCTCTATTAACATCTCTTCCTAATGTAATTATCTTACCATATTTTATTGTATCAAAAATTTGTTGTCTGCTTGTAGGGAAGATTGACAACAATTCCTTAATTTCTTCAGAAGAAACTTCATCAGCAGGATAATAAAATACTGTTATTGACGGTCTGTTATCTGCTAATATTTCATTGTTAACATCATAAATAACTCCCCTTGGCGCATTGATAACAAACATACGTAACCTGTTTTTTTCTGCAATGTTGTAATAATAGTTACCTTGGACAATTTGATAATAAAAAATAACAAAATAGATAAATAAAAAAGGCAAAATTAAAAAATATTTTATTATAGAAAAAACACTAAAAAAGCGTTTTTTTATAACAGAAGATATATTTTCCCAATCCATAAAGTTTTTGTTATATCAGGTTATGTTTTTTATATAACATAACTAAAATCTGAAGTGCTAAAAAACCTACTATAAAGGTACTGAAAACTGATAACAAAATCAAAAAATTATATTTGGTTGTGTTAAATAACTGTGAAATTAAAAAATATAGTGTATTATAAACGATACAACTTAACAATATTGACAGCATTTGAACCTTATATAAACTTTCATTAACATGTTTGTTTAACCAACCAAGTAAATATCCAGTTGTGGTTAGTAAAAAAGTATTAATACCAAACAATGTTAAATGTAAAACATCATAAATTAAACCTGATACAAAACCAACAATCACGGCTTCTGTATGGTTCAAAAATAATGCAACAAATGTAATATATACCAACCACAAATTTGGCCTTAGATAAAAAGGACAAAGTTTGCTAAATAAAACATCAAAAATAATAATAAAAAACAACACAACTAAAGTGACAAAAAATTTTTTTATTTTCATTATGGAAAGATTATTATCAAATTTTTCAACGCATTTATATTATAACTTAATTTAACGACTGCTTTTTTAAACCCTGTAGATGAAATATCTATATCTATCACTTTACCTATTTCTATTCCCTCAGGTATATTACTGATACCACTTGTCACAACAATATCTCCAATTTTAACATCGTCTTCTAACAATAGGTAATCCATTGATAACTTAACCGACGATTCTCCAATTAATACGCCGTAAACAGGTTTATTTTTTATCTTAACAGGTAACATACTTAATGGATTTGAGACTAACAAAACTTTTGCAACATTTTTTTCTACATCCCATATTCGTCCAACAAAGTAAAATTTATCCGGTGGAAAATAAACTACAACTGGTAAATCTTTAGTAACAGAAGAAAAATTTTCTATCAATATTACGCACTCGTCATACCAACTTTTATAGTCACGTGATATAACTTTTGCAGGACATAGTTTATAACCAGTTTTTTTAGACAACTTATTTACTGTTTGTAAAATATTTTTTTCTTCAATGAGAGCATCATAATATAATTTATCAACGTACAATTTTTTAACAAGCTGTTTTAATTTTAGGTTTTCTTCGTACAAATACGAAAGTTGAACAAATTTATCAAATGTATCGAAAGGATAACTGACAATTTTGTATACAGGTAAATAGGAAGCAGAAAAAAAATAAATCAAAAAAACTCTTATTGAATGAACTTGTTTTGTTATTGTTTCTGTTGATAAGAAAATTATGGAAAGTAAAGTAAAAAAAATGAATAAAGATGTTGGCTTATTCTTTCTTAAAAAATCCCTTATTGTCATTAAAAGAATTTTCTTTTTTTAACATTATCAAGCTCTTCAAGATATTTCCCTGTACCACGAACAACACATGTCATGGGGTCATCAGCAATTCTTACTGGCAATCCTGTTTCTTTATTTATAAGTTTGTCAATACCACGTAATAACGCACCTCCACCTGCTAATGTTATACCTGTTTCGACTAAATCAGCAGCAAGTTCTGCTGGTGTTTCCTCAAGCGCACTTTTTATCAACGATATAATAGAAGAGACGGGTTCCATCAAGGCAGCTCTAATTTCTTCAGAAGTGACCACAATTGTTTTTGGCAAACCAGTAACTTGATCCCTTCCGCGAACTTCCATTGATAATTCTTCTTCTAACGGATAAACAGATCCAATTCTTATTTTAATTTCTTCTGCGGTATTTTCTCCTATAAACAAATTATATCTACGTTTAAAATATTGTACAATAGCTTCATCAAGTTCATCACCAGCAATATCAAGTGATTTTGTAACCACCATACCACCTAAAGAAATAACACCAACTTCTGTTGTCCCACCGCCAATATCTACAATCATTGAACCACGAGGTTGGTATATCTCAATACCAGCACCAATTGCTGCAGCCATAGGTTCTTCTATAAGATAAATTTCCCGAGCGCCTGCCTGTGCAGCAGATTCTCTTACTGCGCGTCGTTCAACTTCAGTGATACCTGAAGGAACACCGATAACTATCCTTGGATGTAAAAGAGTTTTTTTGTTGTGAACTTTTTGAATAAAATATCTTATCATTTTCTCTGTAATCTCAAAATTTGCTATTACACCATTTCTTAATGGTCTTACTGCAACAATATTTGCTGGTGTTTTACCAAGCATACGTTTAGCTTCAGCACCTATTGCAAGAATCTCATTTGTTTCTTTATCCACAGCTACAACAGAAGGTTCACACAAAACGATGCCCTGGCCTTTAACGTATACCAAAACTGTAGCTGTACCTAAATCCATTCCCATGTCGTTAGAAAAAAGTTTAAATAAAAAATTAAACATCTTTAATCTCCTACAAAACTATTTAAATTTAATTATACACATTTTTGCGTTATCACCTTTTCGGTAACCTAAGTTAGCCATTTTTACATACCCTGAATTTATATCTTTATACCTCGGAATAATAACTTTTATCAATTTATCAGATAGTTGTTCAGAAAATAAATATTTATTTGCAATTCTATATTGATTAAAAACCTCCTTTGTTCTTTTTATCCTTGTTATTAAATGTTCTATAAAACGCCGCAATTCTTTTGCTTTCGCAACAGTTGTTTTTACACATTCATATCTAATAAGGTTGCCAGCTAAATTCCTTAACAACGCCATTCTATGTGAAGATGGACGATTAAGTTTTCTTCTAGATATATTTTTTATCATACCTTCATCCCCAGTGATAAATTATGTTCTTTAAGTTTTCGAATTATTTCATCAATAGATTTTTCACCTAAATTACGAATTGTTCTAAGTTCATCTTCAGTTTTTGATACAAGATCACCAATTGTGAGTATTTTGTTTTCTATAAGACAATTTTTAGGTCTGTTTGATAACCCTAAAACTTCAATAGGTTGTGAAAGAAACATTTTTAAACGTATCTTTTCTTGTTCTTCTATCTCAGTTAGTTTACTTTCTTTTTGTTCTAACAATTCAAAAACCGAAGCTTTAAAGAATATATCCAAATTATCTTTCAATACTTTAGCTGAATAAATTATGCTATCTTTAGGTGAAACACTGCCATCAGTCCAAACTTCAATAATAAGTTTGTCATAATCGCTTCGTTCACCTACACGAATATGTTCTACTTCATAATTAACTTTTATTACAGGCGAAAATATACTATCAATAAACAATGTTCCTGCTGGATAACCAGGCTTATAATTGTTTTCTCTTAACGCATATCCACGACCTTTATTTACCTCAGCTTCAATTTCTAACACAGCGCGTTCGTCTATAGAAGCTATATATTCATTTTTGTTAATAATTTCAACATTCGGGGGTACTTTAAAATCACCTGCTGTAACTATAGTCTTATCTTTTGAACCTTTTACAGAAAGAGTAATTTTCTCAGGACCATCAGAATAAAGTTTGAACCTAATTTTCTTTAAGTTCATAAGAATGTAAATTACATCCTCTTTAACCCCCGGTAAGGAACAAAATTCGTGTGGAACATTATTAATTCTGCAACTTGTTATTGCAGCACCTTCCAAACTTGACAACAAAATTCGTCGCAAAGAATTACCTATTGTATGGCCGAATCCTCGTTCAAATGGATATATTGCAAATTTACCGTAAACTTCGTATTTATATTCATTATATTTTGGTTTCTCAGGTTCAGTTATTTCCTCAAACTTCTGAGGTAATAATAACTTTTCCATATAACCTCCTTATTTTTATCTTGAATAAAATTCTACGATTAATGTTTCATTTATAGGGAAAGAACTTTCTTCTTTTGTTGGTAATCCTATGATTTCAGCTTTAAATTCTTCTGGATAATATTTTATCCAAGAAGGCACTCTACCAGAAAAATTTTCTACACTTTTTAAAACATAAATATTGTCTTTCATCTTTTCATCTAATTTTATTACATCACCAGGTTTAACCAAGTATGAAGCAATATTTACTTTTCTATCATTAACAATAATATGCCTATGTGAAACAAGTTGTCTAGCAAACTTTCTTGAAGATGCCCATCCTAAAAGATATACAACATTATCAAGCCGTCTCTCTATTAATTTCAACAAATTTTCACCAACTAAACCTTTTTGTTTTCTTGCAATCTCAAAATATCTTTTAAGTTGACGTTCAGTAATTGAAGCCATACGTTTCAGTTTTTGTTTTTCCCTAAGTCTTCTTCCATATTCTGACAACTTTACAGGTTTACCTCCGTGTTGACCAGGAAACTTTCTACCTTTTTCAATAGGACATTTTTGTGTATTACATTTTTCTCCTTTTAACATTAATTTTTGTCCTTCTCTACGACAAAGTCTGCATACAGGACCTATATACCTTCCCATATTTTTCTCCTTGTTTAATAATTATACTCGTCGTAATTTTCTTGGTCTACAACCATTATGTGGAATTGGTGTTATATCATAAATAGCAGTTATAGTAAGCCCTGCATTTTGAAGTGCTCGTATGGCAACTTCTCTTCCAGGGCCAGGACATTTAACATAAACTGACACATATTTTAAACCAAGTTCAGCAGCACGTTTTGCAGCAGTTTGTGCAGCAACTTGTGCTGCAAAAGGTGTTCCTTTTTTAGTTCCTTTAAACCCACAACTTCCAGCAGAACTCCAACATATCGTATTTCCTTTATTATCAGTAATAGTAACAATTGTGTTATTAAAAGTTGACTTTATATAAACCCTCCCGACTTGTTCTACCAGTCGTTTATCTTTTTTCATAGGAAAATTCCTCTCTTATGCTTTTGATTTTTTAGTTGACATTTGTTGCATTAATTTTCTTGTTTTTGCAGTGACAGCACCAACAGTTTTCCTTGGACCGCGACGTGTTCTAGCGTTAGTTCTTGTCCTTTGTCCATGAACAGGTAAATTTCTTCTATGTCTTAATCCCCTATAACATTGAATATCTATCAACCTTTTTATATTTTGTTGTACTTCTCTTCTTAATTCACCTTCAACTTTAAAATTTTCAGCAATATATCTATCTAACACTGCAACTTGTTCTTGAGTAAGATCTTTTGCTCGTATTGACCCGTCTATATTTGTTTCTTGAAGAATTTTTTTTGCTAAACTTCTACCTATACCATAGATGTAAGTTAGTGCTATATCTATTCTTTTATTACTTGGAAGATTAACCCCTGCAATACGTACCATAGAGTAAAGTACCTCCTTACTATCTTTTTATCCTTGTTTCTGTTTATGTTTTGGATCCGAACAAATTACTATTATATTTTTTTTTCTTTTTATGATCTTACATTTTTTACAAATTTTTTTTACTGAACTACGGACTTTCATTGTTTTATCCCTATTTACCAGAAATTCTATATAATATTCTTGCTTTTGTTGGATCGTATGAAGACATCTCAATCTTTACTCTATCTCCAACAACCAGTTGTATAAAATTTAATCTCATCTTACCACAAGGATAAGCTAAAACAATATGTCCAGTGTCATCTACCTTAACTCTAAACATCGTTGCAGGCAAAACTTCAACAACAGTCCCTTCAGTAATAATTTTATCACCTTTTTGTTTCATAAGTTTAAAACAGCTGGTTTAATTACATCTTCTTTCGTAAGTATTTCACAAGAGTCTTCTTTAACTAATATCATATGTTCAAAATGCGCACATAGAGATCCGTCTTTCATTTTCACAGTCCAGTTGTCTAAAGTAGAAACTTTTGTTTGCCAACCACCTAAACTAACCATTGGTTCTACACAGATCACCATATTTTTTTCAAGGCGGACACCTTCACCCTTCTTACCAAAATTAGGAATATCAGGTTTCTGATGTAAATTTCTACCTATTGTATGACCAACATATTCACGAATAACATTCATTTTGTTCAATTCAACAAAATTTTGTATATAAAACCCGATTTCCGAAGTTCTACATCCTGCTTTTATATAAGGTAACACTTGATAAATTGATTGATATGTAACATCTAAAAGTTTCAAAATTTTATTCTTTTTTTCAGAATTACTATATATCCATACTGTAGTTGCAGCATCAGCATAGAAACCTTCGTATTTTATTCCAACATCGATTGATATTATTTGTCCTTTTTTAATTATTTTTTCTTTTTTTGGCACACCGTGAACAAGTTCGTCATCAATAGAAATACAACTACATGCCGGATATCCCCTATATCCTTTGAAAGCAGGTTCACAACCAAATTCTTTAATTTTGTCAAAGATAATTTCTTCTAATTCTAATGTTGAGATACCAACTTTTATATTTTTTTTTGCCAAATGAAGTATTTCACTTACTAACAACGCTGCTTTTCTAACTATTTCTATTTCTTTTTCACTTAGAGTTTCTATTGTAAACTCATTTGTATTCATTCAACAGGATATCACATATTTTCTTATATATATTCTCTATTTTATCCTCTGCATTTACAGTAACCAAAATTCCTTTCTTTTTATAATAGTTAAGCAGAGGTAAAGTATCTTTTTTATACACTTCTAAACGTTTTTTCACAGTTTCCAACTTATCATCATCACGAATAATTAATTTTACATTACACTCATCACATAATTCATCATTTTTTGGTTTCAATGTATAGATATTATAAACCTTACCACATTTTGGACAGGTTCTTCGTGAAGTAAGTCGTTTTATTATTTCTTTATCTGAAACTTTAAAATAGATTACTTTATCAACACCATCTTTTACTAACGCTTTATCTAAAAGTTTCGCTTGGTTTATATTTCTCGGATATCCATCAAGAATGTAATATTTTTTTCTACTTATTACTGAATACAAAGCTTTAAAAACTATATCATCTGGTACTAAAAGTCCTGACTGAACATATTTTTTAATAGAAGAAGCTAATTTCTTGGGTTTCCCTGTTTTTATAATATTCCTAAAAATATCACCAGTTGAAATATGTGGTATTAAAAAATTTTTTGACAACATTTGTGCTTGTGTCCCTTTACCTGATCCTGGTGGCCCTAAAAAAACAATTTTTCTTTTTAGCAACGTTTGTTTCATAGAAAAATCATCTTATATTGAACCATCTCCCTTTAATTCTAACATTTTTTGCTAAACTTTCATAATTACGCATAACAAGATATGATTCAATCTGTCCTATAGTATCTAATGCAACACCTATCGCTATAAGTATTGTTGTACCACCAAAGTAAAATGGTGCGTTGAACCACCGACGAAGTAAATCAGGTAATACTGCAATTAACACAACAGCTAATGCTCCACCTAAAGTTATTCGTTCTAATACATACTGGATATACCTTGCGGTGGGTTCACCAGGTCGTATCCCTGGTATAAATCCACCCCATTTTTTCATGTTTTCAGCAAGATCTTGTGGATTTAAAATAATTGAATTATAAAAATAACAGAAAAAAATGATCAATGCTGCATAAACTATCTCATACATAACTCCGCCCCGTGTCCAAAACGAAGTTATCTTCTGCGCCCAAGAAGCGTTTGGGAAAAATTGTAAAACTGTCAGTGGTGCTGTCATAATTGACACAGCAAAAATTACTGCTATAACACCTGCAGTATCAACTCTCAACGGTAAAAAAGTTGACGCACCACCATACATTTTTCTCCCTATTATTCGTTTTGCATATTGTACAGGTATTCTTCTTTGTGCTGTTTCTAACCATACAACACCAATTAATACTAAAACTATAATTATTACCAAAATCAACGCAGTAATGAAACTCATCTCTTCAGCATAGATTAGTTGAAAAAAATTTTTAATAGATGCTGGTAATCTATCAACAATTCCTGCAAAGATCAATAATGAAATCCCATTACCAATACCAAGTTCTGTAATTTGTTCTCCTAACCACATAACAAACATTGTTCCTGTAACTAATGTTAAGACTGTGATAAAAATGAATTTAAATGAAGTATCAGAAACTACCGGGAGGTCTCCCCCTCTAATAGGCATATGAATAATCATTGTTGTTAATCCTATTGCTTGAATTGTAGCAAGTAACAATGTTGCATACCGTGTAAGTTGAGTAATTTTTTTTCTTCCTGACTCACCTTCACGAGCAAGTTGATCCAAATAAGGAATCATATGCGCACCTTGTAATAATGACATTATAATTGATGCGTTAATATATGGCATAATACCTAAAGCAAAAATTGATAACCTACTTAACGCACCGCCTGAAAAAATGTCTAAAAATCCTAACACACCTCCACGATTAGCATCAAACAGTGTTTTCAATGCTTGTGGATTCACACCAGGGATAGGGATTGCTGCTCCTATTCTAAACACTGCAAGCATGCCTAATGTAAACAATATTTTTTGTCTAAGTTCTTTGATCTTAAATATGTCAATAACTGAGCTGAACATACTCGCCTCCTGAAGATTTTAACAAATCAACCACTGATTTAGAACATTTATGAACACAAAGTTTTATTTTTCTGTCAACTTTTATCTTATCTTTAGTGTTTCTACAAATAACTTTAACAGGTTTATTTAAAGTTTTAGCAACATTAAATTTTTTAAGAACTTCAATATTAATTTCTTTTATATCTTTTGGAATTTTAGATAATATATCTTCAAAATAAACTTCTTGATACTCAATAGCAAATCTTTTATTAGAAAACCCATACTTAGGTATCCTCCTCAACAACGGCATTTGCCCACCTTCGAACCCAGGATTCTTTCCTTCGCCAGAACGCGATCTTTGTCCTTTCATACCACGTGTGGAACCGCTGCCACCATGACCAGACCCTTCTCCACAACCAATTCTTTTTTTCTTATGTTTTGATCCAAATTTAGGTTTTAATGTTGATAATGTTAATTCTGTCATAGCTTTTTAAAAACCTTTTAAAAAATTTATTGTTGTCTTAAACTTTTTACTTCTTCATATGTTCTTAGTTGTTTTATAGCTTCTAACGCAGCGTATACAACATTTATAGGATTAGTTGAACCAATTATCTTTGTGACAACATTTTTAACTCCAGCAGCATCCATAACCGCACGTAATGTTAACCCTGCAATAACACCTGTTCCTTCTTTTGCAGGTTTTAATAACACTTTTGATGCTCCCCATTTACCTACAACTTGATGTGGTATTGTTCCATTTACAATTCTTACTTGAACTAAATTTTTCATAGCTTTTCTTGCAGCTTTATCTATTGCAGCAGGAACTTCATTTGCTTTACCAATCGCATAACCAACTAAACCATTTTTGTTACCAACAACAACTGCAGCTGAAAATGAAAGTCTTTTGCCACCTTTCAAAACTTTTGCTACACGACGTACTGAAACAACATACTTCTCAAACTGTTGTTCTTCTAAAGGTATTGCAAGAGTTTCTACCTCTTCTAATTCTTCAGTAGAATACGGTTTATTCTCATTCTCAATTTTTTCTTGTCCTGTTTCTCCTAAACCGTTTGTTTGTGTCATATTAAACTCCTTATTAAACTAAAATTCTATCCCGCCTTGACGTAAACCTTCAGCTAATCGTTGTATTCTACCTATATATTTTCTCCCGTTGCGGTCAAAAACAATTTTTTTAATACCCAAAGATTTCAATTTTTCCGCTAAATGTTGTCCTACAATAAAAGCTTGTTCTGATTTCGTTTTACCTTTAAGAGAACTTCTTATCTCTTTACACAAAGTCGAACACGCTGCTAATGTATGTGCAGCTTCGTCATCAATTGCTTGAGCATAAATGTGTTTTAAACTTCTGTAAACTGAAACACGTGGTCTATCCTTGGTGCCAAAAATCTTTTTCCTAATTCTTAATTTCCGTTTCTCCAACCTCACCTTTGGAACTATTTTCTCCCATAAGTTCATAGTTTATCTTTTACCTCCTGCTGCAATAGCTGCCTTACCAGGTTTACGAATTATTTGTTCATCTTTATACTTAATTCCTGTCCCTTTATATGGTTCAGGAGGTTTTATTGCTCTAATCCTAGCAGCTGTTTCACCTACAAGATATTTATCTATCCCACTTACTGTAATTTCTTGCCCTTTTTGATCCAAAGTTATCGTGATCCCTTTTGGTATAGGGAAAACAACAGGATGTGAATATCCAACTTTAAGAACAAGTTTGTCATTACCTTGTAAACTTGCTTGATATCCAATACCAACAATTTCTAAAACTTTTTTATATCCTTCAGTTACACCTTTAATCATATTCCTTATCAAAGCGTAATAAAGTCCTTGATACATTTTGCCTTCTTTTGATTCTTCTTTCCTTTTAACATAAACAAGATTACCTTCATTAACAATATCAATATATTTTGCCATTTTTAACTCTAATTCAAGCTGTCCTTTTGGCCCTTCAACTTTTACAAAATTTCTATCTTTTTGATACTCAAATTTTACATTTTCCGGTATTTGAATAGGTTTTCTTGCTAATTTACTCATATTTAACCACCTCACTTACCTTACATAACAAATAATTTCGCCACCTACCTTAAGTTGTTTTGCTTGCCTGTCTGACATTACTCCTTTTGGAGTAGAAAGTATATATACTGTAAAGCCATCTGATTTTAAATCTTTATAACTACAATATAATCTCCTACCAGGTTTTGACACACGAACAATTTCTCTTATTACTTGTTCTTTATTTGGTCCGTACTTTAAAAAGATTCTTAAATAACTTTTATTTGGTGCATCAACTTTTTTGTAGTTTAAAATAAATCCTTCCTCTTTTAATACACGAGCTATCTCAGCTTTTAGTTTTGAATATGGTACCTCTACTTTTTCTTTATACAAAGCTATAGCATTTCTTATCGCTGTCAACATATCTGCAATAACATCACTACTCATTCTTCCCCTCCTTTTTTAATTACCAACTTGCTTTTCTTACTCCTGGAAGCATACCTTTATGTGCTAAATTTCTAAAACAAATCCTGCATATACCAAAATCACGAATATATCCACGTGGTCTACCACAAATTCTACATCTGTTTCTGTACCTTATAGGATATTTTGGTATTTTACGCATTTTTGCTAGATCTGCATCTGTTGCCATATGTTTTTCACCTCATGAACTAAAGTTTATTGTTTCCTAAACGGAAATCCAAGTAAAGATAACAACTCTCTTGCTTCTTCGTCTGTTTTAGCAGAAGTAACAATTGTGATATTCATACCGCGAGCGCGATCTGATTTCTCAACATTAACCTCAGGGAATATATACTGTTCTGTGATACCTAGATTATAATTTCCTTTACCATCAAAACTGTTAGGTGGAACACCACGGAAATCACGAATTTTAGGTAAAGCTATGTATATTAACCTGTCTATAAATTCATACATTTTGTCACCACGTAATGTAACTTTTAATCCTATCGGCATACCTTTCTTTAACTTAAAATTTGATATAGATTTTTTTGCACGACATATTTTTGGTTTTTGTCCTGTAATCATTGCTAATTCTTCTGTTGCTATATCTAACGCTTTAATATTTTCTTTAGCTTCGTTAACACTCATGTTTATAACAACTTTTTCAAGTTTGGGTACCTGATGTATGTTTTTGTATTTAAATTTTTTAATAAGTTGAGGTACAACATTTTTTAAATACAACTCTTTTAATCTTGGAACATAATCTTTTTGCATCTTTAATACCTCACAAAATCATTTCTTTACATTTTTTACAATATCTTACTTTTTCTTTAGTTTGTAAAAAAGTGAAACCAACACGTGTTGGTTGGTTACATTTCGGGCAAATAAGTTTAACTTTTGAAATATGTATAGGTTTCTCAATTTCTCTTATCCCACCAGGCATAGTTTGTGTAGGTCTTGTATGTTTTTTCACAATATTTACACCTGACACTAAAATCTTATCTTCTTTTGGAAAAACTTTTATAACTTCACCTTTTTTACCTTTATCATCACCTGAAATTACAAGTACTATATCTTTTTTCTTTATTTTCTTCATAATATTTAAACCACCTCTGGTGCCAAAGATATAATTTTTAAAAATTTATTTTCTCTAAGTTCTCTTGCTACAGGACCGAACACTCTTGTCCCTTTTGGTTCCAAATTATTGTCTATTATCACACAAGCATTTTCGTCAAACCGTACATAAGTCCCATCTTTACGAGCAATTTGTTTTACTGTTCTTACAATGACAGCTTTTACAACTTCACCTTTTTTAATTATAGAATCGGGTGTCGCATCTTTCACAGAAGCTACTATAACCTCACCAATCTCTGCATAATCTTTTCTTTTTCCTAAAGATTGTATACACATTACTTTTTTAACACCAGTGTTATCTGCAACAGATAACATTGATCTTTTTTGTATCATAACTAATTACTCCTTTTTACCAACTATTTCTATAACTTCCCAACGTTTTAATTTTGAAATAGGTCTTGTAAGCTTTATTTTTACAATATCTCCAACTTTCGAGATATTGTTTTCGTCATGGGCATAATATTTTTTGTATCTTTTTACAATTTTTTTATATTTTCTTACTTGTACTAAACGTTCAACTTTAACAACACGAGTTTTATTCATTTTGTCAGAAACAACAACGCCTGTTTTAACAATCATTGTCATACTTATTCACCTCGTTTAAAACTCAAATTTTAACTTCAAACTTTTCTTTTAGTATTGTAAGAACTCTTGCTATATCACGACGAAGGTTTCTTATCTCAAGTGGATTTTTAATTTTAAAAACATTATGTTTAAGTCTCAATTCAAATAAATGCTTTTTCATTTCTTCCAACTTAGCCAATAATTCTTCTTTTGACAAATTTCTTAATTCTTGTAACTGATTTTTTTTCATAAATTTTTTATACCAATGTACGGCTAACTATTTTAGTTTTAAATGGTAATTTATACGAAGCTTGTTTTAACACTTCCTTTGCAAATTCTTCTGAAACACCAGCAATTTCGAACAGTATCCTACCTTTTTTAACTCTTGCTATCCAATATTCCGGATCACCTTTCCCTTTACCCATTCTTGATTCCGCTGGTTTCTTTGTAACAGAAATATCAGGGAAAACTCTTATCCATAACTTACCTTTATTTTGTAAAAGTCTTGTTATAGTTAACCTACAAGCTTCTATTTGTTTCTGTGTGATATATCCGCTTTCAAGTGTTTTAATACCATAATCACCAAAATGTAAATCTTTTGCTCCATCAGCAACACCTTTTATCTTTTTAAGATGATGTTTTCTAAATTTTACTCTACTTGGCATTAACATAGTTATTCTCCTACCAAATTATTTTCTTGTTTTTCTTTATCAGAAGATATTATTGAATAAAGACCTTCTCTGAAAAACTTTTCTTGTTCTTGTTTAGTTAAAAGTTCTTTTATAAAAATCCATACTTTCACACCAATCTTACCTTTTTTAATTATTGCTTCTGAAAAACCATATGATATAACTGCACGAAAAGTGTTAGATGGTATTCTTCCTTCACGAAACCATTCACTTCGAGCAATCTCTACACCAGCTAATCTCCCACTTACACGAACTTTAATACCTAAAGCACCTGCTTCCATCGTACGAGCTATCGCATTTTTTATAACCCTACGATAATTCATATTTTTTTCTAATGCTAAAGCTATAAATTCAGCAACACATTGTGCATCTAACGAAGGTTTTTCTATCTCGGTAACTTTTATTGAAACTTTTTCAACACCAGTAATCTTTTTTATAAAATCTGTAATCTCGTTTATATTTTCGCCACCTCTACCAATAACTATCCCCGGTCTTACAGTATAAATATTTACAAATAACTGACCACCAATCCGTTCTATCAATACTTTAGAAATAATAGCATGTCTATACTTCTCTTGAATATAACTTCTAATACGATAATCTTGTTCAACATAATCTGGTGCTGTTTTAAAATCTACAAACCATTGTGATTGCCAATTTTCTATAAAACCTATTCTATTAGCTTGTGGTGGTACTTTTTGCCCCATTTCTTTACTCCTTCTTCTTTATAATTTCATCGCTAACAACAACAGTTAAATGTGCCATCTTCCTTGTGAACAAAGCTGCTCTACCAAACGCTTTCGGCATAATACGTTTCAAATATGGTCCTTTTGTAACATAACATTCTTTTAAGTAAAATTTATAAGGTGTTTTTAATCCACCTGCGTTTGCAAGCGCACTCTTTACTGCTTTTTTAATATCAACACTACAAGCTTTATTTATATTATCGAGTATATTAAAAACTTGTTGCACATTTTTACCACGTATAATTTTTAAAACTTGAGCAATTTTCTTTGGTGAATATCTTAAATATCTTGCATGACAAACACCTTCCACCATATTTTTCTCCTATTACCTGTTAAGTTAATTCTGTAGATTCTTTATGTGCTTCACCATGACCACGGAAAATTCTTGTTGGTGCAAACTCACCAAGTTTATGACCTACCATCTGTTCTGTGACATAAACAGGAATAAACTTTTTGCCATTATGAACTAAAAATGTAAACCCAACAAACTCTGGAATTATAGTACAATCTCTTGCCCATGTCTTTATAACTTTTTTCTCTTTATTTTGTAGAATTTTCTGAACTTTTTTATAAACTTTTGGATCAACATAAGGAACTCTTGACATTATGTTCACCTCCGTAAAATAAAATTTTATAGTAAGATTTTTTAAAAAAATCAATAGTTGTCTTAAAATTTTAACAAAAAAGAAAACTTATGAGTATCACCTAATACACCATATGGTAAAAATGTGTAATCAATTTGATATCTGTTAAACAAATTTATTCCAAAACCACCACAGAAATTTAAAAGATTATCATGTTTTTGTTCAACTATATCTTTGTTTGTATATCCTAACCTTAATGAAACAAATTTTGTTGGAAAATATTCTGTACCAAATGAAAATATTGTTTTTCTTTCATAAACTCTGTGTTTAAAATCTATTGCAAAATTTATCACACCAACTCTATATCCAAAACCTAAAATTGCAGTCAATGGTAAGTTGTGTTCCTCTTTAATAAACTTCATCTTTTGAGATATGTTTTGTATAGAGAAACCAATAGATATCGGATGACTTAATGTAGGTAGTAAAACAGAAGTAAGTAAACCTAAATCAAACGCAACACCAACTGATTGCTCTTTTTCTATCTGTTGCCTAATTATTTTCATATTGATTCCGTAACTTGCCACATCTTTATTGCTTAGTAACAACTGTTTACTAAAACTTATTGTTGCTGCTAAATCGTTTGCAGAAAATGTCCCTATTTTTTGTTGGTTATCATCTCTTGCTTCTATCTCAGCATATGATAAATAAACAATACTCCCACCTAAAACAAAAGTTTTTAACGGAGCTAAAAAACCTATAAAATTTATATTTGTGTCAACTATCCATTTAGTATGTGTTAATAAAAGTTCTGCTTGTTTAATTTGTGAAACACCAGCAGGATTAAAATGTATAGCAGCCACATCATCAGCTATTGCACAAAACGCTCCTCCCATACCTGCCTGCCTAGCACTAATATCTATCTTAAGAAAATCACAAGAAGTGTTTTTAGCAGTTAAATTGTTCAGTTGTGTTGAAAAACAAAAAATCAGAGTAAAAACAATCTTATTCATTAGGTTGCCCTCCTTATTTTATAATTGCTAGTTTTTTGACTATTTTTATCGGTTTTTCATTCAACTTTTCTGCTTTAACAGAATATATGTAAACACCACTCGGGATATCTGAAACATCCCAAATGTATTGATATATGTGTTTATTATTTTCAAAAACCAAATTTTTAGTAAGATCTACAGAATGCACAATCTCTCCTGCAATATTATAGATTTTTAATTCAACATTGTCAGCAACGTCACACTCTATATGAAAAGTAGGATTTTTTCCATTTCTTGCAGGGTTAGGATAACAATAAACATCTTTTAACTCAAAAGAAGATTGATTTGTGGCATGGTGATTATTTAAAAGAATAGTTTTTGATAACAAATTTTCTGAAGGAAAAGCAACAGAGGGCGAAGGAAGAATATCAGGACCGGCAGCAATACCACCTTTAAACGCTATATAATCCCAATATCCCTCATAGCCAGAAAAAAATGCAATATCAAAAACGCTATTTGGCTGAGCTACACTTCTTGCTTTTGCTTGAAGTCGTAATATATTATCAATATAAACACGTACAATTTTAGAATTATCAAATGTTATTCGATAAGTATGAAAGATATCTGTAGTTTCCATAAAATAATTATTATATTCTTCTGGCGGGTAGGGTTCTTCTACATAATCCAATCCTACTTTATCTAAACCAAATGCATTAATCAAAAATCCTAAAACAAATTGATCATTTATACCCGCATATGAGTTTACTTGAGAAGATACTGTTTGAGGAACACAATGTTTTACTCTAAATTCTATCGTGAAAGGAGGATATTTAAAAAATGAAGAGGAAAATGTGTAATGTATGTATCCTTCCCCAGTTAACTTTATATAAAACACACTATCTTGTAGCTGTTCTGATACTTTAACTCTGTCTACTTTTTGTTTAACCCAACCTGTTTCATCAAGCATCTGAGCAGCATCCCATAAATAATCCCACACATTACCTATAATGTATACCACCGAGGTATCCTCATTTATAAACTCTTTCCTATCAACTACTGTCACAGCTGTTATTTTTACTGCTCCACTTGTAGCTGTAGTTGTGTAAGAAAGAGGGTAAGAAATTATATAAACCGTTCCTCTCTCTTCTATTATAGGACCTTTAATACTTACTTTTCTCTTGTCAAATGCAGTATCTATTGAAGAAAAATCTGCTTCTACTCTGTTAACAGGAGCGCTCATTACCGCTTCTAACTTTATAACTGTTCCTTTATGAATTACGTTAGATGGTAAAAGATTTTTTACATATATAAACTGGGGAACTACTGTTGCAGAATAGTGATAACCTCGTGCCTGCTGTGTAGTTAATAAACTACTTACAACAAGTACTGCTTCTTTAATTTCATCAGGTTGAGGATTTGATTTTGTAATACCAAATCTAAAGGTACCTTCTGATGTTCCCCCAACTTTTGCTAAATCATAAATTTCCTTCTTATTATCCTGCCTAACTAAAATTACCTTATGTCCCCAACTTCCGGGATTACCCGATTTGAATTTCAAAATAATCTTTGATGGTTTATCTAATAATGCAGGTGGTAGAAATTTTATATAATGTGCAGATAATCCTGGCAATTCAGAGGGTGAATCTCCCCATGTTCCCGTCAGTGGTACATAATGTTGGTTCTCACCAGCAGCATTATATGTTTTAATGATTTTGATGTCTGGATAATCCACTGCTGCATCGTCAGCATAGGTGTATTTGTCGTCAATAAATACAGCTGGTTTCTCTATAAAATTGCATACTGTAAACTTTGAGAATTCTTTTTCTAAACTTGTGCCTTTGGCTTTTAAAACACTATCTATAGCATCAATACT
>CAZLOB010000022.1:0-72707 GCA_964561135.1 uncultured Elusimicrobia bacterium | reverse complement strand
CAACAAATTACTTCACAAAGGTTACATTTTGATTATTATGTTTTGATTGGTGAAGAGAAGGAAAAAGAAAATTTTTCTATTTCTATAACAAAAATTACACAGTTAATTAACATGTTGGTTAAATCTAATGAAAAAGAAGTCATAAAACAAAAATATATGAATTTAGTTGATACTGCAGAAAAAGTCTTTGCTGAAAAAAATAAACAGCAAAGGTTTTCTTTAGCAATACAAGAATTTTTTCCGTTATATGAAGATATTACTGTTCAACTAACAAAATATATATCAGATTGTAATAAAGAAGGGAAAAGAATACAAAATTTTATGTTTGTTATAAATCTTATAAGTAGTATACTTTCTATGTTAATCATAATTTTGGCATTATTTGTTTCAGCAAAATACGGGATGAAAATTTATCGTTCTCTTATAGATCCATTAAAAACAATAGCTGAGCATACTTCTGTGTTAGCCAAAGGAGAATATAAAGAAATAAAATATCAAACTGGAGATGAATTTGATATAGTTTTTAGTGCGTTCAATCGTATGGTGAAAGATTTGAAAAGTTTGCAATCACAAATTATACAAATGGACCGGCTTTCTAATATAGGTCAACTTGCTGGTGGTATCGCACACGAACTTAATAATCCGTTAGTTGGTATATTAGGTATGACACAAATATTGAATGAAAAAATACCTGAAAATTCTCCATTGAAAAAATATGTAGAAAAAATTGAACAAGCAGCAATAAGATGTCGGGACAGTGTGTCAAGATTGTTGCAGTTCTCTAGACAAAAAGAATATGAGTATAAAGAAGCTGATGTTAAAGAAGTTGTTAACAATGTGTTGTTTATAGCAGACAGCGAACTTAAAGCACAAAATGTACAAGTAATGACTTTTTTTTCAGAAAATTTACCAAAGATAAAAATTTCTATTCCACATATACAACAAGCATTACTTAATATAATAAATAATGCTATACAAGCAATGGAAACAATGGATACTAAATTTCTACAAATAAAAACATTTTTATCTAAAGATAATGATAATGACTATATTTGTGTTGAAATTCAAGATACTGGATGTGGTATAGAAAAAGAAAATATGGAACTTCTTTTTGAACCGTTTTTCACAACTAAAGACAAAAGTAAATATGCGGGTGTGGGTTTGGCAATAACAAAAGATATAATTTTACATCATAAAGGTAAGATTACAGTTTTTTCCGAAGGAAAAAATAAAGGGGCAAAGTTTACCATATGGCTACCTGTAAAAACAAAATAAAAAAAATTTTATGTTATTTTTTATGTTTTTTATCTTTATTATATGCTTCATCATCAGTCGGTTTTTATACTACAATACAAACTATTGTAAACACTGAGAAGGTCTTTGAACTACCTGTTTACTATATTAAAGGACAACAAGAAAAATATATTTTACTTAAAGATTTAACAAAAATTTTTTCAGCTACCATAACATATTATCCTGTTGGAAAATATGTCAGTTTCAATTGTAAAGGAGAAAAAATATATTTCTTCTTTAACAAAGATTATTTTATTTATTCTAATAAAAAAGGATTTTTAAATAGTAATGTTTTGAACATAAAAAATAGGACTTTTGTTCCTATATCAATATTAAACAATGCTGAGTTTATAAACGCACTTAATGCTGAAGTAGAATATAGACAAAAAGAAGATTTACTTTTGATAAATTGGAAGGATAATATTACTGTTAGCTACTATGTTACTAAAAACGAAGCAAAAATTGAGTTTAAATATCCAGTTGGAACACAATATAACTATGATGTTAATACTAAAAAGATAGTTTTTACTTTTTTTTCAGGAAAAGTTCAACCAAAAGAGTTTAAAATTGAGGATAGTATAATACATAAAATTTCTCTTTATCAACAAAACAATAATGTTATAACGGAGATCTTTTTGGCAGAAGAGCTGCAAAAGATTAGTATAAGAAAAGAAGAAGAGAAAAATAAAATTTTATTGTTTATTAAAAAAACTATAGAGCAAGAACAAAAAATTGTTGATAGTGAACAACAAAATTTTATCTCAACAGATACAATTGTTGTTACAAAAATTGAAAATACAAATAAAAAGACAGGTCGTTTAATAGTAATAGATCCTGGCCACGGTGGGGAAGACCCAGGTGCTGTCGGTAAATATGGTACAAAAGAAAAAGATATTAATCTTAAAATATCTTTGTTAGTAAAACAAAAGCTTATAGAAGAAGGTTTTAATGTATTACTTACACGAGAAGAAGATGTTTTTATACCTTTAGTTAAAAGAACTGATTTTGCAAACAAAAACAATGCCGATATTTTTATTTCAATACATTGCAACGCTTCAGAAAAACCAAGTGGGACTGATTACGGATTCGAAGTTTATTTTCTTTCAGAAAAAGCAACTGATCCAGATGCTGTTGCAACAGAACGACTTGAGAACGAAGTTATAAAATTCGAAAAACCTACTGAAGAACTTACAAAACTGCAAAAGATTTTGTGGTCTATGATAGTTAATGAGTTTATAAATGAATCTGCAAAATTATGTAGTATAATTGGTAAAGAAGTTACAAGCAGGACAAAACAAAATTATCGTGGTGTTAAACAAGCAGGATTTTATGTTTTACGTGGGGCACAAATGCCAGCAGTTTTAGTTGAATGCGGATTTATCTCAAATCCCAATGAAGAACTGAAATTAGCTCAAACTGATTTTCAAAATTTAATAGCAGACGGTATTGTATCAGCAATTAAAAGATACTATGAGAATAATAAATGATAGACCTATAGGCATATTTGATTCAGGTATTGGTGGATTAACAGTTGTTAAAGCGATTATAGATTTGTTGCCAAATGAAGATATAGTATATTTTGGTGATACCGCAAGAGTGCCTTACGGAAATAAATCAAAAGAAACAATAATAAAATATTCAATACAAAATACAAAGTTTTTGTTGCAACATAAAATAAAACTTTTAGTAGTAGCATGTAATACTTCATCATCATATGCTATCCCAATGTTAAAAAAAATGTTTAAAAATCTCAAAATAGTAGAAGTTGTCACTCCTGGTGCTAGGGCTGCTGTTGAATACACAAAAAATTATAAAATTGGAGTAATCGGTACAAAAGCAACTATAAAAAGCAAATCATATATAAAAGCGATTAAAAAAATTTGTAATAAGGCAAAAATTTTTTGCCAACCAACACCTTTGTTTGTCCCTTTAATAGAAGAAGGATGGATTGATAAACTTCAACTTATAAATAGTGACTATTATCAAACAATAAACCATGAAAATATTTTAAGACAACTATCAGCTGAGTATTTAGCACCTTTAAAAAATTTTGGTATTGATGTTTTAGTATTAGGTTGTACTCATTATCCTGCAATAAAAAATATAATTCAAGATATAATTGGTAAAAATGTTACTGTTGTGGATTCGTCGTTAGAAACAGCAAAAGAAGTTAAAAAAATTCTTGAAGAAAATAAATTGTGTAAATTTAGGAATAACAAACCAAAATATAAATTTTTTGTTTCTGACAATCCTGAAAGTTTTAAAAAAATAGGATCGTTGTTATTAGGTCAAGAAATAAAATATGTTAAAAAAGTTAAAATTGAATGAAAGTGAATAAATTTGAAGTATATGTAGAAAACAGTTTTTCTGCTGCACATCATTTGAAATTATATAAAGGTAAATGTGAGAATCTACATGGACATAATTGGAAAGTAGGGGTTATCGTTTCATCTACAAAGTTAAACACTCAACAAATGGTAATAGATTTTGTGAAATTAAAAAAAGTTTTGAACAAAATTTTATACCAGTTAGACCATAAATATTTAAACAACCTTCCATTTTTTAAAAATAATCAACCAACTGCAGAAAATATTGCAAAGTTTATATACGAAAAATTAAAAGAGAAACTTTTAAAATATAAAAATATACAAAAAATAAAGGTTATCGTGTGGGAAACACCAACCCAGTACGCGAGTTATGAAGAAGAATAAAAAATGTGTTGTTTTACTTTCTGGCGGGTTAGATTCTACTACCACTCTTTATTATGTAATTAAGCAAGGATATAAGCCTGTGTGCCTTATATTTGACTATGGACAAAGACATAAAAAAGAAATTTATTGTGCAAAAAAAATTGCTAAAAGTTTAGGGTTGAAATACTATGTTGTAAAATTTGGTCTACCTTGGAAAGGTAGTTCGTTAATTAATAAAAAACTTAAGTTGACTAAAAGCAAACACAAAAATGTAATCCCGTTAACTTATGTTCCTGCAAGAAATATAATATTTTTATCGTTTGCAACATCTTTGGCAGAAGTAATAGATGCTAATTACATTTTTTTTGGAGCAAACCAAATTGATTTTTCTGGATATCCTGACTGTAGGCAAGAGTTTGTTGACGCTTTCCAAAAAATGATAAATGTTGGAACAAAGAAGGGTGTAAGTGGTAAAAAAATAAAAATTGTTGCTCCACTTATCAATTTGACAAAAGAAGAAATTGTTAAATTAGCAGTAAAACTTGGTGTCCCTTTGCAAAACACATGGAGTTGTTATAAAGGTGCAAAAAGACCTTGTGGAAGTTGTGACTCTTGCAGGTTTCGTAAAATGGGGTTTAAAAAAGCAGGGCTTGTTGATCCATTGGATAAAAAATGAACATTAAAGAAATTTTCTTTTCTTACCAAGCTGAAGGTCCTTATATTGGTTGCCCAACGGTGTTTGTAAGGTTTGCAGGATGTAATCTTAGTTGTTGTTATTGTGATACAAAATATGCAAAAAAAGTTTCATCAAAGGATAAAGTTGAATTAAATGTTGCTGTTAAAAAAGTTTTGGAATATGTTAAAAAATATAGACCTGAGTTTATAAGTTTAACAGGTGGTGAACCTTTGCTACAAAAAGATCTACCGTTTTTTATAAAAGAGATTATAAAAAATTGTAGAGTAAAAATTTATTTAGAAACAAATGCTTCATCATTAAACCAATTTGAAAAAATAATAGATCTTATAGATGTTTGCGCAGTTAATGTCAAAATTCCAGATGATGATTTAAATAAAAAAAATACACTGCGTGAAGCTGAAAAAGTTATTAGTTTATGTAAGAATAAAAATAAGAAGTTTTTTATAAAGATGGTGGTTTGTGGGAGAGCGTGGTATAAAAAAAATACATTAAAAAAAATTTGTCATCTTTTAAAAAATGCAAAACCAAAAATTTTGGTATTACAGCCGGAAACTTCAGCATTAAAAAAAAGAAATAGAAAACTTTTTTTTAATCTTGTTGAAATTTTTAGGAAAGCAAAAAGATATGTACCATCAATACATATAATTCCTCAGTTACACAGGACCTTGTATTATATAAAATGAAAAGGCCTATTGTTTTGTTGACAGATTTCAATAACGACTTTTATATTGGCCAAATGAAAGGAGTAATTAAAAAGATAAATCCTAATGCAGAAATAATTGATCTTTGTCATAATATTGCACCACAAAATGTTCTACAAGCATCAGTTATCCTTGCAAAATCTTATGAGTTTTTTCCGAGAGGAAGTATTTTTGTATGTGTAGTTGACCCTGGAGTAGGAAGTGAAAGAGAAATACTTTTGATAAAGACAAGATTTTATGTTTTTATTGTACCCAATAATGGATTAATAACAAAAGTGATAGATAAAGAAAAAAATTATTCAGTTTATAAAATAGTTAACACAAAATTTTTTTTACCTAAAATAAGTAATACTTTCCATGGACGGGATATTTTTTCACCTGTAGGTGCTTATATATCTAAAAATGTGCCTATTAAAAAAATTTGTGAAAAATTTGAAAAATCAAAAATTATAACACTACAAAACTTTTCTTATGAAATAAAAAAACTTGGTAATAAAAAAATTGTTGTTGGAAAATATCTTTTTAGTGATAGTTTCGGGAATATCATTACATCTTTACCTGAAGAAGTATTAAATAAAAACAAAATTGAGAGATATTATCTTACAATTTGTTATAAAAATAAACCTATGTTTAAGGCCAAAATTAAAAAATGTTATGCAGATGTAAAAGAAAAAGAATTTTTAGCATACGTTAATTCTATCGGATATATTGAAGTTGCAATAAACAAAGCTAATGCATACGAGTTTCTAAAAAACAAAATTGATTTGACATCATCAGAATTTTGGTTAGTATATGAATAATTATGTTGAACCTATAAAAATTAAAGTTTCAAAACAATTTAAAAACAGAGTTAAAAATGGATACTTATGGATTTTTTCTAATGAAATTGAACATAAAAACTTAACAAAACAAATTTCTTTTGTCGAAGTATATGATCACAAAGATAATTTTTTGTGTAAAGGTGTATATAATCCACATTCTTTAATTTCTATTCGTATTCTTTCACAAAGAAGAGAGGAAAAAATCAATAAAGATTTTTTTTATAAAAGAATAAAGAATGCAATAGAAAGAAGAAAGAAGTATGGAATAAATATAAAGTACTGTAGAATTGTTTATGGAGAGAGTGATTTTTTACCGGGTGTAGTAATAGATAGATACGGAGATATTTTTGTTATACAGTTTTTTTCTTATGCAATGGAGTTGTTTAAAAACGAAATTTTTAGTTGTTTAATAGATATTTTTAATCCAAAATTTATTGTTGTAAACAACGATATTTACCAACGAGAACTTGAAGTCGCACCAAAATATAAAGAAGTTGTTTATTCAAAAAATAAAATTACTAATGAATTAATAACTGTTATTGAACATTTGAATGCAAAATTTGTTGTTGATGTTTTAAATGGGCAAAAAACAGGTTTTTATTATGATCAATTTGAAAACAGAAAATATATATCTTGTATCGCTAATGATAAAAATGTTCTTGATTTATGCTGTTATACAGGTTCATTTGGTGTAATTTGTGCTTTATCAGGTTGCAAGAATGTTATTGGTGTAGATTCGTCTTCATATGCGATAGAACTTGCAAAAGAAAATGCTAAAATAAATAAAGTCAAAGTTGAGTTTGTTTGCGCAAAAATTGAAGATTTCATCCAAGAGAATAAAACAAAGTTTGATTTAATAATTTTTGATCCACCATCATATGCAAAATCTGATAAAGATGTTAATCCTGCAAAAAAGAAATATAAATTTGTCTTATCACAGATTATGAAATTGTTAACAAACAACGGACTTTTAGCTTTTTCTGTGTGCAGTAGACACATTTCGTTGGAAGATATAGAAGAGTTGATTTTATCTTCTATGTTGAAAAACGAACAAAAAGGTTTTATAATATATTATGGGACACAATCAGAAGATCATCCTATATATTTTCCGATGAAAGATGAAACAGAATATTTAAAATTTATTGTAACAGAAATTTTTAATTAATGAAAAAAGTAGAATTATATGATAGAATAAAGAATTTGTCAGTGAAATTTGATAAAATTTCGCCAGAGTTGTTAATACCACTAGAATACGAATATAAAGGGAAAGATATAACAATAGAAATTGAAACGCAAGAATTTACATGTTTATGTCCATGGAATAACCTTCCCGATTTTGCAACACTTAGAATAAAATATGTACCAAATAAAGTATGTGTTGAGTTAAAGTCTCTAAAGTATTACATTCAAAGTTATCGCAATGTACATATTGTACACGAGTCCGCAGTGAACCAAATTTTTGAAGATTTAAATAAATTGTTAAAACCAAAATGGTTGTATGTAGAACTTGAGTTTAACCTTCGTGGTGGTATTAAAACTATAGTTAAAAGAGAGTCAAAATAAAAATGGAGGAAATATTTAATAAAGTAAAAAAAGTACATCTTATTGGTATTGGTGGCAGTGGGATGAGCAGTATCGCAGAAGTTTTGCTTAATTTGGGATATCAAGTTTCAGGGTCTGATATAAAAAATTCTGTCGTGATAGAGAGATTAAAAAAATTAGGTGCAAAAGTTTTTATTGGCCATAAAGCTACTAATGTTAATGATGTAGATGTTGTTGTTTATTCCACGGCAATAAAAGAGAATAATCCTGAAATAGTTGCTGCAAAGAAAAGAAACATTCCTGTGATTCCTCGTATTGAAATGTTAGTAGAAATTGCAAGAATGAAATATACAATAAGTATTTGTGGTACACATGGAAAAACAACAACAACTTCAATGATAGGATTACTACTACAACAATGTGGATATGATCCCACAATAGTTGTCGGTGGGATATTAAAAAACATTGGTTCGTCAGCAAAAATTGGAAAGGGTAAATTTATTGTTGTTGAAGCGGATGAAAGTGATGGCTCTTTTTTACATCTGTCACCTTATATTGTTGTTTGCACAAATATAGATAATGACCATTTAGACAACTATGGATCTATGAATAATCTAAAACAAGCGTTTTTACAACATTTCAATTCTGTTCCGTTTTATGGCTTTAGTATTCTTTATGGAGATGATAAAAGAATTTGTTCGTTATTACCTAAAATTAAAAGAAAATATTACACTTATGGAATAAAAAATGGAAACAATGACTTTGTTGCAAAAAATATTGAGTTAAAACCAAATTTTTCAAGGTTTGTAGTATATAAAAATGACAAATTGGTAGGGAAAGTATTGTTAAATACGACTGGTATTCATAACGTATTGAACGCGTTAGCAACAATTTCTTTAGGTATTGTTTGCGGGTTTAATTTTTCAGATATAAAATCTGCTTTGGAAAGTTTTGATGGTATAAAACGTAGAATTGAATTTAAAGGGCAAATAGCTATTGATGATAAGGTAATTGATGTTTATGATGATTATGGTCATCATCCAACCGAAATTTATTATACTCTTCAAACATTAAGAATAAAAACAAATAATAAAAAAATAGTTGTTGTTTTCCAACCACATAGATACACACGTACACAACTTCTTTATAAAGAATTTCCGAAAGCTTTTTCACATAAAGATAAAGTTTTCCTTGTACAAATATATCCTGCTAATGAAAAACCAATAGAAGGAGTGAATATAAAATTAGTATATGACGAGTTTGTAAAAAATGGTTATAATGTTGAAATGTATAATTTTGACAGATTGGTAAACTATCTAAAAAATTTAGCTGAAGATAGCGTTGTTTTAACTTTAGGTGCAGGTGATGTATACAAAATTGCAGATAAATTAATTGAATATTATGGGAGATAAGATAATAACAACATTTAAAAAACATAATATTAATGTAGTTCTTAATGAAAAGTTAAATAAACACACAACATTAAACATAGGTGGTCCTGCGAAATATTTTGTCTATGTAGAAAATATATCGCAACTTATTGATGTTTTATCCATAATAAAATTTTATAACGAAAAAATTTTTGTCATTGGTGCAGGGTCAAACTTGTTAGTTTCTGACAAAGGTTTTGATGGTGTTGTAATTAAACTAAAGAAAGATTTTTCTACAGTAAATATAGAAGAAGAAAAAGTTATTGCATATTCAGCCACGATGTTACCTTCATTGATAAATACAACTGTAGAACATTCTTTATCTGGATTAGAAGAACTTTTTGGAATACCGGGTAGTGTTGGTGGCGCTATAATAATGAATGCTGGAACAAAAACAGCTACAATATCTGATTGTTTAGAATATATTGAAGTTGTTAAAATTGATGATCCTGAACAAGGAATAATAAAATTGTATAAAGAACAGATAGATTTTGGATACAGAAATAGTGGGTTACAAAACAAGTATGTAGTTGTATCTGCTCATTTTCGCCTTAAAAAAGAAGATAAAGAATTAATTAAAAAACGGCTTAACGAAGCTTTACTTCAACGTATACAGACACAACCTTTAGGTACTTTTAACGCTGGCTGTATCTTTAAAAATCCATATGAAACAGAACTTACTGCTGCAAAGTTAATAGAATCTGCTGGACTAAAAGGTTTTTCAATTGGTGGGGCTTGTGTTTCAGAAAAACATGCAAATTTTATTATAAACAAAAATAATGCTACTTGTGAAGATTTTGTAAATCTTATCCGGCATATTATCAAAGTTGTGAAAGAAAAATATAAAATTGAACTTCAGCCTGAAATAACTTTTGTTGGGGTAGAGTTATAATGAGGAAGATCAAAATAGCGGTACTGTGTGGTGGCTTCTCTTCTGAACGAGAAATAAGTTTGAAAACTGGTAAAGCTGTGTTTAACAACTTATCTAAATGGCAGGATTTTAAAGTTTCTTTAATTGATATTAAAAAAGAACATTGTGTAAATCAATTACTTAAATTAAAAAAGAAAAAAGTCGATATTATTTTTATAGCATTACATGGAAAATTTGGTGAAGATGGTAAATTGCAAATGTTACTTGAGAATATAGGGCTTAAATATACTGGTTGTGGTGTTGAAGCGTCAATGATAGGAATGAATAAATATCTTACAAAACTTTTATTAAAAGATAACGGAATACCCACACCTGATTTTAAAGTATTAAACTTTTCTAAAATTAAAAAAGATATTGATGAAAAAAATTTTTATTTCGTTAAAGAAAAAAATTTTGGTTTTCCATTAGTAGTGAAACCTGCACGTGAGGGTTCAACTATTGGCACTTCTATCGTGAATAATTACAAAAATTTAATTCCTGCAGTAAAAAATGCGTTAAAGTATGATAATGTTATTATTATAGAAAAATTTATAAATGGAAAAGAAATAACTGTCCCTATTTTAGATGGTGAAGTTTTACCTTTGATAGAAATCATCCCAAAGTTAAACAGATTTTATGACTATAAATCAAAATATCAGCCTGGGGGATCACAACATTTAATACCACCAAGAATTGATAAAATTTCATATGAAAAAATTAAAAATATTGCTTTGAAAACTGCAAAATTAATAGGGTGTGAAATTTTGTGCAGAGTAGATACTATTTTTGATGAAAGAAAAAAAATACCATATGTGTTAGAAGTAAACACTGTCCCTGGTATGACTGAGACATCTTTATTGCCTGAAGCTGCTAAGTATCAAGGTATATCTTTTGCTGAGCTTGTAAGAAAAATAGTCTTCGTGTCATTTAAAAAATATGAGTAGATATTATTCATTCAACATTTTGGTAAAGAAAAAAAATAAGAAAAAGAAAAAATTTAAAATTGTTTTCAGATTTTTATTGGCTACAGCTTGTTTAACAATTTTGATTTTTGTTGTTTATAAAATAAGTAAAGTTAAATCTTTGTATGAAGTTTTTAAGTATGAAGTTTTTAAAATACAAAAAGTATACTTATGCGAGAACAAATCAACAGTACCAGACGAAATTATTTATAAACAACTAAATGCGGAACATCTTGATGTTTTTAATTATAAAAAAAATATTCTTAAACTACAAAAAGTTTTTCCTGAAATTAAAGAGATAAAAATTATGTTTTTTCCAACAAAACCTTTAAAAATTAAAATTCATACTTTTTCTCCAATAGGTTACAAAAAGGGAATTGATGATGGAATTTTGTTTCTGTCCAGTGATATAAAATGGTATAAAGTTTATGATGCTAGAAAAATTAATTTAGCTAAACTGCCATATATAGAAGGCGAAGTGGATATTCCAACATTAAAGATTATCTATCAAAAATTTAGTGAAGCTAATGTTTGGGATAAAGTTGAAAAAATTAGAAAAGAAAACAATAAATATGTTGTTTGTGTCCGTGGAGAGGAAGATAATTGTATTCTTTATTTTATTGTTGACAAAAAATTTGAGAATGTAAAAAAAGAGATGCTATCTAAATTGATAAAATATAAATTTGATAAAAACACAAGAATTTATACACAGTTATTATCCTATGGAAAGGCATATATTGAATAAAACTTAATAATTTTATATTTAAAAATTTTAAATAATTTCTTTTTTGGAGAATAAAAATGCCAAAAGAAGAAATTTATTGTGGGGTTGATATAGGTTCAGGTTGTGTTACAGGTGTTTTAGGAAAGTACGATCCTGAACAAGAAATTATAGAAATTATTGCAGGTAAACAGTTAGTCGATAAAGAAGCAATTTCTGCAGGTGTAATTAAAGATATTGAGAGAAGTGCTGCTCTTATAAACGAGTTGATTTCATCATTAGAAGATATGGCAAAAGTTGAAAGGACAAAACTTATTGTTGGTGTGAGAGGGCCGTTTGTAAGTACTTATGAAACTTCAGCACAAATTCCTATTACCTCAACTGATCGAACAATTACTTTTGAAGATCAAGAAAAAGTTATTGAACATGCAGTAAAAAATTTAAGAATTTCGAATGATCGTTTAATAATGAATATTATACCTCAAGAGTATATTATCGATGGTCAACCTGGAATTTCAAATCCTGTTAATATGGAAGGAAGTATTCTAGAAGTAAAAGCTTATGCAATTGTTGGATATTCAAGTTTTATAAGGAACATAGAACGAACTTTTACGGAAGCTGGTTATGTAATTGATAATTTACATTATGGTTTAATTTCTTTAGCACAGTTGGTTACGGAAGCTGAAGAACGTAATTTAGGTTGTTTAGTAATAGATTTTGGTGGACAATCAATAGGGACTGTGGTATATTTAGGTGGATGCATAAGATATTGTAGAGAGTTTCAAAGTAAAGATATTGATTTAGGAGCGGACCTTATAACGAGAGAAATTGCAGCTTATTATAAAACATCTTGGAATGTAGCAGAGAATATAAAACGTCGTTATGGTGTTGCACAACCGTCATCAGTGAAAAAAGATGAACAAGTTGAGATACCATCCAGAGATGGTAAAAATATTAGAACTACAACAAAAAAAGAAATAGCAAAAATTATTGCTGAAGTTATTGAAAAGATTTTTTTAGACATTGTTATCCCCGAGTTGAAAAAAATTCATTATGTTGAGTTAGCACTACAGTATGGAGATGTTGTTTTAGCAGGTGGTGGGGGAAATTTGGTGGGTATTACTGACGCGTTACGTGAGTTGTTAAAAAGTGAATATAGTGATCTTGAAGAAAGTATTGATGTTCGTGCAGGAAATGTAGGTATGGAGAGTTCTATTGTGGGAGATGAAGATATTATTTCTAATTTTTCTTATACTACTTCAATAAGTTTGATAAAATACGAAATAGAAAGTCAAAAAAAACCTTTTAAAGGGAAAAAACAGTCAAAAGGGATAAAAGGTTTCTTTCGTAAAATCTGGAGTTTTTTTGGGGAGTGATTTCTATGGATGACAATATTGTTACAAAAAAATATCCTGTAAGAATAAAAATAATGGGGATTGGTGGTGCAGGAGGGAACGCTATAAATAGAATCGCTACTGCTGGTCTTATTGATCCTTCTGTAGAAATGATCGCTATCAACACAGATCTGCAAGCTTTAAAAGAGTCAAAAGCGCCAATTGTTATACATATAGGTCCAAAAACTACAAAAGGACAAGGGTCTGGAGGAGATCCGCTTGTTGGGAAACAGGCTGCGGAAGAATCAATAGATATAATTCGTGACTTATTGACACATACAGATATGGTGTTTTTAACCTGTGGTATGGGGAAAGGGACGGGGACTGGTGCAACACCTGTTATTGCAAGAGTGGCTAAAGAATTGGGTGTTTTAACAGTGGCTGTTGTAACAAAACCTTTCGACTTCGAAGGAAAAATAAGAATGGATAATGCAATTACAGGAATCACAGAATTAAAAAAATATGTTGATGCTTTATTGACTATACCAAACAATAAATTTTTAGAAATGTATCCTAATTTAAGTTTTGGTGAAGTTTTATATAGATTAGCAGATGATGTTTTACACAAAGCGGTGTTAAGTATGTGGAAAGTTGTGACACAACCAGGGTATGTCAATGTTGATTATGCTGATGCAAGAAATGTATTAAAAAATGCAGGCCAGATAATTATGTCGTATGGTGTAGAAAAAGCAAGTGCTGAAAGCTGTTTAAAAAAAGCAATAAAAAATGCTATGAATAATCCATTTATAGAATTTGATATTCGTAGTGCAAAAAATTTGTTAGTAAATATTTGTGGGAAAAATATAACAGGGCACGATGTTTATAATGCGTTTGAATATTTACAACATTATATGGATAAAGAAGTCGTGACTTATATAGGATATGTAAATTCTAATGATTTTGAAGATAAAGTTGAAGTTACGATTATCGCAAGTGGGTTCCAAATGGTTGAAAAAACAAAATCTAAAAAAACATTAAGATCGTTACGTACCAAAACCGAAATAGTTGTAGATAAAGAAGATGCTATTTTAGAAGAAAAAGAAATCCAACAAAAGTTTTTTAGAACTGGTAAATTACGTGTGTTGAGGTAGTTTATGAGTGATAAAAATATTGAAAAAATATTTAATATAATAAGAAAATTTTTGGAAACTAATGCTAGCGATCTACATTTAAGAAGTGAATGTGTACCATATGTTAGAATAAATGGAATATTACAGCCAATTGAAGATCAACAATTTATACTTTCTAAAGAAGATATTGAAAATTTTGTTCTTTATATAACTACGCCACAACAACAAAAAAGGTTTGAATTAGAGAAAGAGTGTGATATAGGATACAATTTTGAGAATATTGCTCGTTTAAGAATGAATATATTTTATCAACGTGGTGTAATAAATATAGCTATAAGACGTATACCTTTCCAAATACCAAATAGAGAAGAACTAAATTTGCCGGAAGTCGTTTATAAACTTGCAGAGAATGTCCGTGGGTTTATTCTTGTTACAGGGCCTGCAGGCTCAGGAAAATCAACAACACTTGCATGTATGATCGATTATATCAATTCTACACGTCCTGCACATATTATAACGATTGAGGATCCTATAGAGTTTGTATATAAAGATAAAAAGTCGATTATATCACAAAGAGAAGTGCCTTATGATACAACATCTTTTGTTTCAGCATTAAGACATGTTGTTAGACAAAATCCGGATGTAATTTTAATTGGAGAGATGAGAGATCTTGAAACAATGCAAGCTGCACTTACTGCAGCACAACTTGGCCATCTTGTTCTTTCAACAGTTCACACTGTTGATGCAGTTCAAACAATAAATAGAATAATAGATATATTTCCACCACACCAACAGAACCAAGTACGTTTACAACTTGCCGATACTTTAAAAGGTATTATTTCTCAAAGATTGCTACCAAGAAAAGATAAAAAAGGGTTAATTCCTGCAGTAGAAGTTTTGGTAGTTACTCCAGCTGTTAAAAAATGTATAGAAGAAAAAAATTTGGGTGATATTATAAACTTGATGAAACAAGGAAAAATTTACGGTATGCAAACATTTAACCAAGCATTGTTAGAATTATTCAAAAAAGGATTAGTATCGTTAGAAGATGCGTTACAAGCAGCTTCAAGTCCAGAGGAACTTATGTTAGCAATAAAAGGTATAGAATCAGGAGGAGGGCCATCTCATATAATAGAACGTTTTTAAGAAGAATTTGTGGAAAATGATTAGCTATGAAGAAAATTGTGATTATATATCTTTTAAAATAAAAGATTTTTTGTTACTTACTACAACAAAGAATTTAATATCTGAAACCAAAGAAGCTAACTTGTCTATTCCTTTTATCCCTTTTATTTCTAAAGAAAAAACCCTTTCTTTGTACTCTTTTGCTACTAAATATCCAAGTATATTTTTAAACAAAGTTGTGGTAATGTGCGAGCAAATACACGATAATAAAATAATAGAAACCAATCAGTCAGATTTTGAAGGTTATTTTGGTAAACTACAATTCAAAAATTTTGTGGTTGACTATAAAATAATTCTACATACAGATGGCATAATTTCTAAAAATAATAAAGAAATTATTGCTATTTTTACAGCCGATTGTATCCCTTTATTTGTTGTGGATATAGAAAACAGCTGGTTTGGACTTGTTCATATTGGAAGAATAGGATTGCAAAAAGGTATAATAGAATGTCTTTTTGAGAAACTAAATACTCTTTCTTTTTCTTTAAAAGATACTCTATTTATAGCAGGCCCTCATATTTGCGGGAATTGTTATTATGTAGATGGGGAGAAATTTTCTTTATTTGATATACTTTTTAAAAAACTTTTAAATTTCGGTTTTTCAAAACAGCAGATTATTAACACTGGTTTTTGTACTTTTCATGATGACCTTTTCTTTTCTTTTAGAAAAAATGCCACTTCTTACCGCTTACTTTCCATTATTACAAAAGTTTAACTTGCAAGTTTCTTTTTTGAAGCTGCAAGTTTTACAATTTTTGCAATTTCTATTTTCAAGTATTACTTTAATTTTTATTTTTATTCGAATTTAAACTATTACATTAATTTTTGTTTTATGATTTCGTTTTTTCGTAATTTTTCGTCTTTATTTTAAAGTATCATTCAAAAAATATAAATTAACATAATATATCTTATAGGAACTTAAAATTAGATTAAAATTTGGTTAAATTCAATAGCCGGATTAAGTTTTAAATCGTCATTTTAAGTTTAAGTTTTTAGAATTTAGTTGTTGGCAAGAAGTCTTTTTATTTTGACAATCTGTTTTATAGTAGGCTGTGTTTTAATTACTGCTTTTGATAGTGCAGCGTAAACAATCGGCATATCCAAAACGAAACAAATTAGCCTTGAAAGTATCGAAGTTTTGCCAACAGAAAAAATGCTTATGTTTTTAAAAACTTTTGTTTTCGTTGTTGGCTTAATGTGAGCACTTTTTAAGATCTCGATGTATTTGTATAATGAATCACAATAAACAACTATTTTAATGATGCAGTGTTTTTTATTGCTATTAACAAATTTTTGCATTTTTTTAATTATTTTTGTTACTTCATTTAGCTTAAAATTTTTGTCTAATTTATGAAACGATAAAATTACAATTTTTTTATATTTTTTTGCTAGATTAATTATTTTATTTTTTATTTTAGAGAAAAATTCAATATCTACGAAATTTATGTATTGATGAGAACTTTTTAAAAGTTCTGTTATTACAAATTGCCTTGTTTTTTCATAAACTTTTACACAACCACCTTCTTCAAGTTTTCTGAATGTTATAATAATTTTTATCTTTGGTATAGTATCTTTTATATTTTTTATAATATTTGGTATTTCTTTGATTTTATTATTCTTATAAAAGGAGTCAACCCTTATTTCTACGCTGTCAATAAAATTTTTGTATTTTTTAAGCAAAGATAATTGTTTGTTGATATTTTCGCAGGTAAATACTGCTACAAGATTAGTTTTTTTCATAAGATAGTTTTTCTTAATGAAAATTTGCATCCACAATAGTTTTGTCTATAAAACTCGAATTGTTTTGCTAGTTCAATAGTTTTTTTAAATCCGTCATGTTTTTTAAAATCAATTTTTAAAAATTTTTCACCACCAATTTTTTCACCTATTTCAAAAATTATATTTGATTTTTTATGTGGACTTATAGTAAGTGTCGTAGTGAATAAATCAAGATTTTCTTTTACCATAGTATTGTATGTTTTTCTTAATCTTAATTCATAACACAATAAACATCTTTTTCCCCCTTCAGGTTCGCTTTCGTATTGTCCACATAATTTTTGCCAAACTTCAGGTTCGTAATTATCATAGATGATCTTAATATTGTATATTTCAGCAACTTTTTCAACAACTTGTAATCTTTTTTGATATTCTTCTTTTGGATAAATGTTAGGGTTGTAAAAGTAACCTATAACTTTATACTTTTGCTGTAGTAACCTATTTATAGATTCTAATGCGCATATTCCACAACAAATATGAAGCAATACTTTATTGTTGTTCATACGAATAAAAAGATACAAATTTATTTTATATATGTCAATATAAGGACAATAATTTTGGCAAAATATGAGTAGCGAAATAATGATAGAATTTTCAAAAAGAAAGTTAAGAATTTTATTTATAAATTATTGTTCCTGGTTTTCGAACAAGAGACGATTTTATTTCAAGTTTAACATTATATTTTTTTGCTACTTCAATAGATCTTGCCATCATAACTTGTGCGCCACTGCCTGCTATCTCAAGCATTTCGTCATAGGTAAGATAATTAATTTTTCTTGCTTCTGGTACAATTCTTGGATCTGTAGTATAGACACCTTCTACATCTGTATATATTTCGCAGATAGGACTTTTTAACTTTGCAGCTAACGCTATTGCGGTAAGGTCAGAACCGCCCCGTCCTAAGGTTGTTATATCTTGATAAGGATTTATTCCTTGAAAACCAGCAACTATAACCACTTTACCTTGTTTTAAATATCTTTTTATTTTTTTTGTATCAATATCAATAATTTTAGCTTTGGTATATGATGCATCAGCATAGATGCCTGCTTGTGGTCCTGTTAAAGAAATAGCATCACAGTTTAATGTATGTAATGCCATTGCTAAAAGAGCAATTGATATTTGTTCTCCTGTAGATAACAACATATCAAATTCTCGTTTATCAGGGTCAGGAGTGATTTGGTATGCTTTTTCAATAAGTTCGTCGGTCATATCTCCAGGTGCTGAAACAACAACTACAATATGTTTATACTTTTTCTTTTTATTAACAATGATTTTAGCAACATTTTTTATACGTTCAACATTTGCTACTGAAGAACCCCCAAATTTCATCACTATAGGTCTTATACTCATTTTTTGGTTTTCCTTTAGATTGTTTGGAGACTTATTATTTTTTATAATTTTTTATAAAATTTTCGATACTTCTGTCGTATGTTTTTTCAACTTTTGGTGAAAAATAACATGCTGGCAGTTCCCCTCTTTCTCTGTGGTAATGCAAACATTCACAACAAATACCTTTTCTGGAACACACTGGATAACTGCATGGACAAATTTTAAGATTTTCATTTATTTTACATTCTTTCATATGTTTAACCTCAACAATTTGTTGTTACATAAGTTTATATTCTTTAAAACTAAAATATCCGTTTTTAGCAACAATAACATGATCTAACAGTTCTATACCAAGTATTTCACCTGCTTTTATTAAACGTTGTGTAATCTCAAGATCATCTTTTGACGGTTCTAAACAACCTGATGGATGATTATGTGCAACAATAATCTGACATGCAAGATGTTTCACTGCAGGTTCAAACACTTCCCTTGGATGTACTAAACTTGAATTTAAAATCCCAACACTTACAACTTCACATTTTATTTCTTGGTTTCTACTGTCGAGGTAAAACACAAAAAAATATTCTTTTTTAGCTGTTCTGTATTCTGAAAGTCGTTCGTATACATCTTTCGGTGTAAGATAAAGATATGTCTTTTTATCTCTTAACAAACGTTTACCAAGTTCAAAACATGCAACAATACTACATGCACGTGCTTCACCTATACCTAAAAAATTTTTTAACTCATTTACTGAAACATAAGGTAATTCTTTACCATATTGTTTTAAAATTTTTTTTGCTAAAGTTAACACATTGTAATTTTTTGTTCCAGTTCTAAGGATGATAGCAAGCAACTCTTCATTTTTGAGTTTATCGGGTCTGTTGTATTTTAAAAGTTTTTCCCGTGGTAAAAATTCACTAATTTGTTTCAGTTTCATTTTAAGTAAAAAAATAAAAATAATTTTCTTTTTGGTCGGGGCGAGAGGATTTGAACCTCCGACCTCACGGTCCCAAGCCGTGCGCTCTAATCCAAACTGAGCTACGCCCCGTCTTCTTAACTTTTGACTGTTTTGCTTATAATATTCAACATTTGTTTATGTATTTTTCCGTTTGTTGCAACTATTGTTTTACCAAACAAATAATTATCTTTACCAAAAAAATCTGTTACTTCTCCTCCAGCTTCTTTAACAATTAAAGATCCTGCTGCTACATCCCATATTTGCAAGTTTTCTTCCCAAAATCCTTCAAAGATACCTTCGGCTACCATACAAAGGTCTAACGCTGCTGAACCTAATCTACGTACTGCTTGTGCAGAAATCGCAAATTTGTTAAACAATTTAAACACCCGTTGTGGATTTTTATATGTATAATATGGAAAACCTGTTACTAATAAAGAATTATACAAATTTTTTATTTTAGATACAAGTATTTTTTTATTATTTTTATACGCTCCACATCCTTTTTTTGCATAATACAAATCTTTTGTTATAGGATTATATACAATTCCTTCAACAATATCGTTATTTTCTATTATAGCAATTGAGATACAAAATATTGGAAGTTTGTGTGAAAAATTTACGGTACCATCAAGTGGGTCTATCACCCAGTATCTTTGTTCTTTATTAAGTTTGTCAACTGTAGGACAACTTTCTTCACATATAAATTTATCGTTAGGAAATTTTTTAGATATCATATATTTTATAATTTCTTCAGCTTCTTTATCTGCTTTTGTTACGGGATTATGTTTTGATTTATATTTTAATGACAACTGTGATATATCTGAATAATAATATTTTTGCAAAATTCTTCCAGCTGTTTTTACTAAATTTATAAGAAAGTTTTTCATTGTTTTTAAAACAAATTAATCAATCTGAGATATAACTTTTTTATAAAAGACAATTGTGTTATTTTTTGTTCAGTATGTTTATCTACTAGTTCTATACTAAAATTCTGTATTTTATTTTCTTTACTAACTTTTTTGTAGATATATTTTACTTTTTCATCTTCCCAAAGATAAACTTCTTGTGATAAACCATTTTTGTGTGTTACAAAAACTTTTTTAGGTCTATCGTACAAAGAAATTGCTTGGCTAACAATATTTTCCCAATCTTCTTGGTCAAAAACTTTTTCAGAAAAACAGATAATTATTTTGTAAATTTTTTTATTAAAAAAATAAAGATAAGTTTCAATACTTTGTTCAATATATAAAACCTTGTAAACTTTTTCAAACGAATTTTTGATTTTTTTTAATTGTACAGATTTTTTTACACTTTTTAATTCAGTATTAATTTGGAAACCCAAAAGTTCTGTTGGCAACTCTTTTGAAAAAACATGTAAAACACATACTAGAAATATAGTTAAGACTCTTAAAAAAACAAAAGTTTTTCTAAACATCTCTCATCTATCAATGTTTAAAGTGGCGAGTTTTGGTAAAGACCATAGCTATATTATATTCATTCGCTAAAGATATAGAATCTGCATCTCGTACGGATCCACCAGGTTGTATTATAGCAGAAACACCAATTTTTGCAGCTTCATTCACAACATCGTTGAACGGGAAAAACGCATCCGATGCTAAAACAAGTGGATATTCCTTTAACGACTCTAAAATTTCTTTATCAATTTGGTTCATTTTGATTGTGGCAATTTTCAACGCGTCGATACGTGACATTTGTCCCGCACCTATACCAACAGTTTGTGTTCCTTTTGCTAACACTATAGCATTTGATTTTACATATTTTACAACTTTAAACGCGAAAATTAAACTTTTAAGTTCTTGTTCAGTTGGGTGCCGTTTTGTTACATATACAAGTTCATTATACAGAGTTAAATCTTTTGATTGAACAAGCATCCCACCGTCAATTTGTCTAAACTCAATTTCTTCTGTTATTGAATTCATCAACCCTGGTAGTACTAATAATCTTAAATCTTTCTTTTTTGAGAACACTTCTTTTGCTTTTTGTGTATACGCAGGTGCAATTATACATTCTGTAAATAGGTTAATAACTTCTTTTGCAGTATTTTCGTCCACTTCGTAATTAAAAGCAATTATACCACCAAATGCAGAAACAGGGTCACAACTTAATGCTTTTTTATATGCATCTAACAAAGTATTTGCTTCTGCTACACCACAAGGATTGTTATGTTTTATTATAACACAAGCAGGATTTGAAAAATTTTTTACAATATTCATTGCTGAATCTAAATCTAAGTAATTGTTATATGACAATTCTTTACCTTGCAACTTTTCTGCAGAAACTAAACTTGATGTTTTTGACGCGAATTTGAACAAAGCAGCTTTTTGATGTGGATTCTCTCCATATCTTAAGTTAGACACTTTTTTAAGTCCGATAGATATTTCTTCAAAATCAAAAACTTCTTTTTTTGAAGTTTTAACAAACCAGTTTGAGATTATAGAATCATATCTTGCAGTATGTAAAAATGCTTTTGTTGCAAGATATTTTTTGTATTCTAAATCTAATGTGTTATTTTTGATTCTATGTATAACTTCGGGATAATCGTTATAGTCAACAACAACAGCTACATCTTTATAATTTTTTGCTGCTGCACGAATAAGTGTAACACCCCCAATATCAATGTTTTCAATAATTTCTTCTTCATCATTTGTTTTTTGTAGAGTTTCTTCAAATGGATAAAGGTTTACTACTACAAGATCGAAAAGAGTAATATTATATTTTTGAATCTCTTGCATATGTTCTTGTTTGTTTCGTTTTGCAAGTATACCACCGTGAATTTTTGGGTGTAAAGTTTTAACTCTTCCATCTAAAATTTCTGCAAAAGAAGTGTATTCAGATATTTCTATAACACTGATATTATGCTCTTTTAAAATTTTTGCAGTTCCACCAGTTGAATAAATTTTTATTCCTATATTATTAAGTTCTTTTGCAAACTCTATTAAATTTGTTTTATCTGATACACTTATTATAGCATTTTTCATTTTTTTTCTCCTTTCGTTTTAAATTTGTTAGAAATAAAATCAAAAATATTGACTTTTATTTATTGATTTTATAAATTAAAAAACTAGGAAAATGCGGGCGTAGTTCAGCCTGGTTTAAGAACGTCTGCTTGCCAAGCAGAAGGTCGTGGGTTCGAATCCCATCGCCCGCTTTTTAAATTATTAATTGAATAGTTTGTGTAGTAACAAGAGTGATAACGGTCACAATTATTGCTGCAATTAAAACTCCTATTGATATAGCTACAACTGATTTCCAAAAGTCTAATCCTAAAAGATAGCTTGCTACACATCCACTCCAAGCACCAGTCACAGGTAAAGGTATAGCAACAAACAAAGCTAGTCCAACATATTCATATTTTTTAATATTTTTTGTTCTTGGCTTTACTTTACTGAACCACCAAGTAAAAAATTTGTTGTAGTAATAATATTTCATAAAATGCAAATGTAAGTTGTTTAAAAACCATAAGAACGGTATAACAAAAGATAAATTACCAATTATTGCTAAAGTTAATGTTTTGGTTACACTAAACTTATAGATACCAATACCTACCGGTATAGCACCACGTAGTTCGCTTATAGGAATGGCTGAGATAAGTATTATTGCAACTTCTTTTGGTAAATTAGAAAAAAGTTGTACAAGATTTTCTATCATATCTATTCTTCAAGAATTTTTAAAATTTCTTCTAAAACACTTTTAATTTCGTTTAATATTTTTTTATTACCTGCAGTTTGGAAATCTAAAAATAATGTGGATTGCACATTTTTCTTTTTAGAAAAAAATTCTTTTAATTCCTTTCTTGCTCCTTCAATAGTATATTTTTTTTCCCACATAAGTTCTTTAATTTTTTCTACAATAGGTATATGTTCGTCTGTATATCTTCTATGCCCTTTTTCAGTTTTTAAAGGTTTTAATTGTGGAAATACACTTTCCCAGTATCTTAACACATATTCTTCAACACCAACTTTTTTTGCAAACTCTTTGATAGTATAGTAATGTTGTTTGTTTTCTTCAGTCATAGTTGCTTACTTTTTTTCTTTTAAGTTTAACGCTGCAAAAAATTTTTTAGAAAGAGTAAATTTTATTTTTTTTCTTGGTGTTAATACAACGTATTTTTTTTGTTTTGGATTATACATTCTTTTTGATTTATAAAATTTTGGAATAAAACTACCAAAGTTTTGTATCACAACTTTTTCACCAGATAACAAAGCATCTCTTATTGAGTCAAAAATAATATTTACAAACTTTTTTGCATCATTTTTTGTTAAAGTATATTGTGTTAATATTTTAATTAAATCATTTTTATTCATTTTAACCAACTAAACTCTTCTTTTAACGGTCTTGTTAATAAAGATTTTATTGAAAGTTCTGGCGGTTTGTTTTTATATATAATTTTATAAACTTCTTCTGCAATAGGTAACTCTAGAGAATATTTTTTTGCAATTTTATTAATTGTTTTTACAGTGTAGATACCTTCGATAAAAGTATGAATTTTTTGTTTTGCTTTTTCTATGTTTTTGTATTTAGCAATATATTCGCCAAAAGTACGGTTTCTTGAATAAGGTGAATAAGCCGTTGTAAGTAAATCACCAATTCCTGATAAACCAAAAAAGGTTTTTGTTTCTGCACCGAAAAGGTTGCCAACTAATATCATTTCTTTTAATGAACGTGTAATTAAAGCAGCTTTTGCATTATTACCAAGCTTAAGACCATCACAGATGCCGGCAGCAATAGCATATATATTTTTCACAGCTCCTGCTATTTCTACCCCAACAATGTCTGTATTGACATAAATCCTTAACATTTGTGTTGCTAACAATTTTTGTAATTTAACAAGCAGATCCTTATTTACTCCTGCTAAAGATACTGCTGTAGGTTTTTCCATAGCAACTTCTTCAGCATGAGAAGGTCCACTTAAGACAAAAATTTTTTCTTTATTAATTTTTAAACTTTCAGCAATTGTTTTTGAGATAGAATTAAAAGTTTTTGGTTCAAACCCTTTGACACAAGAAATAAAAATTTTTTCTTTAGTATTTACATTTTTAAATTTATTCAATATTGGTAACACATAAATTGATGGTATTACTAAAAAAACAATATCATTTTTTTGTATTTGATTCGCATCGTTAGTAATGTTTACATTTTCAGGGATACTTACATACTTAAAAAATTTTGGGTGACGATGTTGTTTAAGATAATTATAGTTTTCCAAAACAGGTTCATAGATGGTAATTTTTAATCCCTTCTTAGCATATATTGTTGCTAAGGTTGCCCCCCAACAACCTCCACCTATTATAAAAATGTTTTTCATATTTTAAAACAACCTTTTTTCTTCTTTTAATATTAACCTTTTGATATTTGACTTGTGTCTATAGATTATCCATAAGACTGTTAATAGAAAAAATATTTTTGTGTCTTGATACTCAACTGGATTTTTTAACAACACATACCAAAAGAAAAAAAATACTGAAACAATAGAAGATATTGACACAATATGTGTTAATAAAAATATAATTGCAAAACAAATACAGCTATATATAAACATATTAGTTGAAATTGCAAATAGCGAACCAAAAAATGTTGCAACACCTTTTCCCCCTTTAAACGAAAGAAAAGGGGATGTTGTATGCCCAAGCACGGTAAAAAACATTGTTAGTGGCAAAAATTCATATCCTAAATATTTTTTTGTAATAAATATAGATATTCCTCCTTTCAAAAAATCTATGATAAATGTTATTGCTCCTAACAAAAATCCTGCTGTACGTATCACATTTGTTGTGCCAGGATTTTTTGACCCAACAGTTCGTATATCTACTCCTTTAAAGATTTTAGTTAATATAAATGCAGTGGGGATACCACCAATTATGTATGATAAAAAAAATATTATAAAATTTTTCATTATCTTTTATAACAAAATTTTATTTTGAGAAAACTTTTCTAGCGTATCCAATATAATCAACCAAAGAACCTGTGACAAAAACTGATGTTAAAAAAAATAGTTCATTTATTATATCAGAAACAATTTCGTATTGTAGATGGATATTTAAAACTACGATTATTAAAGTTATCATTAACAATGCTATTGAAACTTTTCCTAAGAAACGTGGTTTTGGAAAAGATTGTGGTGTATGTTGGTATGTAACGATCCAGCCTGCGATAACTAACGTTTCTCGTATAATTATTATACTAAAGAACCACCATGGTAAATAGTTTTTTACCATTAAAACTATTAATGTTGATATAACTAAAACTTTATCAGCAAGCGGGTCTAATAAAACACCTATTTTTGTTTTCTGTTTAAAGACACGTGCAAAAAATCCATCAAGAAAGTCAGTAAGAATACATATACTTAAAAATAGAATAGATTTAGTAATTTTATCATTCAACAAACTGTGAACAAATAAAAATGTAAAACACATTCGTAATATAGACAACAAATTAGGTATTGTGAACAGTGTATTCATTTAGCATTTTTATTATTTTATTATAAATTTCTTTTGTTGTTGAAATTTTTATATTTAATAGATTGTGGTTTATATTATAAGAAATTACTTTGCAATGTTTGTTAATAAAATTCAAGAGTTCAAAATATTTATTAGGAACATTTATTGTTTTTGTAACATAATTTTGTCCAATAAAGAAAAGTATTTTTTTGAGTAATTTTTCGATTCCAAAACCTGTCTTTGCTGAAATAACAACACTTGTCTTTTCTTTGTTTAATTTTTTTATATATACCTTTTGTAATCTTTCATCTAAGAGATCGATTTTATTGTAAACTTTTATAATAGGAATTTTATCTGCGTTTAGTTCTTCCAAAATTTTTTTTACTAATAGTTCTTTTTTATGATAATCTTCGTCAGTTATGTCAATAATTTCTAATAATAATGTTGCATCTTTAACAATTTCTAAAGTTGACTTAAAACTTTCTACTAAATGATGTGGCAGTTTATTTATAAACCCTACAGTGTCTACAAGCAAAAATTCTTCTTTTGTAGGAAGGACTACTTTTCTTATTAACGGGTCTAAAGTTGCAAAAAGTTTGTCATCTGTATATGCAGAAGAAGATTTAAGAATAGTGTTAAACAATGTTGATTTACCAACATTAGTGTAACCTACTAACGCTATTAAAGGTATATTTGTTTCCATTCTTAACTTTTTTTGTTCATTTCGTGCAACAACAACTTTTTTAAGTTCTTCTTTTATTTTTTCGATACGTTGCATAATTTTACGTCTGTCATATTCAAGTTTTGTTTCTCCGGGTCCCCTTGTACCTATCCCACCTACTTGGTTGTCCATATAGATACCTTTTTGAGTGAGACGTGGTAGCATATATTGAAGTTGAGCAAGTTCTACTTGGAGTTGTGCTTCTTTTGTATGTGCTCGTTGTGCAAAAATGTCAAGTATTAACCTTGTTCTATCTACAATTTTTGCTGATATTACTTCTTCTAAATTTTTTATTTGTGCAGGAGAAAGTTCGTTATCAAAAACAACTGTACGAATATTGTTTTGGACAATAAAATCATTAATTTCTTCTGCTTTTCCTCTCCCGATGTAATAAGCAGGGTCAATTTTATCACGTTTTACTAAAAAAGATTTTATCACAATACCATTCGCAGTAGCAACTAGATTTTTTAGTTCTTCTAAAGACTTTTTTTCTTCTTCAATAGCTTTTTTCCCAGCAGATTTTAAAACTGTTCCTACAGTGACAACTTTTTCCATAGCATTATAAGTTGTTTAGAAACAAATTTTTGATATTATTTCATAAATATATTCCACAATGTGTTTTATTGACATATCTTCACAGTTTATCCATTGTATGTTTTTATCTTTTTTAAACCATACTAATTGTCGTTTAATGTAGTCCATAGTATCTTTGATAAAATTTTTTTGTGTTTCTTCCAACGAGATTTCGTGGTTTATATATTTTATTACCCAATGGTAACCTATAGAACTAAACGCAGGAGATGTTTCCTTAATACCTTTTGCTAAAAGTTGTTTTGTTTCTTCTACGATACCAATTTGAAACATTTGTTTTGTACGTTCAGTGACTTTGTGAAACAAAGTTTTTTTATCATAATAAAGACCAAAGATAATTGTATCATAAGATTTTGTTTTAGGATTTTCTGAAACAATTTGTGTAAAAGGTTTACCTGTTTGAAGAATAATTTCTAATGAACGTATTATTCTTTGTGTATTATTTGGATGTATTTCTTTTGCCCGTTGTGGGTCATAAGTTTTAAGCATATTATAAAGATAGTTTTTTCCATACAATATTGCAAGCTGTGTTAAGTAATTTCTTATTTTCTCATTTTTTTTAGGTAATATAGTGATCCCTTCGGTAATTGTTTTGATATATAACCCTGTCCCACCAACAACAATGGGGATTTTATTTTTTGACCAAATTCTATTGATTAAAGATGAAGCGTCAGTATAAAACCTGTTTGCATCGTAATACAAGTGTGGCTCAAGAAAATCAACTAAATGGTAAGGTATGTTTTTATACAAATATTCCTCCCCAATCCATTCACCAACAGGTTTGTTTGTACCTATTGTTAAGTATTTATAAACTTGTCTAGAATCAGCTGATATTATTTCAGCGGGTAATTTTTGGCAAAGTTCAACAGCAACTTCTGTTTTCCCTGAAGCTGTTGGTCCAACAATGAGAACAACTTTGTTGTTCATTTACGTCGTGAAAAAAGTTTTTCAATTTTTTCTAACTCAAGTTTGATTATAGTAGGTCTACCATGAGGACAAAAAAAAGGTTGTTCACAATTAGACAAATCTGATATTAAAGCATTAACTTCAGATATTGCTAATAGTTCATTAGCTTTTATTGCAGCACGACATGCACTACGGATAATTTTTTCTTTAGGAGTAACATTATTAATTTCATTTTTTATATCTTCCATAAGATTTTCTATAAATCTTAGAATAAAATCTTTCACATCTTGTATATTGAATAATGATGGAATACTAGCAAACCCTATTGAACTCTTACCAGAAATTGTTACTTCAAACCCTAAAGTATTAAGTAGGTCTATATATGGCTTTATAGATTCAAAATCTGAGGGTTTTAGTTCTATATTTAATGGAATAAGCAATTTCTGTATTTGGACATTTTTTGATTTCATAAATTTTTCAAAAAGTATACGTTCACTTGCTGCATGTTGGTCTATTAATAACAAACCTTCTTGTGTTTCAAACAACAGATATGTTCTATGTAGTTGACCCAAATATACAAAATTTTGTAGTCCAAGTTTTTCATAGTTTAAAATAGGTTGTTCATACCGTAATTCCAACTCTGTTTGTTTTTGTTCAACTTTTGTTTCTGTTAGTTGTTTTTCTTTTTGTGTTATTGTTAAAGTTTGTATTGGTTGTCCAGTTTCAATTTTATATGTTTTAGTGTAATATTCTTTTAATGTTTTTTTGAACAAATTTTTAAGTGTTTCATATACATAATCTTCATCTTTAAACTTTATAACACGTTTTGTTGGATGTACATTAACATCAATCAAATCTGACGAGATATTGATAAAAATAACCGCTCCAGGATGTCTACCAGTAGGTAAACTATCCCTGTATGCATCATATAACGCTTGTGATAAAATACGTAAAGTAACGGGTCTTTTGTTAACATAAAACATTTGTAAAGATTTGTTAACTTGTGTAAATTCTATCGGTGTTATAAATCCGTAGATACAAATGTTATCTTCAGTATGAGCAATGTATAACATGTCTTTCACAATATCTTTTTTTATAATATCTTTTAATCTACTAACAAGTTTTGTGGTAGCTTCTGTTGAAAAGACAAGTTCGTTATCTGAATAGAACTTAAACGAAATTTCAGGATAGGCAATTGCATATTCTTCAACAGTACGTGTAACATGTACTTTTTCTGTATAATCAGATTTTAAAAATTTAAGTCTTGCAGGAGTGTTGTAAAACAAATCTTTAACTTCAACAATCGTTCCTTTATTACATGAACATTCTTTTACTGATATAATTTCTCCACCATGAACAACGATTTGGTATCCGAGAGGTTGTTCTTCTGTTTTTGAAATAATTGTAAGTTTAGAAACATTTGAAATTGAAGCTAAGGCTTCTCCACGAAATCCTAAAGTTGTTAAACTATATATATCTTCAAATTTTTCTATTTTACTTGTAGCATGTGGTTTAACTGATAATAACAGATCATCTTTTGTCATACCGCAACCGTTATCTGCTACACGAATAAGTTTCCTTCCAGAAGAAACAATTTCTATTGTTATTTCAGTGGCGTTAGCATCAATACTATTTTCTACAAGTTCTTTGACAACATTAGATGGTCGTTCAACAACTTCACCTGCTGCGATACGTGTATAAACCTCAGGTGGTAAGATCTTAATTTTGGTCATAGTCAAAAATCTTCCATTAGATGTTGTTCAACATAATCTGATATTTGTTCAAAATCTTTCTTTGAAATTTCTATAAATTGTAACCCAGCTCTATATGTTTTATCTAATTGTTTTGTCCATACAACTTTTGCTTTAATACAATCAGTTTTTATCTGATGTAAATTAATTTGTAAATTGACAATAGTGTTAACAGGTATTTCTTTAAAAGTAAGAATTCCTATCCCATTAGCAGAGATGTCTAAAAGTATCCCTGGAAATGATAAATCTTCAGTATTAGTTTTTAGGACTATGGGTATAGAAAGATGAAAAATTTTTAACCGTTTATATTTTCGTCGTTCCGGTCCTGTGTATTTTGTTCTATCATTTTTTTCCATTGTAGTAACAAATTAAACGCATCTAATGGTGTAATTTTGTTTATATCAATTTTTTTTAGATTTACCAATATTTCATTAAAAAAATTTTTTTCTTGTTCTTTTTGTTCAGTAATATGGATTAGTTGTAGTTGTACACTTTTAGATTTGGTTGCTTTATCAATGTTTGCAGCAGCGTTAAGTAAATATTTTAATAATATATTTGCCCGGTTAACAACTTGTTGTGGTATACCAGCAAGTTTTGCTACATGTATTCCATAAGATTTATCTGAACAACCTTCAATAACTTTGTACAAAAATACAATTTCGTCTTTATATTCTTTAACAGCAACATTAAAATTTTTAATCCCAGTATACCTTTGTTCAAGTTCTGTAAGTTCAAAATAATGTGTAGCAAACAAAGTTTTAGGGCAATGGGTTTTATTCGGCCAATTTTGTTTGTTAACAAGATATTCTATCACAGCCCAAGCAATAGAGATACCATCATAAGTTGATGTCCCACGTCCAACTTCGTCTAAAATTATCAAACTTCTATCAGTAGCATTATGAAGTATATTAGCAGTTTCTTGCATTTCAACCATAAATGTTGACAATCCTTTTGCTAAATAATCAGCTGCACCTATACGAGCAAAAATTTTGTCCACAACACCTATACGTGAATATTCAGCTGGCACAAAACTTCCCATTTGTGCTAAGATTGTGCACAACGCAACCTGTCTTATATAAGTTGATTTTCCAGCCATATTAGGACCTGTTAAAATTATAAGTTTTACATTGTCTCCGTCAAGGTATACATCATTTGGTATAAACTTTCCGTAAGGCAATATTTGTTCTACTATAGGATGACGACAAGATTTTAATTCAATAATATATGAATCATCTACAATAGGTTTTTTATAATTATTTCTTTTTGCAACTTCAGCAAGGTTACTAAACACATCTATTAAAGCTATCTTATAACTTACTTCATATAGTTGTTCAGCATATTGTCCAACTTGTTCAACTACAGAATTGAAAAGATATTCTTCTAGATTTAAAATTTTTTCTTCAGCTGAAAGGATTTTGTTTTCAAAATCTTGTAATTCAGGCGTTGTGAACCGTTCTGCATTTTTCAATGTTTGTTTCCTAATGTATTCTTTTGGTATTAGATGTAAATTAGATTTTGTAACTTCTATATAATACCCGAAGACAGAAGTATATCCAACTTTTAATGACTGTATTTGTGTTTTTCGTCGTTGTTCTTCTTGATAGTTTAACAACCATTCTTTTGATGAAGAATAAAGTTCTCTAATTTCATCAAGTTCTTTATTAAACCCTTTTTTGATAACTCCTCCTTTTTTTATATCAGTAGGCGCGTCCGGTACTATACTATTTTCTATAAGTTGTTTAACTTCTTCTAATTCGGGAATATCGATCATTTTGTGTAGTTCGTCAAGTTTTAAAACAAATTGAGAATTTATTATATGTTGTAATAATGTTTTAATTTCAGGTATTAATTCTAAAGATTCTTTTAGTGTGATAAGATCCTTTGGTGTTGCATTTTTTGATGTGATTCTATTTGTTATTCTTTCAATATCTGCTATGTTTCGTAGAATATCTTTGAGTTTTTGTCTGTTTGTATCATCGTTATAAAACATTTCTACAATTAATAAACGATTATTAATTTCTTTTACATCTTTTAATGGTTTTAATAACCAACTTCGTAATAATCTTGCACCTTGGGCTGTCTGTGTTTTGTCGATAACATCAAGTAAAGTATTTTTTTGTGTCCTATCATAAAGATTTTCTACTAACTCCAAATTTCTTATACAGCTGCTGTCCATAAACAAGTAGTCATCTAAGTTATAAAATTTTATTCCTTTTAATTTTGGTATCAATTTTTTTTGTGTCCTATTTAAGTATTCTAATAACCCGCCTACAGAAGATAATAAAATTGCATGTTTCGTCATATCAAGTCCAAATGTTTCAAGAGAATAAATTTTATAATACTCTTTAATTCTTTCTACAGCTGTTAATACATCAAAGAACCAATCTTCTAAAAATTCTATATGTACTTCTTTGTATTGTTTTACAATTTTGATAATTTCTTCTTTTTGTGTTTCTTTTGCAACAATTTCAGAAGGTGAGATCCTGATTAACTCATCTATAATTTTGGAACTATTTTGGTCTTCAAATTGAGTGACTAAAAAATCACCTGTTGAAATATCAACATTAGCAATACCAAAACAAAGTTTGTTTTTGACAAAAGCAAAATTTATAGAAGTCAAGAAATTATTTTTTTTAGCATCAAGAAGATTTTCTTCAATAATTGTTCCTGGAGTTATAACTCTTACCACTTCTCTTTTAACTACACCTTTTGCAAGTTTTGGATCTTCGACTTGTTCACATATAGCAACTTTGAATCCACAATTAAGAAGTTTTGAGATATAGTTGTTAACACTGTGGAATGGGACACCACACATTGGTACCCCTTGCCTCTTTGTTAAAACAACACCTAAAACAGGCGCTGATTTTATCGCATCTTCACCAAACATTTCATAAAAATCGCCTAGACGAAACATTAGTATACAATCTTTATATTGTTGTTTTATTTGGTGGTATTGTTTCATTAAAGGTGTAAGATTAATTTCTTGTAATTCTTTCATATTAACTCAGCTCACCAATCAAAGTATGTAGTTTTACTTCTTTTATTTTTGTTTTCACAAAATTGCCTACTAGTCCAGTTTTTTTTGTTATAATTTCAACAGTTTTGTTTTCTAAAGTTTTGCCGATATAATAACTTTTTGCATGTTTAAAGTTTTGCGAAATAATTAATGTTTCCACTTCTTTTTCAAGATATTTTTTATTTTTTTGAGAAGCGATACCGTCACATAAAGACAATAATTCAGCATGTCTTTTTTCTTTTACTTCTTTTGGGACGTTATCAGGTAATAAATAAGCTTTTGTCCCTTCTCTTGGGGAATATTTAAAAACAAATGCTGCATCAAATTGTATATCTTTTACAGCCTGTAGTGTTTGTTTAAAATCTTCTTCTGTTTCGTAGGGAAATCCAACAATAAGGTCTGTAGTTATAGAGATCTCAGGAATTTCAGAACGTATCATTTCTACAATTTGTTTGTATTTTTCCAAAGTGTAATTTCTGTTCATAAGTTCTAAGATCTTGTTAGAGCCTGATTGTAATGGAAGATGAATATGTCGTGAAATGTTATTATAAGTTTTTATTGTTTTAACAATTTCATAGTTCATATCTTTTGGATGATTTGTCAAGAAACGAACCCAGTATTTTTTGTCAGTATTTAAAGTTGCAACTTTTTCTAAAAGTTTTGCAAATGTAATAATATTTCCATTGTTGTCCCATTTATAAGAGTTAACATTCTGTCCGATAAGTATAATTTCTTTAACACCGTTGTCAAGTAAAAAGTTGACCTCTTTAATAATATTGTTTATATCTATAGAGACTTCCCTACCTCTTACATATGGTACAATACAGTATGAACAAAAATTGTTACAACCTTTCATTATTGGTACAAAACAACTTGTTTTGTTGAACACGTTTATATGTATTTGTGGATTAGTGATTTGAAAATCAAGTTCATTTTCTAAAATTTGGCAAAGATTTTCATATTCTGTAGGACCAATAAATAGGTCTATGTATGGAAATTGTCTTTTAAGTTCGTTTTTTGCTTTTTGTACAAGACAGCCTAAAACAATGATTTTGCAGTTGTTTTTAAGTTTTATTTTCTTCAATTGTCCAAGAAACGACTTTTCTCTATCTTCAGCATGTTTTCTCACACAGCAAGTATTAACTATTATTAAATCTGCTTCATTTATATTTTGCGTTATTTCATAATTTTCTTTAGAAACTAACAGAGATGCCACATACTCAGAATCAGCAACATTCATTTGGCAACCAAAGGTTTTAAAAAACACTTTTTGTTTCATATTGTTATTATTATTTTACAAAATTTCGTTAGATATAACAATACATAGTTATATATCTCTTGCTAAAACAAAACCATAAACATTTTTTGCTTTATGTTTTTTTAACATTTTTGCACATTGATTAATTGTTTCAGCAGTGGTACAAACATCATCAATTATTAAAACATTTTTTTCTTTTATTATGTTTTCAAATTTATGATTTATTTCAAACGCATCTTTGACATTTTCAATACGTTTTTGTTGTGAAAGTTTGAATTGTGAAACAGTATATTTTTTTCTTATTAAGAGATCTGGAATGAAGTTTAGATAAAATTTTTTTGCTAAAACTTTAGCAAGAAGTTCTGCTTGGTTAAACCCGCGTAAAAACTTTTTTATTCTATGCATTGGGACACAACATACAATATCAATTTTTATATTCTTAAATTCTTTTTCATATCCTTTTGTGAAAATATTGCTTAAGAAAGAAACAAGGAATGTTTTTTTGTTATATTTAAATTCATGAATTAATGTTTTTATTGGTTCTCTGTACTCAACCACACCACGGACAAAATCAAAATAAAATTTTCTTTCTTGTTTTCTACAGTTATAACAAAATTTTCCCCCACTGTATAATGGAAGACCACACTTGTCACATACGAGTCCATCGATAATTTTTATTTTGTTGACACAATTGTTGCATAAAGGCAAGTTAGAAAAATAATCAATTGGTTTATTGCAATAAAAACATATTTTTGGAAAAAAACTGTAAATGAATAATTCAAAAAATTTTTTTATAAAGTTCATTATTTTTGTTTTTTATTGAAAATATTTTTTGATTTAGATATATTATATCAAAATTAACAAAATTATAATAAAATTACAATAAGGAGGTTTAAAAGCACTATGGTGGAAGAAATAAATGATAAAGATTTTGTTGAGAAAGTGTTAAACTCAAAAACTCCTGTATTAGTAGATTTTTGGGCACAGTGGTGTGGTCCATGCCGTATGTTAACACCTATTATTGAAGAACTTGCAAAGGAATACGACGAACAAAAAATAAAAATTTATAAATTAAATGTAGATGAAAACCCACAAATCGCAGCAAAATATGGTATTATGGCTATTCCCACTGTAATAATTTTTAAAGATGGTAAACCAGTTGAACAAGTTACAGGAGTAAGGAATAAAAAAGAGTATATTGAACTTATAGAGAGATACATATGAAAGTTATAAAAAAAATAAAACAGATGCAAAAAATTGCTGATTTTTTACGCAAGCAAAATAAAATAATAGGTTTTGTTCCAACAATGGGTGCATTACATAAAGGGCATTTGGAACTTATTAAAAAAGCAAAAAGAGAAAATGATGTTGTTGTGGTTTCAATTTTTGTTAATCCTATACAATTTGGGCCTAAAGAAGATTATAAAAAATATCCAAGACCTATTAAACAAGATTTAAAAATTTGTAGAGAAAACAATGTTGATTATGTTTTTTACCCAGAAGTTAATGAGATGTACCCTGTAAGTAAAAAGTTAGTTCAAAGTTTAAAGTCCAAAGATGATAATGAAAAAAGAATTCTTACTTTTGTAGAAGTAGAAAAGCTACAAGACATTCTTTGTGGTAAGTACAGGCCCGGACATTTTAGAGGTGTTTGTACTGTAGTGACAAAATTGTTTAACATTGTTAAACCACACAGAGCATATTTTGGTGAAAAAGACTATCAACAATTAAAGATAATCCAACAAATGGTTAAAGATTTAAATTTTGATATAGAAATAATTCCTGTGGGTACAGTTCGTGAAGAAGACGGTCTTGCGTGTTCAAGTAGGAACACTTATCTTACAAAAATAGAAAGAAAAGTAGCATCTTCTATATATAAATCTCTTCTATATTGCAAAGATCTGATCTCTGAAAGAAGATATGATAGTATAAAAAAATGTATAGAAGTATCAAAAAAATATTTGCGCAATCTATTAGTTGGAGTAAGACATAAAATACAATATTTTGAAGTTTATGATGAAGATTTGTTTCCAATAGATGACAGAATTTCAAAAATACCTAAAGGAAAGAAATTAAGAATTTTTGTTGCAATGTATTTAGGTTCTACACGATTAATAGACAATCTTGGTTTTTCCCTTTAATCTTTTTTTTCTCTTTTTATTTGTTTCTACTTCTTTTTTCTCAAACTCAATTAAATTTTTAATTATAATTTCTTCGGTAGGTAGTAAGGGCCCTACAAAAACTATATTCCCTTCTTTGTTTATAATAAAATTTGTTGGTATTCCTTTGATATTGTATTTTTTTGCAACTACTGCTGCTGTATCTAATACAATTGTATAATTTATTTGTTTATTTTCTGCAAACTTTTTAACCATTTTTTCTGGTTCACGAATATTGATTCCAATTATTTCTAAATTTTTATCTTTATATTTATTAGCGAGTGTTATAAGACGTGGAATTTCTTGTTTACAATATGGGCACCATGTTGTCCAAAAGTTTAATAAAATAAGTTTTTTACCTACAAGATCTGACAGTTTTATATTGTATGTTGATATAGATGGAAGCTCAAAATCAATGAATTTGTTTTGTATCAAGTTGGTATTTTGTTGAGAGAAGATGTAGTTGTAAAATATATAAATTAACAACAAAATTTTTAACATTTTATTTGTTTAGTATTTCTTGTATTACATTTAAAATTGTAGGTTCTTTTATTTTTTTGGCAACATTCTGTAAATAAGATTTTACTTCTGGTAAAGTTATAAAATTACCTAATGACCAACATGCTGCTATACGTACATCTATATTTTCTTTTTTTGATTTAAGTATTTTTTTAAGTTTTTTTATTGCGCCAATATATTTCAGCATACCAACAGATATACACACACGTTTTTTAACATCTATATCTTTCATTTTTAACAATTTAATAATTTTTTCTGCAGCGGGTTTGTAATCTAAAAATGTTAGTATGTCAATAATATACTGAAGTATTTGAGGGTCTTCTATCGTTAATAAAGATGTAAGCCATTGTAGGTTTTCTTCTGTAGGTCTTTCTTGGATATAATTTAATATAGCGATTTTGTTAGCATAGTTTGTGTAATTATAAAGATTTCTTAGTGAATTAGAAAAATCATAGTCAAATTTTGGTAGTATTTCTAAAATTTTGCTAAGTTTATATACAGGAGTTTGAGGCACAATAAGTTGTTCAATAGAATCTATTACTTGTTTTTGATCTTTTAATGATAACAGAACTTTTACTAAAATATTGGTTATATTTATGTTGTTTGTATTCATGATTGCAGACAACAAAATATCAATAGATTGTTCTGCTACATAAGTTAAAAACCATATAATTTCATTAAGGTTGTCTTTAGGATCTGCTAAATCTGATAATATAAAATCTTTAGTTTGTTGATAAACTTTATCAAGTAAAAAATAAATTAACTTTGATTTTTCAGGATTAACTTTTATGAGTTCTTCAGCAAATTGTAATAATTGTTGTGAATATTCAACAAACGATTTATAGTCATCATTGATTATTAAACAACACAATGAGTGTTCAAGGGCTTGTATTTGTAATTTAACTACAGTTTCATCTTGTTCTTTTATTAAAAATTTTAAAATGTTGCTTACAAGATTTTTTGCAATTTTTCCTTTTTGAAACTTTGTTAACTGTTTCGCAATATTTTCAGTAGTAGATGCTGCGAGTTGTCTAAGTTTCACTATAGGATTTGAAAAATTTTCTGTCATTAAATATACTAATCTATCAAGTTTATCGTCAAGACCAATTAAACATAACTTTTCTATATTCTCTTGTAAATTATCTAAAAATTTTTCTTGTAACAATTTTACTGGTTCGTTAGTGGACAACAACTCGTCAAGTTGTGCAATCCACGATTTTTTTTCTTTTTTTTGTTCTAATATCCATTCAGGTAGTGCGTCAATAAGTCCTATTTTAAACAATTCTTCAAAAACTTCTATCGGCACAAGTTTACTTACAGGCGAGTTTATTACAAGTTTTATAAACTCTTTCAAATTTTGTAGTTGTTCAATATATTCAGTTTCACTTTCAACTTTTGATTTTAGTTGTTTACACCAAGATATTATTTCGTTAAAAATTTCTTCAACAGTTTGTTTCGTTAGTTTATTAAACAACAATTGTTTGATACCGGTTTGTTCAATTTTTTGTGGTAATGGTTGAATAAACAACTCTTTTATAAGATTAATATCCAATGATGACAAGTATTTTACAATAGCGTCAGTAAGATTTTTTTTAGTTTTTTCATCTTTGATTTTATCAAGTTCATTAAAACTTGTTCCTAATATGTTGATAAGTTCTGACAAATTTGATACAGGTTGTGAAATAAGATTTAAGATTGATTTTGCTGTTTGGTCAGATTTTGTTATTGTAATATATTCAATTTCATCAATAGCAATATTTTTTATATTTTTTTCTTTAATTATCTGGTTAACAATTTCTTTGGTTGATACTTTAGGTTTTTTGATAGACATTGCTAAAAGTAAGTTTTTAAGTTCGTCTAACTCAATTTCTTTTTTAAAAGTTATACTTTTAATCCCTGTTTGTAAAAAAAATTGTGTAATAGAAGTTATGTTTGCAATAGATGTAGGATCTTTCCCTAAATACTCTTTGTCGTTTATAAATATTTTATTATCGATTTCTGAGATTGTTAAAATTGTTTCTTTTTGCAAAATTTGTTTTAAAACAGCAAATAGTTCAGAAATCTGTTTTTCTATCAACGGGTTGTTAATAGGGTAAATTTTTATATTTATTATTGTCATTTTAAAAGTTCTCAGTAGTTGGTCAATAAGATTTTTTTCTTGGCTCATGTTTGTTGTAGAAACTTTGTTGCTTCTTCTGGTTCAACAGGATTAATATAAAACCCTGTCCCCCATTCAAATCCGCCTATTCCTGTCAGTATTGGAATAATTTCTATATGCCAATGATAATGATGTAAATTAGAATGTTTCAAAGGAGAAGTGTGAAGTAAATAGTTATACGGTGGATTTTCTAAAGCTAGATTTAATTTCCTATTAATAATTTTCATAATAGAAGCTAAATTTTTAAGTTCGTTATAATGTATATCTTCGTACATAGGGTCATGTCGTTTTGGTAAAATCCAAACTTCAAACGGAAATCTACTTGCATACGGACATATTGCTATAAAATCATCATTTTCTGTTACAACACGCAAGTTAGTTTTTAATTCTTCGTTAATTATGTCACAATACACACATCGTTCTTTAAATTCATAATATTTTTTGGCACCTTCAAGTTCTTGTTGGATTATTATTGGTATCATAGGTAATGCAATAAGTTGTGAATGAGGGTGTGATAGTGTAGCACCAGCATTTTTTCCACAGTTTTTAAATACTAATATATATTCAAATCTTATATCACGTTTAAGATCTTCAATCCTCTCTTTATACATTCTAAAAATATCAATAATATTGTTTAGTTCAAGTTGGTAGATATCCTTATCATGGTGTGGCGTTTCTATAATAACTTCATGAGCTCCTATACCTGTAATACAATCGTATATACCACAGGCAGATTTTATAACTTCACCTTCAACACGTAATGCTGGATACTTGTTTGGTATGGTTCTTACTTGCCACCCAGGAGTATCTTTTTGCGTATTTTGTGGTCTATAGGCAACAATTTCCGGCGGTGTAAATTTTTCGTTGCCCGAACAAAATGGACATGTATCAACATCGTCAATTTCACGTGGGTATTTAACAAAAGCGAATGGTCGTTTTGCTCGTTCTGTGGATATTATTATCCACCTACCTGTTATAAGATCGCGACGAAATTCACGCATTTCGTCCTCCGTTAAGTAACGATTTTATATATTTTACTCCTTTAATTAGATTATCAAAACTTTCTTTTGGATGTACTTCTAATACATATATCTTGTTTTCTTGATAGTTTAACAATTTTTTATAATCGGGTTGTGTTTCTGGTAATGGAACAAAATGGTCGACAAAATTTTTTACCCCATGTATATGATACCCAGATAAGTAGTTTCCATATGTATCAAAAAATATTTTATGTCCTTTTTCAAAATCAAAAATTGTTTGTATCTCTACATGTCCAAAATCGTGCCAGTAGCGTAAATAATCATTTTTATAACATTCAAAAATTTCAGCAAACTCTTCAAAATTAGGTATTTCGTTAGGGAAAAACCGTGTTTCTATACAAATACTAACTTTTTTACTTTCTGCATAAGGTAGAATTATATCAATTGTTTTTTTTAACAAATCAAAATATTTTTGTTTGTTTTGTAACCGAGAGGATATTAGTGATTGTTTATATTTTTGATAAATTTCTGAAGTGGGTCCAAATTCTTTAGCAATTTTGTATACTTCGTCTGAAGAAGGTTGTGTCACAATTTCGCCTAAATGTACTACTACGATATTACTGTTAACAATTTGTGCATAATCAATAGTTCTTAATGTATACTTTATTGCAAGTTTATGTTCTTCTTCATCAGTAGATGTTAAAGAAAATGCATTAAAACCATACTTTCCTTTAGGAATATTTTCTACTGAAGGACAAAAATTGTGTAAAGAAAGAATTCTTATTTCGCCTTCATTTACATCTTTTTGTATTTCTTTAAACCATTCAATAGGTACATCAGCGTTAAGTTCTACAGCGGATAAACCAAGTTGGTACAATTTCTCTTTAATTTGTTGCCAATTAATGCTTCTTTTAACGATTTCTTTATAAAAGTAAATAGTTGAAATACCTAAATTATTCTTGCTGTTTATCATTTTGGGCAGATGTCGTTTGGTCAACAGTTACTTCGCTTGTCGAAATTGATATTGTAGGTTCTGTACCTACAGTTTCTACATTTTCTTGAGTTGGAAGTTGTTCTTGTGTTGCTTGTTCAACAAATTGTTCAATAGGTGGTAGATCATTAAGTGAGTTTATCCCAAAATATTTTAAAAATTCTTGTGTCGTACCGTACAATAACGGTTTACCAACAACTTCTTTTCTACCAACAATTTTTATAAGTCTACGTTGAAGAAGTGTTTCTAACACAGTTGTACAATCAACACCGCGTATTTCTTCTATTTCTGCTTTTGTTATAGGTTGTTTATAAGCGATGATTGCTAATGTTTCAACAGCAGCAGGAGATAGTCTTAACAATGTCCTATCTTGATATAACCTTCTTACATATTCTGAGAATTCAGGTTTTGTAGCCATCTGGTAGCCACCAGCAACTTCTCTTATTTCTATTGCAGAACGGTTTATATATTCTGTTTGCAAATCAGTTATTAATTCTTTAACGACAGATTCATCAACTTCGGGCTCGTTGATAAGTTCTACAATCTTTGATATACTTAACGGTTTATCTGCGATAAAAATTAGTGTTTCTATTATGCCCTTTATAAATTTTTTATCTATCATAAAGTTTAGAAAAGAAGAGATTTTATTATTATGTTTGACTTAAAAAAGATTTCACATTTTTAATACTTTCAGGATGAACTAATACAACTATATCACTTCCTGCTTGAAGGTAACCAAACGCAGTAGTTGTTTCCCACATAATTCCCCTTTTTATTGTATCATTTCCCCAGAGAGGTTCTTCTTCAACTGTAGCTTTAGCTTCTTTTGTTTTCCAAGTTTCTTCTCCAACAAGGTTTATAATAGGTGTAGCCATTACACTATCACCTTGTAAGCCAGCAAGTCTACAACGTTCCATAATAGAATAACAATATTCAAACCCATAGCCTAACCCACCAGTTGTATGATGCATAACAATTCTGTCGAGAGGGACACCAGCATCATTTATTAAAATATTAAGTTGTTTAGCCAAATTTATATCAAGTGGTGTTTGAGCAATTACTGAATGTCCACAAGCAAACGCTGATAAAGATATTGTTTTATAGTTTTCTTTTACTGCCATACCTACAAGAATTTTTTCCCCTTTTGTAAGTTCGCATACAACAGGTAGTATTTCTGTATCACGTTCTATATGTTCACAACCTAGAATTATAAGTGGTAAAGAAGTTGTTTTTAAAACTTCAGGTATAAAAGATTTAATATAATCAACTGAATTGTTTTTTATATCAGGATGGCATGATAACAATCTTATACATATTGCATCAGGCTGTAATTTTTCAACTTCTTTTATCCATTTTATTGGATCAGATACAATATCTTTTAAGTTCTCATAGAAAATTGGCCAAAGCTCTTCAGGTAAATAATCAACAACTTCAGCTACGACAGCCGGTTTGTTAGATGAACCACCTTCAAAATTTAAAAAAGGTAAAGTTTTTGCTCCACCTACTTTTAAAACTTTACTTCTTGTACCACCATCCTGACTTGTTGCACCTATTGTAACTTCAATTATTTCAGCAGACCATTTTTCTACATAAGGTTCATAGTTCATAGCTTTTTATAAGTTTACAAGTTTAATTAAAAATTTTGTATCCTTCTACAGGTAATCCAAGTTGTAATTTTATTAAATTTACTAAATTTTTTACTAAAATACAAGAAGTTACAGGACCGACACCACCAGGTACAGGTGTTATAAACAAAGCCTTTTTTGATACATTTTCAAAATCTACATCACCAACAATTTTTGTTTTTGGTTTTCCAGTTTTTTCATCAATAACTTCTTTACCGTTTTCATCCAAGATTTTTACTTTATTTATACCAACATCTATTACAACCACACCTTCTTTTACCATGTCTGCAGTAATCAAGTTAGGCTTCCCAACAGCTACAATTAAAACATCAGCATTTTTTGTGTGTTCAGCAAGATTTTTTGTTGCGATATGGCAGACAGTAGGTGTTGGTGAGTTAAAAAGTGATGAAAGAAGCAAAATAAGTACTGGTTTTCCAACAATTTCTGAATGTCCAACAATAACAACTTCTTTACCTTTAAGCTCAATTTTTGTCTCTTTTAAACATTCTATAACAGCTAATGCTGTACATGGTGCAACGACAGGAGGCGTTTCTGCATAAAAAAGTTTACCTAAATTTTCTGCAGTAACTCCTTCAATATCTTTTGATGACGAAATTTTGTTTTGTAATTTTCTTGGATTTAGATGTTGTGGAAGTGGCAAATTAAGCATTATAGCATTAACATTTTTATCGTTGTTAAGTTCTTCAATTCTTTGTTCAAGTTCTTTCTCAGTTATATCTGACTGTAACGATAATATTTCAATATTAATACCGAGTTCTTGACAAATTTTACATTGTGTGTTTACATATACTTTTGTAGCAGGGTTTTCACCAACAATAATTGAAACAACTTTTGGTATTAAAGAAAATTTTGTTTTTATTTCGTTCAATTGTTGAACAATTTCATCTTTTATCCTTTGGGCAATTTTGTTACCATCAATAAGATTTGTGTACATTTAACCTCCTTTTTATGCTAGGCTTGTAATAACTTCATCTAATGACGCGCCTGCAGGAACCATAGGGAATACATTTTCTTCTGGTTCAATCCAAAAATCGATTATCACAGGTTTATCTTTTATTTCAAAAGCTTTTTTTAATGTTGGCACAACTTCTTCTTTTTTAGTTACTCTAAATCCTTCAGCTTTATACGCTTTTGCAACTTCTACAAAATCAGGTATTGGTTCGCAGGTTAGTTTGCCTGACTTCCTTGTACATAAATATATTTGTGAATATCTTTTGTTATAAAACAATTCTTGCCATTGACGAACCATACCTAAATATCCATTGTTCATTATACAAACAATAATATTAATTTTGTTAACCACGGCAGTGGATAATTCTTGTATGTTCATTTGGAACGAACCATCGCCTGCAATAACTATAACTGTTTGATCAGGTTTACCAAACTTTGCTCCAATACCTGCTGGGAATCCAAAACCCATGGTCCCTAACCCACCTGATGACAAAAATTTTCTTGGCCCGTTTGGTTTATAATATTGTGCAGACCACATCTGGTGTTGACCTACTTCTGTTACAAGGATTGCATCACCTTTTGTTAATTTTGAAATTTCTTCAATTATATATTGTGGTCTTAATTTTTCGTCGTTTTTATAAGTTAAAGGATATTTCTTTTTCCATTCTTCAATTTGCTTTAACCATTCAGTATGTTTTTTAGGTTTTACAAGCTTTAACAAGTCTTGTAGTACTGTCTTACAATCACCTACAACGGGAATATCAGCTACAACATTTTTAGAAATACTTGTAGGGTCAATATCAACATGTGCAATATGATTTGCTTTAGGAGCAAATGCAGCAAGTTTACCTGTACATCTATCATCAAACCTTGCACCCACAGCAATAATTAGGTCAGCATTTTGCATACTTAAATTTGCATATACAGTACCGTGCATACCAAGCATACCTAAATAAAGTTCATGGTTTGGTGGAAAACTGCCAATAGCCATAAGTGTTGTAGTAACAGGTATTTGACACAGTTCAGCAAGACGTTTTAGTTCATCACAAGCGTTAGAAATTACAACACCACCTCCTACATACAATACAGGCCTTTTTGCAGAATTAATTGCTTCTGCAAGCTTTTTTATTTGTAGAGGATGACCTTTGTAAGTTGGTTTATATGATGGTATTTCAATTTCTGTTGGCCAAATAAATTCAGTTGTTGCACGTTGTACATCTACAGGTAAGTCGATTAACACAGGTCCGGGCCGTCCTGTAGATGCAATATAAAATGCTTCTCTTATAGTTCTTGCTAATTCTTTCACATCTTTTACTAAATAATTATGTTTTGTTATAGGTCTTGTGATACCGGTTGTATCCGCTTCTTGGAACGCATCATTCCCAATAAGATGTGTCGCAACTTGCCCTGTAAACGCTACTATTGGTACAGAATCCATATATGCAGTAGCAATACCTGTGGTAAGATTTGTAGCACCAGGTCCAGAAGTAGCAATACATACACCTACTTTGCCAGTAGCACGTGCGTACCCGTCTGCCATGTGTGCAGCAGCTTGTTCATGCCGAGTTAATACAAATTTTATTTTTTTTGAATCGTATAACCTGTCAAAAATAGGTAACACTGCACCACCTGGAATACCAAACATTATTTCTACACCTTCTTTTTCTAAGGTTTCAACAAAAATTTCAGCACCTGTCTTAACAACTTTCTTTTTCATTGCTAATTCTTACTCCTTATTGTTAGTCAAATTTTTTAATTCGTAGAATATATTTTCAATTTTTTCAATCATATTATTAAAACTAAATTTACAATCAAAATATCTTTTCGCGTTTGTGCCCAATTTTTTAGCAAGTTCTTCATCAAGCAAAATTTTTTCTAACTTTTCACATACAGCATTAATATCGTGTGGTTCAACCAAATACCCGACTTCGTTATCAGCAATTATCTCAGGGAGACCACCACATCGATACCCTACCACTGGTTTCCCACACCCTAGCGCTTCAATAAATGCTACTCCAAAAGGTTCCTCATATGATAACAATACAAAACAATCACAAATTTTTAACAATTCTATAACATCATTCCTAAATCCTAAAAGTTTAACTGTGTCAGACAAATTGTATTGGATTATTAATTTTTCCAATTTTTTTCTTTCTTCACCCTCCCCAGCAATTAAAACAAGCAAGTTTTTTATTTTTTCTTTTAAGATTTTTGCAACTTTTATTAATTCTTCAAATCCTTTTGTAGGATAAAGATTACCTACACTTAAATCAATTTTTTTATTTTTTTTATCAAAATGATGTTGAAGTTGGATTATTTTATCTGAGTCAAACTTTAATCTTTCTTGTGGTATTGCGTTATATACGAGTTCTATTTTTTCTTCCTCAAATTTATTTTCTTTTATTAAAATTTCTTTTGTAGCCTTTGAAATAGCGATAATTTTTGTCTTCCAATTATTTATTAAAAACTTAGTTATTGGGTTTACTTTTGACATAAGACGCCTGTGTATCACAACAGGTATTGAGTTTAACATACCTAGAATTATAGATATGGCATAATCTTTCCCTGAGTGCACATGAATAATATCTGGTTTCCAATTTTTTAGAAAGACTAAGATTTTAATGAATCCCACAAATGGATTTTTGTAAGCTATAATATTCATATGCTCTTGTTTTAATTTATTTTCAAAGAACGAATTCTTTCTACAGATTATATATACCTGATGACCTTTTTTTATTAAAGCTTTTGTAAGTTCTAATGTTCTTAATTCAGCGCCGCCTAACACTTTTGCTGTATTCCATTGCACAACTTTCATTTTCTAGGTTTTAACACAGCACCTTCAGATGCAGAAGTAACAAATTCAACATATCTTGCAAGCCAACCTGTTTTAAACTTTTTTTCTCTTGTTTCAAGCTCACCTTGAAACTTTGCTAACCTTGAGTTAAGTTCTGTATCAGTAAGACGAACATTAAGTTTTCTGTTTGGAATATCAATTTCGATTATATCACCATTTTGGATCACACCAATAGGTCCACCAGCAGCAGCTTCAGGTGAAACATGGCCGATACACGGCCCCCGAGTGCCACCTGAGAACCTACCATCAGTGATTAAAGCTACTTTATCAGCTAATCCCATTCCTTGAATAACACTTGTAGGACCTAACATCTCCCTCATTCCTGGCCCACCTTTAGGACCTTCATAACGTATCACTATAACATCACCTTTTTTAATTTTTTTGTTCAAAATAGCGTTCATAGCAGATTGTTCAGAATCAAACACTACTGCAGGACCAACAAATTTCCTCATATTTGGTAAAACAGCTGATTGTTTAACTACAGCACCTTCTGGTGCAAGGTTGCCATACAATATAGCTAAACCACCTTCAGTAGAATAAGGGTTTTTATACCGTATAATTTCTTCATCTTCAACTTTTCCTAAACTTGCAATCTCAAGAATATTTTTTCCTGTAACAGTGAGTGCACTTTTGAGATACTTTTGTAAAACGTTTAGTACCGCTGGTATTCCGCCAGCTTTATGTAGATCTTCCATATAATAATCACCAGCGGGTTCTAATCTTACTATATTTGGTACAATTTTTGAAACATCGTCAAAAAGTTTTAAATCAAATCTAATCCCTGCTTCATATGCGATAGCTTTTAGATGTAATATAGTATTTGTTGAACCACCGAGTGCAGCATCAACTACAATTGCGTTATAAATTGAGTTATAAGACAAAATTTTTAACGGAGTTAAGTTTTCATAAACCATTTGTACAATACGTTTACCTGATTCATAAGCAATACGTTTTTTCTCTGCAGAGACAGCTGGTGTTGTCGCACAATATGGTAATGATAAACCCATTGCTTCAGACAAACATGCCATTGTGTTCGCAGTATAAAGTCCTTGGCAGGAACCTGCTGTTGGACATGCTGCACATTCAAGCTGGTATAGTTCTTCTAACGAAATTTTGCCTGCTTCATAAAGGCCTACAGCTTCAAAAGTGTCTCTTACTAACGATCTTCTTTTACCTTTATAATATCCAGCAAGCATCGGACCGCCTGTCACAACTATCATTGGTATGTTAACGTTTACTCTTACTGCACCCATAATCATCCCAGGCGTAATTTTGTCACAGTTGGTTAACAACACAATACCATCAAAGCAATGTGCTTTTACCATAGATTCAATAGAATCAGCAATAAGTTCTCTTGAAGGTAATGAATAATGCATACCACTATGACCCATCGCAATACCATCACATATGCCTGGTATACCGAAGACAAATGGTACACCACCTGCTTCTGCAACACCTCGTTCAATCCATCGTTCAAGCTCACGAAGGTGTATATGACCTGGTACAATATCGCTATATGCTGACGCTATGCCAATAAAAGGTTTGGATAAATCTGATGAAGAAATACCTGTGGCATATAAAAGTGCCCTGTGTGGCGCTCTGGTTGGAGATTTTTTTATTTGGTTACTTATTAACTCAATAGGTTTTAGTGGTAAAACTTTCTTTTTTCTCCCCCTTTTCATATTTAGTTCCCCTCTTTATGAAAATTTTAATGAAAATAATATAAAAATCGCTCTTAGAATTAACACGCAAAAATTTATAAGTTAAAGTTGAAAATGAAATTTCATTGTTTAGATTTTTTAAACAGATAATATTCTACAGCATCACGCAACGCTTCCCATGAAGCTTCTATAATATTTTCTGAAACACCAACTGTTGACCACAATTCATTTTTTGCCATTGATTCAATACTAACACGTACTTTTGCAGCAGTACCTGCTTGAGGATTTACCACACGTACTTTAAAATCAGTAAGTTTTACTTCTTTTAATGATGGATAATATTTTATTAACGCTTTTCTTAAAGCGTTATCCAACGCGTTTACTGGACCATCACCTTCAGCTACAACATGTTCTTGGTTACCATCAATTTCAAGTTTTAATGTTGCTTCTGTTACAATTTCATTTTTTTCTTCTTTGTATTCTATGATAACTCTAAATCCTTTTACTTTAAAGAAATCTTTGTATCTGTTAAGAACTTTCGCAGTTAAAATTAAAAATGATCCTTCAGCATTTTCATATGAATATCCATCATACTCTTTTTGTTTAACAACTTTTATAATCTTAGCAATTTCTTCTTCGGTTATCTCTAAATCTAAAAATTTTTTGTAGAATAACAAACTTGACTTACCAGCAAGTTCTGAGATTAAAATTTTTCGTTTATTACCTACAAGTTCAGGATTTATATGTTCATACGAACGAACATCTTTTGCAACAGCTGACGCATGAACACCTCCTTTATGAGCAAAAGCTGACCTACCAACATATGGTTGTCTATCATTAGGTATAAGATTAGCAATTTCGTAAATTTCTAACGATATTTCAGTAAGTTTTTTAAGATTTTCTTTAGGTATAACATCGTAGTTAAGTTTAAGCATTAACGCAGGAATCACTGAACAAAGGTTTGCATTACCACAACGTTCACCTAAACCATTTATTGTCCCTTGAACATGTTCACAACCACTTTCAACAGCTACAATAGTATTCGCTACAGCACAGTCAGAATCGTTATGTGCATGTATTCCAAGTTTTACTTTTATATTTTTAGTTTTCAAAAAATTTATAACCTCAGATACAATTTGTTTCACTTCTGTTGGAAGAGAACCACCGTTTGTGTCTGCTAACACAAGACAATCAGCCCCTGCTTGATATGCTGTCAACAAACATTTTAACGCATAATTTCTGTCTGATTTATAACCGTCAAAAAAATGTTCTGCGTCATATATTACTTTAAGTTTGTGTTCTTTTAGAAATTTTATAGAATCATAAATCATTTTAAGATTTTCTTGCAATGTTGTTTCTAAAGCTTTTTCTACATGTAATCGCCATGTTTTACCAAAAATACATGCAATGGATACACCTGAAGAAATTATTGCAGCAAGGTTTTGATCTTCATATGGTTTTATATTTTTTCTTCTTGTAGAACCAAAAGCAACAATTTTTGCAGTTTTAAGTTTTAAATTTTTTGCTTGTTTAAAAAATTCTATATCTTTAGGGTTACTTCCAGGCCAACCCCCTTCTATATAGTCAACACCGAGTTCATCTAAAAGTTTTGCTATTTTAATTTTGTCTGAGACAGAAAAACTTACTGACGGTGTTTGTGCACCATCGCGTAATGTTGTATCAAAAATTTCTATTTTTTTCTTCATTAATTATATAATTCCTTTTGTAGATAACAAATTTTTATTTTTACTTAATTGTACAGCATTTTTCAATACACGTGCTACACCTTTGAAAATTGATTCACATATATGGTGATTATCTTTTCCTTGAAGAAGTTTTATATGTAATGTAATCTTTGCTTCGTTAACAAAAGATTTAAAAAACTCTTTTATTAACCTGTAATCAAAAGACGATTTTTTATATTCAGGTAAAAACTTTACTTTATAATCTAGATATGGTCTGCCTGAAATGTCAACAACAATGTAAGATAAAGATTCGTCCATCGGAGATAAAATTTGTCCATATCGTAGAATACCTTTTTTATCTTTTAATGCTTTTAAAAAAGCCTGACCTAATACAATACCTATATCCTCAACAAGATGATGGTCATCAATATAAATATCGCCAGATGCTACAAGATATAGGTCAAACCCGCTGTGTAAACTAAATTGTTCCAACATATGGTCTAAAAAAGGTATGGAAGTATAAATTTTATATTTTCCTTTACCATCTAAATTAAGTTCTAATTTAACTTTTGTTTCTTTTGTTACTCTTTGTAATTTAACTTTCCTTGCCATAATCTACTCTTTTTTTATGCCAATACATCCCCTCAATTTCTGCAAGTTTAGAAGTATATTTTGACAACATTTTTGTTGTGTTAACAGAAAAATTAATTAAACTAATTTTTTTTAAAAAAGTCAATACTGACAAACCAGAAGAAAATCTTGCTGTAGTATCTGTTGGTAGGACATGTGAAGGTCCTGCAATATAATCGCCGAAAACTGCTGAAGGATTATTGCCAAAAAATATTGCCCCAACATTTTTTATCTTTGGTAAAATAAAATTTTGTTTTTTTGTGAACAAAGTCAAATGTTCAGGCGCAATTTGATTGATTATACTTACTACAGAGTTGATATCTTTAACATATTTAAATTGTATTTGTGAAATTAATTCTTTCGCATTTGATAAAACATAATTTTTAACTTTCTCAATTATAGATTGGTCAAATGCTAATAAATAACTTTTTGCATTTTTGTCATGTTCAGCTTGAGCAAGTAATTCATAAGCAATTGGTTCTACAGGATAAGAATTATCTGCTACAACAACAACTTCTGAAGGTCCAGCAATAAGATCTATACCAACAAAACCTACAAGTTGTCTTTTTGCTTCGCTTACCCAAATATTACCAGGACCTATTATTAAATCAACTTTTGGTATAGTTTCTGTACCGAACGCTAACGCAGCGATAGCTTGTGCTCCACCAATTTTGTAAATTTCTTTTATTTTTAACAAATAAGCAGTGTATAAAAAATAATTTGTGACATTTTTAGGTGGTGTTACAACAACAATTTTTTTAACATTTGCAACTTGTGCCGGTATCACTGTCATAATTAATGTTGAAACATAATTATACCCATATCTTCCACCAGGTATATAAATACCAACAGATTCCACTGGCAACAATTTTTGGCCAGCAACAATGTTGTTATATTTTGTTAACCAAAACTTTTTTATATTTCTTAATTCAGCTTGATGAAACTTTTTAACATTATTGATTGCAAAAGTTATTGAACGTTTAAACAATACATCGTCTATTTTTGGCAAATTTTTGATTTCTACTTTTATATCTTTTAATGAAAAATTTTTGATACCATCAAACAATCGTGTGTATTTTAAAATTGCAGTGTCACCATATTTTTTAACATCTTCTATTATTTTTTTTACTTTTAAAGATATATCTTGGTTATTCATCAATACGTTTTATTTTTCCTCCTAAAGATGAAATTTTTTCTTCTAATTTTTCATATCCGCGATCAAGGTGGTAAATATGAGATATTTTTGAGATACCTTCGGCTGCAAGCGCTGCTAATACCAATCCAGCACCTGCCCTTAAATCAGAAACCATTACCTCCGCACCTTTAAGTTTTTCAACACCATAAATTATTGCTTTTCGGTCTTCAACAACGATGTTTGCACCCATACGAAGAAGTTCACCAACATGCAGAAACCTATTCTCAAAAATAGTTTCTTTTATTATACAACTTCCTTTTAATGTACACATAAGTGCCATATATTGTGCTTGTAGGTCTGTTGGAAAATATGGGTAAGGGCGTGTTATGATATTTTGTGGCTTTAAGTTTTTTTTCCATACTACATATATTTTGTTATCTTCTAATTCAATTGTTAATCCGCACTTGCGCAATTTATTTATTACAAAAGTAAGATGTTGAGGTTGAATGTTATAAAGTTCTATTTCACCTTTTGTTATTGCTGCTGCTATAATAAATGTTCCTGCTTCAATCCTGTCAGGTATTACAGTATGTTCAATATCACCTGAGATGAATTTTTTACAACCAACAACTTTTATAACATGTGTTCCTGCACCTTCAATTTCTACACCTAATTTTTTTAAAAAGTTTGCTAAGTCTACAATTTCAGGTTCGCACGCAGCGTTTACTATTGTAACTTGTTTTGGTACTTTTGATAAAAACATTAAAACATTTTCTGTAGCACCAACTGATGGATAACGAAATTTTATCACTCTTTTTTTAGGTATGTTTTTTTTCTTTATAAAAACTTCATATCCAGAATCTATATAATGTTCAATACCTAAATCTTCAAAAGCTTTAATATGAATATCAACAGGGCGGACACCTATTGCACATCCGCCTGGTAAAGCTGTCTTAACTTTCTCATAATTTGCTAATAACGCACCTGAGACAAGAAAACTTGCCCTCATTTTTTTTATTAGTTCATATGGTGCTACAACAAAATCTTTTTCTTTTATTGGCGATTTGTTTTGTGTAACAACTAATGTGGAATTGTTTTGCCAAATAACTTTTTTCCCTAAAAATTCTATTATTGAAATTGTTGTCTCAACATCCTTCAACTTTGGTATATTATGAAGGACAACTTTGTTATCTGTTAATAATGTAGCAATAAGGATAGGTAATGAAGCATTTTTTGAACCAGAGATAGTTATTTTTCCTTGTAACCTGTATCCACCTTCAATTATATATTTTTCCATAAAACTAATTGTTTTTTACTACAATAACACGTGGTAGATTTTGGTAATCATAAATAGTTTTATAAATACAAAATTTATTTTCTTTAAATATGTTGCAAATTTCTTTGTATAAATTCGGGTTCAATTCAAGTACTAAAAATCCATTTTCTTTTAAAACTTTTTTACTATGTTTGGCAAAATATGAATAAAATTCTAACCCTGTCGGCGAAACTAACGCAATTTTTGGTTCATAATATATCTCTGGCTGAAGATTTTTATACTCTTCTTCAGTAACATATGGCGGGTTTGAAACAATCATGTCTAATATAATAGAATTATCTAAAAAATATTTTAGTTTATCAGTTAAAACAAACTCTATTTTGTTTAAAACATTATGCATCGTTGCATTCTTTTTTGCGACATTTATCGCTTCTTTTGAAATATCTGTAGCATATATTTTGATTTTTGTTTGTATGTTTTTAATGATACTTATCGCGATATTACCACAACCAGTACCAATGTCAGCTATTTTTTTAAGTTTGTAACAAGATATTAACTTAATTGCTTCCTCTACTAAAAACTCTGTTTCTTGCCGTGGTATCAAAACGTTTTTGTCAACATAAAAATTAAAACCAAAAAATTCTTTTTCACAAAATATATATTCAAGTGGTATACGATTTAGCCTCAAGTTAAGATTTTTATAAATCAACTTAAGTTCTTTTTCGTTAAGTTTTTTTTCAGGATAAACATAAATTTTTATTTTATCTAAATTTAAAGTTTTTGATATAATCAGTTCTGTTTCAATACGTGCTGAAGTAAAGTTTTTCAGTTTGTTGTATATATCAATATAAATTTCGTTTATCGTGTTCATTTGTTATAAAGAAACTCAGCAATTTTTTCTTTCAGCCTAACTTTGATTAAATTGTCAATAATCTCGTCTAACTCACCATCTAGAACTTCTTGTAAATTATATAAAGTTAAATTTATTCTATGATCAGTTACACGGTTTTGTGGAAAATTGTATGTCCGTATTTTTTCAGACCTGTCTCCAGATTTTACCTGTGATTTTCTTAACTTAGCAATTTCTTGTTGTTGCTGTTGTAGTTTTAAGTCGTACAATCTTGCTTTTAAAATTTTTAATGCGCGTTCACGGTTCTTTAATTGTGAACGTTCGTCTTGACATTGAACAACAATACCTGTTGGTTTATGCCGTATCCTTACTGCAGATTCAGTTTTTTGTAAGTGTTGTCCTCCATGACCTGAAGCACGAAATGTTTCTATCTCAATATCGTCAGGTTTTATTTCTATCTCAACATCTTCTGCTTCTGGTAAAACAGCAACAGTTGCAGCTGAAGTGTGGATTCTACCGGAAGATTCTGTTATAGGTACACGTTGAACCCTATGTACTCCACTTTCAAACTGTAAATATTTGTATACATCTTTACCAGAAATATAACATATAACTTCCTTTATTCCTTTAAGTTCCGTCTGGTTGATATCTAAAACTTCTATTTTCCAGCCTTTTTTAGCACAATATTTGCTGTACATCCTAAACAAATCGTATGCAAACAACGCTGCTTCTTCACCGCCTGTACCTGCACGTATCTCAAGTATCACATTCTTTTTCTCGTTAGGATCTTCGGGTAGAAAAAGGTCTAGCAATTTTTGTTCTAACTCAGCAGTTTCTTTACTCAACTTTTCAATCTCTTCTTCTACTAACATACTATATTCTGTATCAGTAGAACTTTTTAATTCTTTTTTAAGTTCGTCAACTTTGTTTTCCAAATCTTTAATTTGTAAGTATACAGAAACAATTTCGTTGACACGGTTGTATTCAGCAACAATATTTTGATATTCTTGTTGGTTGTTAATAATATTAGGATCAGCAAGTTTTTGTTCTAACTCTTTTTTTTCTATAATTAAGTGTTCACAATTTTTGATTATTTCTTTGTCTAACATAGTTTATTTTTTCTTTTTCTTAGTAGGTTTTGTTGTTAAAATTTTTTCAGTAGTAGATTTTATTTTCTCAACTATTTTTTTCTCTTTCTTTGTTTTCTTTTTCCTTTGAGTGATATCAAATTTTTCACCATATTTTTTCATAAACTTCTCAATTCTACCAGCAGTGTCAACATATTTTTGTTTCCCAGTAAAATATGGATGACAATTGCCACATATCTCAAGTTTTATCTCAGGTTTTGTAGACCTTGTTTTGAAAGTGTATCCACAGGCACATGTTACCGTACATTCTACATATTGTGGATGAATACCTTTTTTCATGATCTCCCTCCTAAATTGTTATAATTAAAACAATATTTTTTTAGGATCAACAGGGATCCCATTTTTTCTTATCTCAAAATGTAGGTGTGGACCTGTTGTCCAACCGGTTGCCCCAACATTACCAATTATTTGTCCTTTATAGACACTTTGACCAACTTTAACACGTATTTTTGATAAATGTCCGTAATAAGTTGTATAATCTTTATGATGTTTTAGTATAACAAGTTTCCCGTATCCTTCTGCCCAGCCGGCAAAAATTACTTTACCATCAGCTGCTGCTCTTACTGGCGCACCATATTTTTGTTTTAAGTCAATTCCTTCGTGATACTTTAATATTCCGAAGATTGGATGTTTCCGCCAACCAAACTTTGAAGTAATCTTTGCGTTAAAAAGTGGTAGCATAAAATCTTTGAATTTTATATATGTATCAGGTAAAAAAACATATTCACCTTTTTTAAACACATAAGTTGGTGGGATTTCATTTATTTCACAAATTTGTTTTATACTTTTTGAAAACTTTTTTGCTATTGTTTTTACTGAAACATCGTCCTGCTTTATTTTATAAAGCATACCTTTTTTATTATGTAACAAAAGTTCTTTACCAGGATATAACAATCCAATAGCTTCTATATAATTTGTACTACGGATTGATTCTATATTTGCCCCTATCATCTGTGCTAACAAATATAAATTGTGTTTATAAGGATTGTATTTACAACGAATAACAACAAGTGGTATTATGTTTTTAATAATTTTGTATCTTACTTTTTCAATATACTCTTCAATTTCTTTGTTTTCTAAATTAAATAGATACAAGTTGTAGTTATAAACAAAATTTAAATCTTTAGTTGTTCTAATGTTATTATCTATTAATTTGATGGCAAACAAAATAGTTCCAATAAGAATAATAATCAATAATAACAAAATGTTTAATATACCGTTTTTATTCATACTTTAGTTTCAATTTTTTTAACAATTTTTTGTATCAACCATCTTGGTGTTGAAGCGCCAGAAAAAATTGCAATTGTTTCATAACCATTAATTTTTAGATTCTTTACTTCTTCTTCACAGCTTATAGCAAAAACTTCATTGTTATATTTTTTTGCAATAGAAATTAACTTTTTTGTATTTGCAGAATTCTTCCCACCTATAACTATAACTTTGTGAACCTTTTTTGATAAATCTTTAATCTCTTGTTCTCTTAAAATTGTTTCTTTACAGATTGTGTTAAATATTTTAACGTTTTTGAATTTTCTTTTTAAAACATCACATATTTTTTTGTATTCATCAACAGGTTTGGTTGTTTGAGAAATTACAATAATAGGTTTGTCATAACTAATGTCTAATTTTTTTATATCTTCTAATGAAGAAACTACATATTTTTTAACATTATTTGATATATACGATATTAACGCTCTTATTTCAGGATGTTCAATATCGCCAAAAATTATTACATTATATCCTTCCTTTGAGTATTTTTCAACAATAACCTGATTTTTTTTTACGATAGGACAAGTACCATCCACAACTTTTATTCCATTTTTTGATACAATTTGTTGATACACTTCTTTTTCAATACCATGAGTACGAATTATTAAACTTATGTTTTTAAATACGCTTTTTAATTCTTTAATATCGTTTATTACTTTTACACCTAACGATTCTAACCTCTTCATTTCTTGTTGGTTATGAAGAAGTTCGCCTAATGCATAAACTTTGTTTCCATTTTTAATTTCTTGTTCAACTAAAGATATACATCTGTTGACACCTTTACAGAACCCAATGTATTTTGCCAAAATTATTTTCATAATTTTTATAAACTATTAAAAATTTCCCAAAAGTTTGGAAAAGATATATCAACACACTCAGCATCTTTTATAACTACATTTCTTTCACAAATAGTTCCAGCTACAGCTAAACTTAAAGCAATCCTATGGTCTTTATAAGATTCTAATTCAATAATATCTTTTTCAGAAGAAAGTTTTGTATTACCCATTACAATCATACCATCTTCAAGTTCAACAATTTTTGCACCTAATTTTTGTAGTTCAGTTGTAATAGTTTTGATTCTGTCAGATTCTTTTACTCTTAATTCTTGTGCACCACGTATTTCTGTTAAACCATCAGCCTGTGTCGCAATAACAGCAAGCAGCGGTAGTTCATCAATCATTGATGGTACATCGTCAGCAGATATGTTTATACCTTTTAGTTTACTACTTTTTACAACAAGATCAGCAACAGGTTCATTATATTTTGTTTTTAAGTTTGTCAAACTTATATTTGCGCCCATTTTTATTAAAGTGTTTATAAATCCCATACGAGTAGGATTTACACAAACATTTCTTATAACTATCTCAGAATCTTTTGTTAAGATACCAATTGCTACAAAATAGCTTGCAGAAGATGGATCTCCTGGTATTTCAATTTCAAAATTTTTTATTCTTTTTATTTTACCCTTAATTGAGCACACCCTATCTTTTTTCTCAATGTTTACATCCAAGTATTGTAACATACGTTCTGTATGATCTCTTGATATTTGTGGTTCGATATAAATTGTTTCACCTTCTGCATACATTCCTGCAAATAGAATACAAGATTTTACTTGTGCTGACGCAATTTTACTTTCCCAAGTGATAGATTTTAAGTTTTTGCTTCCATATATAGTCATAGGCAAATAGTTACCTTCAGTAGCAACAATTTTTGCACCCATAAGAGATAACGGTTCTACAATACGTTTCATTGGACGTTTTGACAAACTTTCATCACCAACAATTTTTACTTCTATCTCGTTTCCAGCAAGAATGCCTGATATTAACCTTACTGTAGTGCCAGAGTTACCAGCGTCAATAACATCGTTTGGTTGTTTTAATCCTTCCATACCAACACCGTAAACTTTTAATGTATTTTTTTCTTCAACAATTTTTACTCCAAGCGACCTAAAAGCGTTAATAGTAGAATAACAATCTTTACTTTTTAAAAAATTGTGTATCTCTGATACACCTGAAGATATAGATGCTAACATTATAGCTCTATGTGTTATAGATTTGTCTGGAGGAACTTCTATTTCTGCTTTAATTTTGTCTTTCTTATATACTTTTATGTTCATAACTTTTTAGTTTAAGTCTGTAAGCTGTACTGAAAAATTTTTTTAATTTATTGTAGTTGTCTAAACAGTTTAGAACTTGTTTTGTTAAGTTTAAAAATTTTTTTAACTCGTTTTTTACAAAACTTCTGTTCATATAACATATTTGAGCCCACATTTCAGGGTTTGACGCAGCGATACGTGTCATATCTCTATACGCACCAGCAGTAAATTTTAAATATTCCTTTTTTGAATTAATTTGTTTTGCTAAAACATATGCTATAATATGTAACATATGACTTGTTAATGCGAGAATTTTATCATGTTTGTGTGGATCAAGATCAACGACATTTGCTTTCATTGTTTCCCACAAAAATTTTATTTTATTTAAAGCATCTTTAGAACATATTGTTTTGTCATAACATATAACGCAGACAGAATTTTCAAACAGGTTTTCTTTTGCATATTCAACACCTGATTTTTCAAGTCCTGCTAATGGATGACAACCTACAAAATGTACTTTTTTTGTTTTCTTTACCTTTAATATCTTTTGTTTTACTTTTTTTATTATTTCATTTTTCACTGACGCAACATCTGTTATTACAGCATCTTCTTTCACATATGGTAAAACTAACTCTACGAATTTTATAGTTAAATTAACAGGAACACTAATAATGACAATATCTGCGTCTTTTACACCTTCTTTAATATCAGTTGTAAACTTGTCAATACATCCTTTTTCTTTTGCAATTTTTAACTTGTCAACATTCCTCCCAACACCAATAATAACTACAGAAGATAAACATTTTTTTAATGCTAAACCAATTGATCCACCAATGAGACCTACACCTATTATACTTATCTGTTTTATTTGCATCAGTAGCTATATACTTCTTCCGATAGCTTCCACAAGTTTTCTAAGGTCTTGCATAAGTTGTGCAAACTGGTACGGATAGATACTTTGTGGGCCATCAGAAAGTGCTTGTTCAGGATTATGATGTACTTCTATGATTAACCCGTCGGCACCTGCTACAATAGCAGCCTTTGCCATTGTTGGTACAAAATTTCTTATTCCTATACCATGGCTTGGATCAACAATTACAGGTAGATGAGATAAACTTTTTACTACAGGTATCGCATTTAAGTCTAAAGTAAACCTTGTTGAATCTTCAAACGTACGTATACCTCGTTCACAAAGTATTACGTTATAATTTCCTTCTGCCATAATATATTCTGCTGACATTAGCCATTCTTTGATTGTTGTTGCCATACCACGTTTTAATAATACAGGTTTTTTTATTCTTCCAGCAGCTTTAAGTAACTCAAAATTTTGTACATTTCTTGCACCAATTTGTATAATATCAACATATTCAGCTAAAATTTCAACTTGTTCAATATTCATCGCTTCAGATACAATACCTAACCCAACTTCTTCTTTTACTTCTTTTAAAATTTTTAGTCCATCTTTACCTAACCCTTGAAACGAATATGGTGAAGTACGTGGTTTAAAAATACCTCCTCGTAACAAAACAGCACCGTGTTTCTTAACCTCTTTCGCAATAGTTAAAAATTGTTCTTTAGATTCAACAGCACAAGGTCCAGCTATAACAACAATTTTTTTACCACCAAGCTCAACCTCAGGATTTACTTTTACTATTGTATCTTCTTCTTTAAATTCTCTACTTGCTAACTTAAACGGGTTCTCAATTTCAGAAATATGTTCAATACCTTCTATTGATTCAAAAATTTCTCTATAACGTTCAGCTTGTTCTCCAATTAAACCAACAATTGTCTTTTTTACACCCCTGGATATATGTGGTGTAAAACCTAACTCTTTAATTTTTTCTATTATATGATTAAATTGTTCTTCTGAGATATTATTTTTTAAAACTAATATCATTTGTTTTCCCTCCTTTCATTTGCCGAATACCATTTTTAAACCTAAAAGTAGCAAATATATACCAAATAATTTCCTAAGTAGGTTTTCAGGAATTTTATGTGCTATTGTGGCACCTAAATATCCACCAAGAAAAAAACCAATTGCTATTATAAAACCTATCTTTAAATCAAAGTTCCCTTCTTTGTAATATTTCAATAAAGCAAGCAAACCAATTGGTAAAGCCGCAAGTATTAAACTTACACCTTGTGCCTGATGTTGAGTAAAATTTTTAATATAAACTAAATATGGAACTATGATTGTACCACCACCTATACCTAACAACCCACCTAATATACCCGCAACTATACCTAAAACTAAATATTGCATTAGTTTTTTATTATTTGTTTGAAATTGTTTATGAACTTAATATTTTCTTTCCTTGTCCCAATAGTTACTCGTATATGATTTGGTAAATCGTACTCATCCATTGCGCGTACAATAATACCTTTACTAAGCAATTTTGAAAACACATCAATTCCTTTCTTTGGATAAACATTGATTAAAACAAAATTTGTTGCTGACTTTATATAATCAATTTTAAGTTTATCTAATTGAGTATACAAAAATTCTTTCTCACGGATAACATGAGACACGGATTTTTCTATATGTTCTTCATCATCAATAGCCTTTTCTGCAACATATTGTGCTACAACAGAAACATTAAACGGGGGACGAACCCTGTCTAATTCAGCAATAATTTCTTTTCTTGAAATACCAAACCCTATTCTTAACCCTGCAAGACCATATACTTTTGAAAATGTCCTAAGTATGACAATATTTGGATATAATTTGCGCAAAGACAAACTGTCCGGATAATCATTGAAAACTTTTGCATATTCGTAATACGCTTCATCAAATACAACTATTGGATAAAGTTTTTTTTCTAAAAAATATTTTAACATCCAATTTACTTCATCTTTTGTATTATATGTTCCAGTTGGATTGTTAGGATTAGCAATGAAAACAATTTTAGTTTTTTTGTTAACTTTTTTTGCCATTGAGAACAAATCATGAGTAAAATCTTTCATTGGTACTGATATTACTTTACAACCCATAAGCTCGCCTGCCATTTTATATCTTATAAACGCATGGTTTGAGACAACAATATTGTCTTCTTTTGAAAGATATGTTTTACCAAGAAGTTCGATAAGTTCGTCAGTACCAGCACCTATTATCACTTCTTCTTTTGAAACATTAAACTTTTTTGCAATTTTTTCTCTTAGTTTTAAACTTGACCCTTCAGGATACCTATGAAATAAAGTGTACAATTTGCCTAAAAGATTTTTTACTGTTTTTGAACAACCGAGCGGATTTTCGTTTGAGGCAAGTTTGTAAACATTTTTTAGTCCAAATTTATCCTGAATTTCTTCAATAGGTCTGCCAGGAATATATGGTTGAAAATTTTTTATTTCTTTTCTAGGTTGTGGTAGCGGTATATTTTTTTTCATTGTTTTAAACTTATTTCGCTTGTGGATACGAACCTAAAAATTTATAATTTGTACACAAATTTTCCAGTTCTTCAATTGCTTTTTTAACATTTTTATCGTTTATATGGCCAACAAAATCTACAAAGAAAACATATTCCCATGGACGTTGTTTTGACGGTCTGGATTCTATCTTTGTTAGGTTAATCCCATGTTTTTTAAACGGTGCTAAAGCGTCATGCAGTATACCAACCCTGTCTTTTAAAGAAAACAAAATTGATGTTTTATCTTTCCCAGATGGTCTCATTATAGGGTGTTTACCAATAACAATAAACTTTGTGTAGTTATCTTCTAAATCCTGTATGTTTCTTTCTAAAATGTTTAATTTATAAATTTTGGCACTTACTTCTGAGGATATTGCTGCAGAATACCTTTTTTTAGCAACAATTTTTGCTGCTTCCGCAGTAGAAGACACTTCAATTAGTTTCGCATAATGTAACTTTGTAGAAACAAAGTTTTTACATTGAGCAAAAGCTTGTGGGTTAGAATATACATACTTTATTTTTTTAATAGAGTTTTCTTTTGAAAGCAAACAATGTGAAATTTTCATATCAAGTTCGCCACAGATGTATAAATCACATTCTAAAAACATATCAAGTGTATGAGAAACAATACCTTCAGTAGTGTTTTCTACAGGAACAACACCGTACTCAACCTCGTTTTTTTCAACACTGTAAAACACATCGCCTATTGTTTCTTTAGGTATATAAATGTTTCTATTACCAAAAATTTTTATTGCTGCAAGTTGGGTAAAAGTTCCTTCAGGACCTAAATATGAAACTTTAAATTTTTTTTGTTGATACCTGCAGATTTGAATAATCAAAGAAAAAATTTCTTTCACATCTTCCTCATCTAATGGTCCCATATTATGTTTTATCATTTTTTGTATAATTTCTTTTTCTCGTTCTGGAGAATAAATTTGGTATCCTTTAGAAGATTTGATTTGGCCAATTTGTTTTGCAATCTCAGCACGACGGTTCAATAAATTCAGTATTTTTAGATCGATCCGGTTTATTTTTTTCCTTAAATTCTCTATTTGATTCATATTTTTTTATTCTTTTTTGCAATATATTCAAGATATGCTTGAATAAAAACATCTATTTCTCCGTCCATTACAGAATTAATATCTCCTACTTCAACTCCTGTAATATGATCTTTTACAAGTTGATACGGCATAAAAATGTAAGAACGTTTTTGCCTACCCCAGCCAATCTCACCTTTCTGTATACGTTCTTTTTGCTTTTCTTTTAATTCTTGTTCTTTTTTAAGTTTGTACAATCTTGATTTTAAAATTTTTAAAGCAGTTAGTTTATTTTTTAACTGAGACCGTTCTGTCTGACATTGTACCACAATCCCTGTGGGTATATGAGTAATCCTTACTGCAGACTCAGTTTTTTGTAGATGTTGTCCACCATGGCCTGAAGCACGAAATGTCTCTATCTTTAAATCATTTTCGTCAATAACTATTTCTTCTTCAGCAACTTCTGCTGCAACATCACAACTTGCAAACGATGTATGTCGTCTTTTGTTTGCATCAAAGGGTGATATTCGCACTAACCTATGTACACCTTCCTCACCTTTAAGTAAACCATATGCATAATCTCCCTTAACAATAAACATAACACTACGAAAACCCGCTTCCTCACCTTTTGAAATATCAACAAGTTCTACTTTAAACCCTTTTTTATCTGCCCAACGTGTGTACATCCTAAACAACATCTCAACCCAGTCACAAGCTTCAGTTCCACCAGCGCCTGCATGAAGCGTTACAATAGCGTTAGATTTATCATATGGTTCGTTAAGAAAAATTGTTAACTTAAGTTGGTTTACAATTTGCTGTAGTTCTGCAAGATAATTTTTAAACTCTGTTGCCAAAGAATGTTCATCTGTTTCTTTATGTAGTTCTAATATTGTTTCTAACTCTTGTTGTAAATATTTTATTTTGTTATATACTTCTAAACTCTTTTGAACTTCTTGAAATTGTTTTGTTAGTTCAAGATATTGTTGTGAAGAAGTGTTTTGCCACAGTTGAGTATTAGCAAGTTTTTGTTGTATCTCAGCCAAAAGTTTTTCTTTTTCAGCAATGTTAAAGAAAATCTCCAATCTTTCCTATTTCAGAAACAAGATCTTTGTATTTTTCAATTAATTCTTGATTTATTGTCATGATTGTTTACAAAATATAGTTTAAAATTTGACACTTTAATCATTTACTAATTTATATTCTAAAAATCAATAGTTTTAAAAATTGCTTAACGTGCTTGTCATTTTTTTTTGAATATACGATTTAGATACATAAAGGATTGATTTAATATTGTTTAATTTGCAGATTCCCTTCCTCGTCAATATGCAATGTTGTTTGTGGGAAGTCAAGCTCAGTTAATTTTTTTATTAATTTAACAACTTTTTTTTCGTTATCAAAAACAGGTATACCTAAACCAGTTTGTATAAACGGTATTATTTTACCTTCTTTAAAATTTCCCTCGTCATCAAGAAGAACGTATATCATTGGTGCATATGAACGTATACCTTCTAAATTAAACCTTGCATATGTAAAAAAGTTTCCCAGGCTATAAACAATAAGTTTTTTCTTATACAACTCTAATGCACGTGGAACATGTGGACCATGACCTATTACTAAGTCAGCACCTGCGTCAATAACAGCATGACTAAACGCTATTAAGTTACCCCTTTTTTCTGATAAAAATTCTTCCATTTCATCAAAAGTCCTTTCAAAACTTTCTTTGCCACCATGAAAAGAAACAATAACTATATCATATTTTTCTTTTAATTCAGTGACAACTTTTTTTGCTTCGTTAATGTTTAAAATTGAATAAAATTTTTTAGGATAAGTAAAACCGAACGATACAACACAAACTTTTTTTTCCTTAACAATAAACTCAGCAAACTTACCTTTTTCACCAGCATACTTTATTTGATTTTCTTCTAAAATTTTTACTGTTTCTTTATATCCGCTTAAACCAAAATCTAACACATGGTTGTTAACCAGACTTGCTGTGTTAAACCCTAATTTTTTTATTATTGTCACATATTCAGGTGGTATTGCAAAATAATAAGTTTTTTTAATTCTTTTAAAAGGTTGTGTACTTGTTGTTAAAACCCCTTCTAAGTTAAATATTTTTATATCAGCTTGAGGTATATATTGTTTTATATTTTCACAAATTTCATCAAGTTTTTCTTTAGAGAGAAGTATCGGTTTTGGATAAGTACTTCCAGGCATGAAATCACCTACTGCAACTATCCTTACCTCTGAGTATAAATTAAAGGAAAGGTTTAAAACAATAAAAAGTATAAATAACATAAACTACAAAATTTCTTTCTTATGATGTTTTATAATTGCTGCTTCGTATAAAAACACAACATCTTCACAAATGTTAGTAGACAAATCTGCAATACGTTCAAGATTGTTTATTATTCTTTCAATATGTAACAAATTCTCAATATTTTCAGGATTGTTTTTTATTTCTTCAACAAGTTTTTTGTATATATCTCTTTTTAACATATCTACTTCTTGATCAAACTTGCAAATATACTTTGCTTGTCCTATATCTTTGTTTATAAACGCTTTTATGCTTGTTTCAAACATGTATGAGGATTTGTTAAAAAGTTCTTCTAAAAGATTCCAGAATGTTTTTAAAATGTACATATTGTTCATTATCAAAATTTTTCCACTTTGAGCAATATTTACTACATGGTCAGCAATACGTTCAAAATCGTTACTCATTTTTAATACCGTGATAACAAACCTTAAGTCAGTTGCTTTTGGTCCATATTGTGCTATAATGTATACACAATCTTCTTCTATTTCTACTTCCATATTATTTGCTTTTGTCTCGCGTTCCATTACTAACTTTTCAATATTTTCATCTCTGTTTTTCAACCGTATAAAGGTTTCTTTAGACATATCAATTACTAAATTAGCAAATTCTATTATTTTGTTTTTTAAACTTAACATTTTTTCTTGAAACATGTTTGGCATCACCTCCCAATATTTATTGATAGTATTAAATTCTACTATATAAACTCTTACAAAGCACACAAAATGACCTTCAACTGTCAACTTTAACTATTAATCACCCAAAAACTCCTCTTATGTATTCTTCAGTTTTTTTCATCTTTGGTGCAGTGAATAACGAGTTCGTTGGACCATATTCTATTAGTTCACCTAAATATAAAAATGCTGTGTAGTCAGCAACTCTTGCTGCTTGTTGTAAGTTGTGCGTAACAATTATCACTGTATGATTCTCTTTCAATTTCTCTATTGTATTCTCTATTATTGCAGTAGAAATTGGATCCAGAGCCGAACACGGTTCATCAAAAAGAATTATCTCTGGTTTCAAAGCTAAAGTTCTTGCAATACACAACCTTTGTTGTTGCCCACCGGAAAGTTTTGTTGCATAAGAATTAAGTTTATCTTTTACTTCTTCGTATAATCCTGCTTCAATCAAAGCTTGTATTGCTAATTCATTTAGTTGTTTTTTATCTTTAATACCGTTAAGTTTGAGACCAATTACGACATTATCATAAATTGTCATCGTAGGGAACGGGTTTGGCTGTTGGAAAACCATACCAACTTTTTTTCTTACTTCCATTGGATCAACATCAGGATCGTATATATTTTTGTCATCTATATATATTTTACCTGTAACCTTAGCAAAAGGTACAACTTCATGCAACCTGTTTATACATCTTATTAAGGTTGACTTACCACAACCAGATGGCCCAATTATAGCTGTCACTTTGTTTTTATAAATATTAAACGATATATTTTTTAAAACTTGATGTTCACTATACCAAGCAGAGAGCCCTTCTATTTTTATCTTTATCTCTTCCATATCATTATTACTTATATTTTAAAATTAGTTTCCTGCTTATAATAAGTAAAATATAAACAATTGCAATTAACACAAAAGCACCAGCCCAGGCTTGCCTGTTCCAGTCATCATATGGTGAAATTGCATAAATAAATATTTGTAATGGTAAAGCAGCAGCAGGGTCTAACAAACTCCTATGCCAAAACCTGTTCCCAAAAGCAGTAAACAAAAGTGGTGCTGTTTCACCAAAAATTCTTGCCAAAGCAAGCAATATCCCTGTTAAAACACCAGGTTTAGCTGTGTTAAGAAGTATATAAAAAATCACTTTCCAATTTTTTATTCCCAAAGCCAAACCAGCTTCTTTTATCGTTGGTGGTATCATATTCAACATTTCTTCAGTAGTCCTTGCGACTAACGGGATCATTATTATACTTAATGCGATTGAACCAGCAAGCAACGAAAATCTTTTCATCGGCAACACAACTAATCCGTACACAAATATACCTATCACAATAGAAGGTACAGCACTTAATATTTCTAAGGCTGAACGAACAATATTTGTAAACTTTTCGTTTTTATATTCAGAAAGATAAACTCCAGTAAGCACACTTAAAGGTATAGAAAACAATGTTGCCAAAGATACGATCATAAAACTTCCGACGATAGCGTTTACCATACCACCGCCTGGTTCTCCAACAGGTTTTGGCAACCTTATAAAAAAATCTAAATTAATAGATGAAAAACCTTTGTATAAAACATATGCAGTAATAAATAACAAAATAAAAACAACTACGCCTACCGAACTAAAAATGAAAAATTTAAAAATTTTATCTTTCAGTTTTCTATTCATCTTACTTTTACTAAATGTTTAATCAACAACTTAGAAATTATATTTAAAGCCAAAGTTACCAAAAGTAAAACTAAGCCGATATAATACAAAGAAGACAAATATAAATCTTCGGTAGCTTCAGCAAACTCGTTAGCAATAACTGAAGCCAAAGTAGCACCTGAAGAAAAAAGTGATAAAGAAATAGTTGGTGTGTTACCTATAATCATTGTTACAGCCATTGTTTCACCTATTGCTCTTCCTAAACCTAACAACACAGCAGCAATTATACCTATTTTTGTAGTTTTTAATATACTTATTTTTATCATTTCATATTTTGTAGCACCTAAAGCCAAAGCTGCCTCTTTTAAACTTTTTGGTACAGCGTCAAACAACTCTGTTGAGATAGAAGATATTGTTGGAGTTATCATAATACTTAACACAATGCTTGCAGAAAAATAATCCAACCCGTATATACTACCTTGGAAAAATGGTAAGAAACCAAAAATTTTTTGTATCACAGGATATACATAATTCCTCATAATTGGAGCTAATACAAAAATTCCCCACAGACCATAAATCACGCTTGGTATAGCAGCAAGAAGTGATATAACAACACTAAGATATTCTTTTATTTTTCCTGTAGCAAACTCAGATAAAAACAAAGCAACACATATTGATATCGGGGTTGAGATTAAGAGAGATAAAAATGAAGTCAGTAATGTACCATAAATAAACGGTAAAGCGCCAAACTTTCCAAAAACAGGGTCCCAATTTGTATCCACAAAAAATTTAAGCTTAAAAGTTTTAATAGCTAAAAAACTTTGTTTAACTAATACAATAAATAATAATATGATTATGCTTAAAGAAAGCGTTGCTGATAGTTTTAAAACAAAACCAAATATTTTGTTTGAATAATCTCTGTATTTCATTTTTTCTTTCAATTTTATGATATAAACTTCAAAATGTCAAGATTTAGTTATAAAAATATTTTGTTTAAGGGTAAAGTTTGGTAGGAGTTATTTAAGTTATTATGTAGAATAGGTTGGTAAGTTGTTCAAGGTATATTTAGTGCAACGGCATTTTTTGCACAGAAAACAGTATTCACAATATCATAGAAGCAGTTTTAAACTTGTCAAAAACTATTTTTCATTTTAAGTTGAATATTTGGATAATAGTAGTAAACAGTTTTTTTATCACTTTGTTCTTAATTTCATTAAGAATATATCTCTACTTGAACCTGTTGCAGTAGTAAAACCTGTAATATAAATATAAGAAGAATCAACTGCTATATCAAAACCACACATACCACCACCCAGTATGTTAGTCCATATCTCGTTGCCAGATAAAGAATATTTTGCTAAAAAACCACCTCCACTTCCTGCTATTATAGCGTCTCTTTTAATAGGAGAAACCCCAAAACCACCTGTAATATATACCTCAGATGTACCTACAGCGACTCCAAAACCAACAGCAGAAGGAAGTATATTATAACTTATCCATTTTTTATTCCCACTTGTATCATATTTAGCTAAAAAAATTTTAAGTGCGGACACATCTAACCAACATCCTGTTACATAAATATTTCCAGAAGAGTCTACTGTTAAACCTAAAGGTCCTTCTTTGTCAAAAGTTTTCTCCCATACTTTTTCACCTTCTGAATTATATTTTATCAAAAGTCCACCAAAGCCTTGAGAGGAAGAAGATATTACGGTTACATAAACATTTCCTGAAGAATCAGTCCCCACACTTGAACATTCTTCGTCTTTAGAAGTACCAATTTGTTTTATCCATAGAATGTTACCATTAGAATCTAATTTAGCTAAAAATCCGTCAAGACCGCCTTGGTGTCCTTCAGTACCAAAACTTCCGTTTGTTTCACCAACAATATAAACATTGCCAGAATTGTCAACCGTTATGTTGTATCCTGCTTCATATGAACCATCAACACCAAAAACCTTTGTCCATAATTTATTACCATTTGAGTCGTATTTAGTCAAAAAAATATCTCCATCACCAAGACACAGAACACCATCAAAATAATCACCAAAAGTATTCCCTGTAATATAAACATGCTCACCATTTTGATCTACTGCTACACCCCAACATACATCATACGGACTTCCTACTATATTCTCTTCCCATTCTTTATCTCCTGAAGGAGAAAACTTAGCCAAAACTATATAATTTTTCGATATAGGTGAATCAATACTAGGTAAATCAATATAAGTTCCTGAAACATATATATTGCCAGATTTGTCAATAGCTAAATTTGTTCCAGAATCCCACTCAGTGTTATTTTTATCTAAATATTTGACCCATTCAATATCATAATCCCCACTCTCTTCTCCACCTTCTTCTTCTTTAATCTTTCCTTCCTGTTGTCCTTTTTCTATCACTTTTTTTACAAAACTTTTTACTCCAAAACCAAATTCAAGACTGTATATTTTATGAAATGTTAAAAATAACATAATTATTGACATAATTGAAAACACTTTTAAAATTAACCTCTTCATTTTTTACCACCTCCTAAATAATATGTTAATTTAGTGCTTATTATAATACCTGTATCGTTTACTGTTTCCAATCCTTTTAAACTTGCCATATAAAATCCAATGTCTAAAGAAAGATGTAAGTTTTTAAAAACACTTTTATCCAAACCTCCAAAAATGCCTGCAACATACCCACCATCTAATAGTTTTGATTGAACAATATCTGCTTCAAAACCTGCATAAAAGTTATTTAAAAAAGATGATATCATAACTGACTTTTCAAACGGATAAAATCTTAACCCATATAATGTAACATCACCAAAAATTATTTGTGCTTCAAACCGCTTTAACCTAAAATGTAATCCTGTATCAAATGTATAACCTACACCAACCGTCCTTGTTTCACTTTTAGCAATAAAACAGATAATACATAATAACACAAAAATTGTTATCCTTTTCATATTCACTCCTCCTTTAAAATGCGTTATGTTAACTTTTTTATGATATTTATGAAAACTATAGACGAAAAAATTAAAAATTATGTATATAAAGACACTCCCCCTTGGTCAACAAAACCAATGGAGAATCCTAAACAAAGGAGGTACACACACATGAACAACTTAAACACAAAACAAATAAATAAACTCAAACAACAAGTGCTACTTTAAAACCACCTAAATATCCTAATGTCTCTTGTGACCGCTGTAGCTCAAACTATGTCGTCAAATATGGCAAAAGAACAAAAAACTAAACTACAAAAATATAAATGCAAAATCTGTGGCAAACAATTTGTCCCCGAAAGAATTAAAAAACCAAAAAAACATATCCACGGCAACTGCCCTCTATGCACAAGTAGACTAGACATTAGAAAATCTAACAAAAATTCTATACAACTAGGTTGCTCAAAAAGATGTGGCTTCACAATATCTTACAACAAAAAACTTAAAAAATTTTACTACCAAGCTTTAAACCAAAAAAATTTCTTTAAACTACCTAAGTTCTTTAAATTCCCCTACGAAATGATACTCTATGCATTAAGGTTGTACTTCGTACATAAACTATCTCTAAGAAACATCAAAAAAGAACTTAAAATCAGATTCCCTAACTTAAAAACACCATCTCATGTATCTATACTCAAATGGACTAACAAATTGTCTTACCTCGCATCTTTGGCTTTAATCAACAAAAAGTTTATATTAACAAACGAATGGTTCATATGGTCAACCGACGAAACCGTAATCAAAGTCAACGGCATAAAATATTATCTCATCGTCGTTATGGATTACAACTCAGGTTGTATACTATCTTGGTTTTTATCTCCTACACGCGACGCTCAAGCCATAGCATACACATTAAATCTCGCTGTACAACTTACTAACTCAACACCTTCAATCATCATATCTGACCATGCTCAAAATATCAAACTCGCCGTCGAATATACCCTACCTCCCTGCCAACATATACAAACTGATATCTATTCACCTTCTAAACTTTCTAACAACAAATTAGAAAGATTCTTCAGCAACATAAAATCTAAACTTAAACAAAGAAATGGCTTCAAATCAGAAATATCAGCCATAGCATACCTCACTATTTTCTTTATCGCTCATAACTTAAAAATTATTTCTAACATCAAACAAGCATCTCTAAACACCTTATTAAATCAACTATCCATACCAATCTTAAGAGGTTTACTACTATGCGTTGCTTTTTAACTAATTTTTTTGTATTTCAAAGAACATCATTTTTGGTTAACAGAACCAATTTGAAATATTTTTAACAAATTCCAGAAGAATTAGTGAATCCTATAAAATTAGAATAAGTAATTTACAATTTTTTCTTCCAAAGAAGATGGTTGTTTAAATTTTACATTATATTTTTTACATATCAAATTAGCAGAAATCCTGCCTGATTCAAATATTGTAGGTAAACCACTACCTGGGTGTGTGCCTCCGCCAACTAAATAACAATTATCAAAACATTCAAACTTATTTCTTGGCCTAAAGTATAACATTTGGCTTAAATTGTGACCTAAGTTAAAAGTTGCGCCATAATATACATTATATTTTTCTTCCCAATCTTTAGGAGTTATTATTTTTTCTATTTCTATGTTTTCTAATAAATCTTTTAATTCGGTCCTTTTTACAATTTCTTGTAATACTTTATTTTTAAATAATTCTTTTTCTTTTTCCCAATCAGTTTCACTATTTTTCAAATTGTGTACAGGAACTAACACATATATAGTTGATTTACCTTCAGGAGCTAATGTAGGATCTGTTTTTGAAGCATTTTGAATATAAAACGAAATTTGTTCTGGCAATTTTTTCCTTTTAAAAATATCCTCTACATTTTTTCTATAATCTTTTGCAAAAAAAACATTATGATGAGGAATGTCATACTTTTTCTTAACCCCAAGGTATAACATAAATGTAGAACAAGAATATTTTTTCTTTGAAAGTTTTTTTTTAGAATATTTTTTAACATATTTTTCATCCATTAAATTAGTTACAGCATAAGAAAAATCTGCGTTGACTATTAATTCATCTGCTTCAATGAATCTTCCATCTTTTAATTCAACACCAACGATTTTTTTACCATTATTGACAATTTTTTTAACTTCATGATTAAGAAGCAACTTTCCACCTTTTTTAACAAAAACTTTAGCCATAGCATTAGAAATTTTATTTAGACCACCTATTACATGATATATTCCAAATTTATGTTCAATATATGCAATAATAGCAAATGCAGCAGGACATTCCCATGCAGACATACCTAAATATTTTGATTGAAATGTAAAACAGAACTTTAAATTTTCACTTTTGAAATATCTTGAAAGTACCTGATATACACTTTTTCCTATATCTAAATGAGGTAGAGCTTTTAATAGGGGATTTTTTAACATATCAAAAAATGAAATATATGGTTTTTGAAAACATGGTAAAAGGTA
>CAZLOB010000021.1:0-17044 GCA_964561135.1 uncultured Elusimicrobia bacterium | reverse complement strand
TGAACCGCTCTTCCGATCTTGATAAAAATCACTAAACTCATCAAGATTTGTCTTAATTTGCCAATGAGGAATTTAAACATGCTTCAATCGTGGTTTGTACATCCGGCAAATGTAGGGTCTTAATTTGCCAATGAGGAATTTAAACTGCGTGAACGAAGGTAGTTCCCAGTGTGCTCGCCAAGTCTTAATTTGCCAATGAGGAATTTAAACTAGTGTGGTATGCTTGTAAAGAAGGTTCTTACTACAGTCTTAATTTGCCAATGAGGAATTTAAACCATAATTATGAATAACAATTTCTTGTCTATACATTCTGGTCTTAATTTGCCAATGAGGAATTTAAACGATATAGACATAAGAAAAATTTTGCGTGAAGGCGGTCTTAATTTGCCAATGAGGAATTTAGACTTGTATATTGCTGAGACATTACAAAATGTTGATATGTCTTAATCTGCTAATAAGGAATTTAGATTTACTACTTACGTTAGATAGAAAATCCTAAATGAAGGTTGAAAAAATATTAAGTTTCAATCTTAATGTTTTTTCCTCGCTTTTAAAAACTTTTTTATATTTTAGTTGTTCAGAGGTATCTTTTAGATACGTCGCACTTACTACTATATTATTTTTTTCTAGCAACTTTTTCCAAAATTCTTTATCAACATCATCGTCAATATTTTATTGCTTTAAAATTTGCTTTTTTTGCTGCACTGTTAATTTTTTTGTTTCTAATTCAACATAAGAGTACTGTATGCATAAACACCAACATTTTGTTTAATTAAGTGTGTACTAAAACTTTTTTCTAAAACTTGTCATTTCGTAATAAATTTTATAAATAAACAGAAAATATTGTCTGTAAGAGGAGGTAATTATAAAGTGAACCACACATACGCTTATTATTTTGCAACACAGGTTTTAAAAATTGATACTAAATTTAAACAATGTGCGTACGATTTGGCAAACATTGTTTTTGGAAACTTATTATTGATTTTGTCATCAAAAATAAGTTTTTTTCTTCCTTTTACGCCGGTTCCTATTACAATGCAGACGTTTGCAGTACTGTTTTTAAGTACAATTTTTGGTAGGAAGGCTGTATATATTGTAGGATTGTATATCTTGGAAGGATTAACAGGTTTACCAGTTTTTGCAAAAGGTGCAGGTTTTGGGTATTTATTAGGTCCTACTGGCGGTTATATTATTGGATTTTTAGTAGCAAGTTATGTTTGTGGTTTGTTTTCAGAACTTGGATATAGTAAAAGTTTTGTTAAAACATTTTTCGCAATGGTAACTGGCAATATACTAATTTATTTATTTGGTATATTTTGGCTTATGTTTTACACTAATTTTAATCTGTTAAAATCGTTAATGTTAGGTGTGATACCGTTTATTATAGGCGATGTGTTTAAAATTGTATTGTTAACTTTTATTCTTCCCTTTGGTTGGAAGTTAATAAAATAAAAACTTCCAAAATTTTACTTATCTTTTTGTTAACTTATGGACAAAATTATAATTCGTGGTGCAAGGCAACATAATTTAAAAAATATAAATCTTGAATTGCCAAAAAATAAACTTATTGTTATAACAGGACTTTCGGGTTCAGGTAAATCTTCGCTTGCATTTGATACAATCTATGCTGAAGGTCAAAGAAGGTATGTTGAATCACTATCTGCATATGCAAGACAGTTCCTTCCTTTAATGGACAAACCTGATGTTGACAAAATTGAAGGGTTATCACCTGCGATTGCAATACAACAAAAAGCGCCGTCACATAACCCACGTTCTACCGTCGGTACTACAACGGAAATCTATGATTATCTTCGTCTTTTATACGCAAGAGTGGGGAAAGTTTTTTGTCCTAATTGTGAAGACCATCCACAAATTACATCAGCTTCTGCTCAACAAATCGTAGAAGAAATATTAAGGTCGTATAATAACGAAAAAATTTATATATGCTCACCAGTTGTTAGAGGAAGGATTGGTATTTACCAAGAATTGTTGAACAAAATTTTAAAAGAAGGGTTTATATTTGTAAGAATTGATGGTAAAATCTATGATTTAGATGAAACACCTCCTGGCAAAATTCAACTTGACCGATATAAAAAACATAATATTGAAATTGTAGTTGACCAACTTACTGTAAATATTGAAAATAAATCTCGTATTGCTGATTCAGTAGAAATTGCGTTAAAAAAATCCAACGGGTTAGTTTTAATTTTAACTCGGCAAGGAACAAAATTTAAAGAACAAATTTTTTCTGAACATTTTAGTTGTGTAAATTGTAGTTTTAGTATGCCAAACCTTGAACCAAGGATGTTTTCGTTTAACTCGCCATATGGTGCATGTCCATCTTGTGACGGGTTAGGACACAAACTTGAGGTTGATCCGGATTTGGTTATACCTGATAAGAATCTTTCAATATACGAAGGTGCAATAAAACCTTTCGCTGACCCTATCACTACACGTACTCATAGATGGAAATCTGCTTGGAGAAGTTATTACGAAGAGATTCTTGAAGATGTGGCAAGAAGGCATAATATAGATCTTTCAAAACCGTTTAACAAACTTTCTAAAGAACAACAGAAAATAATTTTGTATGGTGATGGTATTTTTGAAGGTGTGATACCTAATTTACAACGAAGGTATAACGAAACAGATTCAGAGTTTGTCAAAGAAGAGATTTATAACAAATATATAAGTCGAGTGGTTTGTTCTGAATGTAATGGTGCCAGGCTTAAAAAAGAAAGTTTGTTTGTAAAGATTAAAACAAAAAAGGGTTATTTAAACATTGTTGAATTGTGTTCATATTCAATAAAAGAATTTAAAGAAATTATAAACTCTCTTGAGTTAACACCTCAAGAACAAGAAATTGCAAAACCTATACTAAAAGAAATAAATCATAGGACAGAATTTTTATTGCAGGTAGGTATTGATTACATAACACTTGATAGGGAAACATCCACACTTGCTGGTGGTGAAGCACAAAGAATAAACTTAGCAACACAAATTGGTAGTGGATTAACAGGAGTGCTATATGTGTTAGATGAACCTACGATAGGGCTACATCCAAGAGATACACAAAGGTTAATAAACGCTATGCATTCGTTAAGAGATATTGGGAATACATTAATTGTTGTTGAACACGATGAAGAAGTTATTAAATCAGCGGACTGGATTGTAGATTTAGGTCCTAAAGCAGGTATCCATGGTGGCGAAGTTGTTATTTCTGCGCCAGTTAAAGAAGTTTTAAAAAAAGATTATCCTGAGAATAACTCGTTGACTTTAAAATATCTTCGTGGAGAACTAAAAATTAATATTAATCTGCAGAAAAGAAAAAAGAAAGATAAATCTTTAAAAGTTATAGGAGCGCAACAGTTTAATTTAAAAAATATAGATGTTGAGTTCCCTTTAGGGTTGTTTATTTGTGTGACAGGTGTTTCAGGTTCGGGTAAGTCAACTTTGGTTAATGAGATTTTGTACAAAGCGCTTGCTAAAAAGTTGTATAATTCAAAAGAAGAACCTGGGAAACACAAAAAAATTTTAGGTGTTGAATATATTGATAAGGTAATCATTGTTGATCAATCTCCGATAGGTAGAACTCCGAGGTCTAACCCTGCAACATATACTGGTGTTTTTACTTATATTAGACAACTTTTTGCTGAAACACCTGAAGCAAAACGCCGTGGGTATAAACCTGGCAGGTTCTCATTTAATGTTAAAGGAGGAAGGTGTGAAAACTGTCAAGGAGATGGTATGTTGAAGATAGAGATGCAGTTTTTACCAGATGTTTATGTAAAATGTGATGTTTGTGGTGGAAAAAGATTTAATGATGAAACTTTAGAGATAAAATATAAAGGTAAAAATATATACGAAGTTTTAGAGATGACTGTTGAGGAAGCGTTGGAGTTTTTTGGTAATATAAATAAAATAAGGAATATTCTTTCTGTTATAAACGATATTGGTTTAGGATACATAAAACTTGGCCAGCCAGCAACTACACTTTCCGGTGGTGAAGCACAAAGAATAAAATTAGCAGCTGAACTTTGTAAAAAATCAACTGGTAAAACATTGTATATTCTTGATGAGCCAACAACAGGGTTACATTTTTACGATGTTGAAAAATTACTTATTGTTTTGCACAAACTTGTAGATCTAGGTAATACTGTAGTTGTAATAGAACACAATCCAGAAGTTATAAAAACAGCTGACTGGATAATAGATCTCGGTCCTGAAGGTGGTGACGAAGGAGGATATGTTGTTTACCAAGGTCCGTTTGATGGTTTGTTAAAAGTAAAAAATTCATATACAGCTCAGTATTTAAATAAAATAATTTATGGTGATGTATAACTACATATTTAGAACAACAAAGAAACAACTTCATGGTTGGTATGTACCTGAAGATAATCCACGTCGTGAATGTACAGCGGAACGGCTGCTTATAAATCCTTATAACGGTTGTTCAGTAGGATGTTTTTATTGTTACGCAAGAGCATTACCAGGAAATTTTGAAGAGTTTCATAAAGAAAACAAAATTTTTGTATTTAACAATTTTCCGGAAGTTGTTGAAGAACAAATTTCTTCACTTTTAGTTGCTTCTTGCGGATATCTAAGTCCTGTGACTGATCCTTTCCAAGAAATTGAAAAAAAAGAAAAGTTGTCACAAAAAATAATCAAGATTTTTTTAAACTATAACATACCAATAGAATTTATAACTAAATGTGAGATACCAAAAGATGTTATAGAACTTATCAAACCGTCTTTCAACGAACCAAGAGATAGTTGTAAAAAACATTGTTTTGGTCAAATATCAATTCTGACTGTGAATGAAGAGTTAAGAAAAATTTTAGTGCCACATGGTGCGTCTGTTGAAAAACTTTTTGAAAACATCAAAATTTTGTCAGAAAATAATATATTCGCAGTATGTAGGATAGATCCAATATTTCCTTATATTACAGACAGTAAAGAAAATTTGAAAGAAATTGTTTTAAGGGCAAAAGACAACGGTGCAAAACATATTATTGCAAGTGTTCTAGATATACCTGTTAAAATTTATGATTTTGTTTTAGAAAATATAAAAAAATATTTTGGCACATCTGTTTATTATGATTACAAAAATTTGTATATAGAAAATATTGGTTATATAAATGCGAAGCTTGATTATAGGTTAAAAATTTTTGATTATTTAAGAAACCTTTGTGATAAATATGATATAACATTTGCTTTGTGTATGGAATACAAAATTGTAAAGGATAATGTTTTTGAAGGGTTAAACAAAATTTTTATGTCGTCAAAAAACTGTGAAGGAATTGATATACCTATTTATATAAGGAAACAAAATGAGAAAAAATTTTATCCAGCAGCAGATTGTGACGGAGCGTGTTTAAACTGTGAGAACGCTTTATGCGGTATTGAAGAATTAGCACAAAAAAAATCTGGACCAAAAGGATTAAAACTGAAAGATTATAAAAATTTTTCTGAAAAACTGAAATATCATACTTTGTCTTTATGACAAATATATATTTGATATTATTAGTTGTAGTTTTTTTGATAGTTTTTTTAATAATTTTAGTAGCTTTTATTAAACGATCTACAGAACAAAAACTTGCTGACTTCGCATCTAAAATTGAATTCTCATCACAAATAATAAACGAGTTTAAAAATTCAATTTATCAGTCTCTTCAAATCTTGCAAAATTATATAAATCAAGCTATAAACCAAATTTCCAATACAGACTCAACTTTAAGAACACAACTTGAACTTTTAAGAAATTCAATTAATGAACAAATATCCTCAACAATTGAAAACTTGAACATTCAAGTAAAAACTACAACTGAGTCAACATCTGCTGGGTTCAAACTTGTCTCACAACAAATTGATGAACGACTTAAAAATACATCTGAAATATTTTCACAAATAACACAAATGATTTCAAAACTTGACAGTTCCGCTGAAGAATTAAAAACTAATACTCAAGAACTTATAAAATCTTTGGGTTCAGTGAAACTGAGAGGTTCTTTTGGTGAACAACTGCTTGAGAAACTTTTGTTAGATGTTTTACCAGAAGAATATATAAGGTTCCAATATTCGGTAAATCCACATAGTAATGAAAAAGTGGATGCTGCAGTAATCTACAAAGATAAAGTTATCCCAATTGATTCTAAATTTAACATGGAAAAATTTTTACAATATGAAGAAGCAAAAGATGAAAAAGAAAGGAAAAAATATGAAAAAGAATTGTTAGATTCTATACAACAACAAATTGATGATATATCGGAAAAATATGTTTTGCCGCAATATGGCAGTGATTATGCTTTTATGTATATCCCTTCAGAAGCAGTATTTTTAAAAGTAATAAATTTAAAAATAAAAGATAACAGTGTTATAAGATATGCTGCAAAAAAACATGTAATAATTTCTTCTCCACAAACGTTACTACCGTATTTACAATTTATTATTACAGGGTTAAAGACGGAACAAATTTCAAAAAATATATCGGTTTTGATGCAGCAACTTCACGCGTTGTTAAACAGTTTAGAAAAATTTAAAGAAAATTTTTCTGTTGTTGGTAAACATATAAAAAATGCGTATGAAAGGTATATTGATACAGAAAAAGATCTTACTTTGTTAGATTCACAACTTAAAAATGTAGCAAGTATTGATGTAAAGACATCTTTACAACAACTGCCTGAGAAACAAAAATGAATTTCGATAACATATTTGTTAAAAAACAGTTTATTCCATATATCACTTGTGGTTTCCCAACAAAAAATGATACAATAGATATTATAAAACTTTTTTTAGAAAACAATGTTAAGATTATAGAAATTGGTATTCCTTTTTCAGACCCAGTGGCTGACGGTCCTACTATACAATATTCATCTTTTATAGCATTAAAAAACAAAATAACTATAGACGATGTTTTTGATGTAGTAGAGAAAACTTTAAGGTATAAAAATTATTATCCTGTTTTGATGACATATTTAAATCCTCCAATAATTTATGGTATAGAAAAATTTTTTATAAAAGCAAAAAAGTGTGGTGTACGCGGAATAATTTTTGCTGACTGTATAGTTGAGGAAAACGAAGTTTTGTTGTTATCTAAAGAGTTTGGCATTGACACAATTTTGTTATTAGCACCAACTACATCGTATGAAAGAAGAAAACTTATTTATAACAACACAACAGGATTTGTTTATCTTGTCACACTTACAGGGACTACTGGTGAAAGAAAATCGTTACCTGAATATTTTTATAAATTTGTAAAGAAAATAAGGAAAGAAACTGATAAACCAATATGCGCAGGTTTTGGAATATCAAAAGTTTCTCAAGTTTTACCTATACTTGATTATATTGATGGGTTCATCGTTGGTTCTAAAATAATCAATATATTAAAAGAAGAAAAAAATAAAAAACTTGCATATAAAAAATTGAAAGAAATGGTGAAAGAGTTTGTAAGTATTACTTAAAATATTAAGAAGGTAAAAAATAATGAAGAAAGATTTGTTAAAAAACTTCTTGTCGTCAATAGATTATGACAAAATTCTTAAACCGTATGAAATAGAAACTTGTATTGCATGGACAAACATGCTTGCTGAATGTGGTATTGTGGATAAAAAACATGTAAAAAAAGTTGTGTCAATGTTAAAGAAAATGAAAAATAAAGAGTTAGTTTATGATGAAGATATACATTTCTCTGTAGAAACAACTTTAGAAAAACTTTTAGGGAAAAAGAAAGTATTAGCTGGTATAATTCGTACTGCAAGAAGTAGAAACGATATGGTTGTTTCAGATGAAAGAATGTATATAAAAGACGAGATAAAAAATATAATTGGTCTTATAAAAAATCTTGTTTTAAAAATTGTTGAGTTAGCAGAAAAAAATATTGATGTACCAATGGTTGGGTATACACATTTTCAGCCTGCACAACCAGTACTTTTTAGTCATTATATATTATGTTTTGCATGGTGGTTGTTAAGAGATATTGAACGTTTGAAAGATTGTTATAGAAGAGTTGATATTTTGGTTTTAGGTTCAGCAGCGTTAGCAGGTACTTCGTTTAAAATAGATAGAATTAAATTAGCAAAAAAATTGGGTTTCAAAGATGTCTCATACAACTCAGTTGACGCTGTTTCTGACAGAGATTTTATAATTGAGCTAATTTCGTGTTTATCTATTTTATCAATGCATTTGTCAAGAATAGCTGAAGAATTAATTATTTATCTTAATCCTGCTTTTGATTATGTTAAACTACAAAAAAAACTTTTGTCAATATCGTCAATAATGCCACAAAAAGAAAATCCTGATTATTTAGAACTTGTCCGTGGTAAAACAGCAAAAATTTATTCTAACTTAATAGGTATCCTTACATTAATGAAAGCCTTACCATTAAGTTATAACAGAGATATGCAAGAAGATAAAATTTATCTTTTTGACAGTGTTAATGTTACAAAAGAATGTTTGGAAGTTTTAACAATTATTTTTTCAAACATGGTTGTTAATAAAGAAAAGTTAGAAAAAGATGTTGAAAAATTTGATTACATTTTTTCTACAGAATTAGCAAATTTTGTAGTCAAAAATTTTGGTGTTAGTTATAAACAAGCATATGTTAAACTAAAGAATATATTAAAGTATTGTAAAGAAAATAAAAAAAGTTTAAAATCTCTTTCTTTTGAAGAATATAAAAAGTTCTTAGGTAAAAACTTTAGTCAGAAATATTATCAAAAACTTTTAGAAATTTTTGATGTTAGGAAACTAATAAATTCACACGATTCAACCGGTGGAACTTCTTTAAATCAAGTTAAGCTACAAATTAAAAAAATAAAAAATATATGCAACCAAAGTTAGTAACACCAAATTTAAAATATAAAAATAACAATTTGTTTTTTGAAGAAGTAGAAATAGAAAGACTTGTAGAGAATTTTGGTACACCATTATATGTGTATTCAAAAAATCAAATAGTAAAAAATTTTAATAATTATAAACAAGCTTTGGCTGATAGAAACCATCTTATATGTTATGCTGTGAAAGCAAATACAAATTATAGTATTATAAAAATTATAAAAGAACTTGGTGGTGGGGCTGATGTTACATCATATGGTGAATTATGGCGTGTGTTAAAAGTTGGTGTTGAACCTAAAAAAATTGTTTTTGCAGGTGTTGGGAAAAACGAAGAGGAAATAAAGTTTGCAATAAAAAATAAAATTTTGCTTATAAATGTTGAATCAAAAGATGAAGTTGATTTAATAAACAAAGTTGCAAAAAGAAATGTTGATGTTGCTATACGAGTCAATCCTGAAATAAACACATATACAATTACACATATCTCAACTGGTGAAGAAGGAGTAAAGTTTGGTATACCTATAAAAGATGTGATCGATTTCGCTAAGTATATTAAAGAAAGATGTAAAAAAATTAACCTAATTGGTCTTCATTTTCATATTGGGTCACAAATATGTAATATAAAACCGTTTGTTGAAGCAACAAAAAAAGTTGTTAAAATTTTTAATATCCTAAAAAATCTTGGATTTGATATAAGATACATAGATGTTGGTGGTGGTCTCGGAATAAAGTATAAAGATGAGGAACCTCCAACTCCACAAACACTTTTTTCAAAATTAAAAAAAATTATTCCAAAAGATGTTACAATAATTTGTGAACCAGGTAGATACATTGTTGGTAATGCAGGAATACTTGTATGCAAAGTTTTGTATCATAAAAAAGTAAGGAATAAAAATTTTTTAATAGTTGATGCAAGTATGACAGATTTAATTCGTCCAACATTTTATGGTGCATATCATAATGTAATTCCAGTAATAATTTCTAATCACTCTAAAATGATTACTTGTGACATAGTAGGTCCTGTTTGTGAAACATCAGATTTTTTAGCAAAAAATAGGACAGTTGTTGATGTTGAAAACGGTGGGTTGCTTGTTATAGAGACAACTGGTGCATACGGGTTTGTTATGAGTTCAAACTATAATTCGAGGTTACGTCCTGCCGAAGTTATGGTTGATAACGACAGTTTTTACCTAATTCGTAAACGAGAAATTTTTAATGATTTGATAGAAAAAGAAATTTATGAAAAAAATTAAGTTTGCAAAATTTGTTGCTTCAGGTAACGATTTTATAATAATAAACAATTTTGATAAAAAAATACAGTTAAAAAAATATCCTGAATTAGCAAAAAGAATGTGTAAACAAAAATTTGCAGTTGGCGCAGATGGTCTTTTAATAATAGAACCATCAACAAAAGATAATTGTGAGTTTAAGATGGTGTACTATAATTCTGACGGTTCTTTTGCATCAATGTGTGGTAACGGTGCGAGATGTATTGCATACTATGCTTATGAACTTGAGTTGTGTGAAGAAATTGTGAATTTTGAGACAGCAGTAGGTGTTGTCTCTTGCGAGATTAAAAGAAATAATATTGTAAAACTTAAGTTAAACGATCCAACACAATATAAATTAGATATTGTAATAAAACTTGAAAATGAGAAAGAAATAAATGCTGATTTTATAAACACAGGTGTACCACATACAGTAATTTTTGTTGACGAAATTGAAAAAATTGATGTTGATAAAATTGGTAGAGAAATTAGGTACCACAAAATTTTCTCACCTGAAGGCACAAATGTTGATTTTGTTGAAGTTAAAGATAAACATATGATTGTTGTAAGAACATATGAACGCGGTGTTGAAGCAGAAACACTTTCCTGTGGTACAGGTGTTACAGCAGCAGCTATCATTGCTTCTTTAAAAAACTATGTTGAACCACCTGTAAAGTGTATTACAAAAAGTGGGGAAATATTAAAAATAGGATTTAAAAAGAATTCGCCACAAGATTTAATTTCGCCTGTAAGCAATGTGTATTTAGAAGGTAAAGTTTATCATGTTTTTGACGGCGAGTTTTTTATAACAGATTAGTTGGCGGTTTAAATACTATATTATAAATTAGTGATATAAAAAAATTATTGAAGAACAAATTAAAAACAAAGGAGGAAGAAAGTTTTATGAAAGGAAAGATTTACGAAGGTAAACTAGTTGGTAAAGGGAAAAAAGTTTGTATAGTTGTGTCACGATTTAACGATTTTATTACAAAACATCTTTTGGAAGCTGCAATCGAAGTTTTAGTACAACACGAAGTAGATGAAGAAAACATAGATGTTGTATGGGTGCCTGGAAGTTTTGAGATACCATATGCATGTAAACAAGCAATATCTTCTAAAAAATATGATGGAATAATTGCATTAGGTGCTGTGATAAAAGGTGATACAACTCATAACGAATATATTGCAACAGAAGTAACCAAAGGTATAGCACAACTTATGTTAGAATCAAATTTGCCAATTGCATACGGAATTATAACAACAGAAAATATAGAACAAGCAATAGAACGTGCTGGTACAAAACTTGGTAATAAAGGTGCACAAGCAGCACTTACTTTGCTTGAACTAATGAATTTGAAAATTTAATAACAGTTTTTTTGAAAAAAGAAGGGATGCAAACTAATAGAAAATCCAAAGGAGCGAGAAGACAATCACGTATATTAGCTTTAAATATGATGTATTTAATAGATATTTGCAACTTATCTGTTGAGGAAGCAATAAAAGTTGTGTTTGATTTTAGGGAAAAAATTTATTCTGAAGCAGTGAAAAAATTTTCTTCTTTTCTTATTATAGCGACAGTTCAAAATTTAAATTTTATTGATGAAGAAATAAAAAAACATCTTAAGAACTGGACTATTGACAGATTATGCGCAATTGATAGAAATATATTAAGATTAGCTACATGCGAATTTTTATGTTGTCCTCAGACACCTGTCGCTGTAGTAATAAATGAAGCTATTGAGATAGCAAAAGAATATTCTACAGTTGATTCAGGGAAGTTTGTCAATGGTGTGTTGGACAAAATCAAACATCTTCGTGAAAACAAAGAGTTGATCTCAAAATTTTTGAAATTTTCTGACAATATATAATAATGAAAGATTTGCTTAATTTTTTGATTTGTTTAAACCAAGAGGTAAGACTATGAAAGAAGTAAATGATAAACAAAAAGTTTTAAAACGTATAAAAGAATTAAGAGAGTTAATTAGACATCATGATTATTTGTACTATGTTTTGAATCAACCTGAAATATCTGATTATGAATATGACAAATTATATAGAGAACTTAAAGAACTTGAAGAAAAATATCCTGAGTTTATCACACCTGATTCACCAACACAACGTGTCTCTGGCGAAGTTGTAAAAGAATTTAAACCTGTAAAACACACATTCCCAATGTTGTCGTTAGACAATACATATTCAGAACAAGAAATTTATGATTGGGCTGAAAGAATTTCAAAATATGTACCACTTAAAAATTTGGAGTTTATAGTAGAACCCAAACTTGACGGATTAAGCTGTACAATACATTATGTTGATGGTAAACTACACACTGCAGCAACACGTGGTGATGGCGAAGTTGGTGAAGATGTTACATTAAATGTGAGAACAATAAAAAGTGTTCCTTTAAGTATAGAATCAAAAGAAGTTGAGATACCGAAATTTTTTGAAGTACGTGGCGAAGTTGTTATGTTAAGAAAAGATTTTGAAAAGTTGAATAAAGAATTGCAAGCAAAAGGAGAACAAACTTTTGCTAATCCAAGAAACGCAGCAAGCGGTTCTTTAAGACAAAAAGATCCAAAAATTACTGCTCAACGTCCATTAAGATTTTATGTACATTCATCTGGTAAGATCGAAGGCGGACCTAAAATAGAAAAAGATGAAGAGTTTTTAGAATTGTGTAAAAAATTCTCTTTACCTGTAATACAACATTATAAAGTATGTAAAACAATAGACGAAGTTGTAAAGTATTGTCTTGAATGGCAACAGAAAAGAGATACATTAGAGTATGACATTGATGGTATGGTAATAAAAGTGAACCAGATTAGATACCGAGATGAAATTGGGTATACTTTGAAGTCGCCAAGATGGGCTATTGCATACAAATTCCCAGCAAGACAAGCAACCACAGTTTTAAAAAATGTTGTTATGCAAGTTGGTAGAACAGGTATTATTACGCCAGTAGCTGAACTTGAACCTGTTGAATGTGGTGGTGTTATAATATCTCGTGCGACATTACACAATTTTGACGAGATTAAACGTTTAGGAGTGAAAATTGGTGATACGGTTTTAGTTGAACGTGCAGGTGAAGTAATACCAAAAATTGTAAAAGTTATTGTTTCCAAAAGGACTGGTAAAGAGAAAGAAATTGAGATACCTAAAAAATGTCCTGTTTGTGGAAGTAATGTAGTAAAAGAGGAAGGAGAAGTTGCGTATAGATGTCCAAATTCTGCATGCCCTGCTCAGTTAGTAAACAGTATCGTACATTTTGCAAAAAGGGAAGCAATGGATATTGAAGGTTTAGGAGAGTCAGTTGCTGAGTTGTTAGTACAAAGGAAACTTGTTAAAAAACTTTCTGACATATATTTTCTGACGAAACAACAACTTTTAACTTTACCTTTGTTTAAAGAAAAAAAAGCAACAAATTTGCTTACAGCTATTGAAAACTCTAAGAAACGACCGTTAAGCAGATTTTTATATGCGTTAGGAATACGACATGTTGGTGAAAAAGCTGCGTATGTTTTAGCAAAAAGGTTTAAAACATTAGATAGGTTAATGAGAGCATCTGTTGCTGAGTTACAATCTATTCCTGAAGTGGGTCCAGTTATGGCAAGTTCTATTAAAGAATTTTTTGAAAATAAATTCACTAAGGAAATAATTGAAGATTTTAAAAAAGCAGGAGTCAACATGGAAGAACCTACTGTTGAGGAGGAGAAAAAGTTTAAACAAGTTTTTGCGAACATGACCGTTGTGTTCACTGGTGAACTTGACTCAATGACACGTTCAAAAGCAGAAGAGTTGATAAGACAACTTGGTGGGACTACTTCAAGTTCTGTATCAAGATCAACATCTTTAGTTGTAGTTGGTAAAAACCCAGGGTCAAAATATCAAAAAGCTAAAGAATATGGAATAAAAATGATTGATGAACAAGAGTTTTTAAAGATGTTAAAAGAAGCAGGTGTTAGTGTATGACCAGTGTGGTGTATTATGTAAAAGGTTGTTCAACAACTTCTTTTGAAAAACTTTTAGAAAAACTTGATCTTAGTTTTATTTCGCCGAACGAATTTGTTGCAATAAAAACACATTTTGGTGAAGAAAATAATATTACATTTATCTCACCAGAAGTTTATTTGCCTTTGGTAAAAATTTTAAAACAAAAAAATTGTTTAGCATATTTTACTGATACAAACACAATTTATAGAGGTAAAAGAGCCAACGCTGTTGAACATCTGATCTTAGCAAGTAAACATAAGTTTGATATAAATTTTTTAGGAATTCCTGTTATCATCGCAGACGGATTAAAAGGGAATGATTATGTGGAAGTTGAGATAAGTTTGAACTATTTTGAAAAAGCAAAAATTGCTTCAAGTATTTATTATTCTGATATCTTAATCTGTTTAAGTCATTTTAAAGGACATATATTATTTGGTTTTGCAGGAACAATAAAAAATTTGGGCATGGGTTGTGCTGCAAGACCAGCAAAATATCTTTTACATAATGTATTGAAACCAAAAGTTGACACAACAAAATGTACGGCTTGTGGGATATGTGTTAAAGTTTGTCCAGCAGAGGCTTTAAAAATAGAGAATAAAAAAGTTGTTATGATTGTAGAGAAATGTGTTGGTTGTGGAGAATGTATACATGTTTGTGAAAAAAGAGTTTTCTCAATCCCATGGGATCTTTCTTATAAAGAGGTACAAGAAAGAACTGTAGAATACGCATACGCTGCTATTAAGAATAAGAAAAAATGTTTGTTTATAAATTTTTTAGATAATATAACAAAAGATTGTGATTGTATAAATAAAAAGCAAGAAGTTTTAGCAAAAGATATTGGTATTGTAGCAGGGTTTGATCCTGTAAGTGTAGATTTTTGTTCGTTGAAAATTGTAAATGATTATTTTAAGAAAGATATATTTAAAGAATTGTGGAAAGAAATTGATTATAATCCGCAAATTGAATACGCTGTAAAAATAGGTCTGGGTAAAAAAGAATACAGTATTGTTGAAGTATAGACGATTATGAACTCTGAACTAATAACTTCAAACTACAGTGAACCAAAATTTGTTGTTGATTTTATGTGTGGCAGGTTAGCAAAATGGTTAAGAATCTTAGGTTATGATACAGAGTTTGTAAAAGATACTTCACGGCATAAAATCATAATGAAAAGTTTAACTGAACAACGTATTGTTCTTACTCGTGATACACGACTAAGTAAAAAAAAGGTTTACAAATTAGTCTTAATAAAATCTGATAAAATAAGAGAACAAGTAAAACAAGTTATAAAAGAACTTAATCTTAAATTACAAAAGGAAAAATTTTTTACTATATGTTCAATATGCAATAAAAAAGTTGTACCTATAGAAAAAGAAAAAGTTAAAGATTTGGTCCCTTTATATGTCTACCAAACAATTGACGAGTTTTACCAATGTCCTATATGTCAACGAGTATACTGGCAAGGTTCTCATTACGATTTGTTTTTAAAAGAAGTTGAGAATTTGTTGTAAAAATTTGTTTATAGAAAGGAGCAATTATGAAAGTTCCATTTATTAATTTATGTGTTTCAGACAAGATTGTTGAAAAAGAAATAAAAAATAAAATTTTAGATGTTATAAAACGTAAAGAATTTATACTTGGTAAAGAAGTAAAAGAGTTTGAAGAAAAATTTGCAAACTATACTGGTTGCAACTATGCAGTAGGAGTATGTTCAGGTTCTGCTGCATTATTTTTATCATTGAAATCTTTGGATATAACTGACAAAGATTATGTTATTACTACACCGTTTACCTTTACTGCTACTGCTGAGGTTATATTACATTCAAACGCAAAAATTATTTTTGCTGATATCGACGAAAAAATATATAATATATCACCACATGAAATTGAAAAAAGTATAAAAAAGTTTGGTAAAAAAATAAAAGCTGTAATTGTAGTACACTTATACGGACAACCATGTGATATGGAAGAAATTGTTAAAATCTGTAAAGAATATGATATCAAAATTATTGAAGATGCAGCACAAGCACACGGTGCTGAAATCAAGTTCAGGGTTCAGAGTTCAGAGTTTAGAGTAAAGAAGGTGGGTTCAATTGGTGAGTTGGGATGTTTTAGTTTTTATCCAACAAAAAATTTAGGTTGTTATGGAGACGGCGGAATTATTACAACTAATAATAAAAATCTTTACGAAAAATTATTAAGATTAAGAAATCATGGAAGAATTGAACATTATATATACAAGCACATAGGTTTTAATGCAAGATTGGATAATTTACAAGCAGCAATACTTTTAGTAAAACTTAAATATCTTGATAAATGGAATAAAGAAAGACAAAAAATTGCAAAAATTTACAATGACGAACTTACGGGTGTCGGCGATATTATAACTCCTTATGTTAAAGAAAATTCGTCGCATGTATACCATCTTTATGTTATAAGGACAAAATATAGAGATAGATTGATGGAATATTTAAAAAATAACGGTATAGGATGTGCAATACAATATGCTGTCCCATTGAATCTACAACCTGCATATAAAGGTAAATACGAAACAGTTAGTAAACTTGAAACTGTACAAAAAATTGCTAACGAAGTATTAAGTTTACCTATATATCCTGGACTTAAAGAAACACAGATTGAATATGTTGTAAGTAAAATTAAACAATTTTTTAAAAAATTGTAGGGCAATGCTTTAGCATTGCATAGATAATACAACGTTAAAAGAAAGGAGAAAAATTTTTATGAAAATTTTAGTCACAGGTGGTGCAGGTTTTATAGGTTCATTTTTAGTTGATGAACTTGTAAGAAGAAAACATGAAGTTATGATTTACGATGTGCTTGATAAACAAGTTCATATTGATGGTAAACTGCCATACTATTTGAACAAAAAAGCAAAGTTCATCCAAGCAGATATAAGGGATTATAAAAACCTTAGAAAGACAATTTTGGATAACAAA
>CAZLOB010000020.1:0-5790 GCA_964561135.1 uncultured Elusimicrobia bacterium | reverse complement strand
AAAAAGGATGTAAAACACTTAACTTACATTGGCAACAAATGGGGTGGGAAGTATCTAAGAGCACCAGAGATTTTATTTAAGATTTTGGAAAAGGGAAAGGATAAGCTTGTAAGGTTGGGAGATATTGCAAAAGATTATTATGGAATTAAAACAGGAGCTAATGAATTTTTCTATTTAAAGCCAACGGGGAAGCCAGCACCCAAAGGACTTTTGCATGTGAAAAACTCTGCTGGTTGGGAGGGATATATTGAGGAGGAATTTTTAAAACCAGTTATCAAATCACCAAGAGAACTAAAAACAATTTTGGTAAGAGAAGAAGATTTGAGATACAAAGTTTTTATGTGTCATAAATCAAAAGAAGAACTTAAAGGGACATATGCGTTGGAATATATAAAGTGGGGAGAAAAGAAAGGATATCACAAAAGACCAACCTGTGCTTCAAGACCAAGATGGTGGAATTTGGGGGTGTGGGAAATAAGTAAAAATATTTTGCCAATGTTTGAGGACAAAAGATTTTACTGTTTTTATAATGAATATTCATTTATAGATGCTGCTCTTTATTGGTGTTATAGCCAAGAAGATACTATTAAATTAAACATCTTGCTTAATAGTATGTTATTTAAACTTTGGAAAGAGCTTTTATGTAGACCACCAGAAGGATTAGGTGCAATACAAATGAAGGTTTATCATTATAATGAGATGTTGATACCTATTGATTTTATAAATTCAAAACTTTCTTCGGATATCATAAAAATTCACCAAGAATTTATTAATAGAGAAATACATGATATTTTTGAAGAACTCGGCTTTCCAAAATGCAATCAGAGAAACTGCAAACATCCCGAGCATCCTTATGAGTATGTGAAGCCAGAAGAAGTCTCTTTTGACCGGATAATGCCAGACAGAAAAGAGCTTGACAAAATAGTTTTTGAAGCACTTGGCTTAACTGAAGAGGAACAACTTGAAGTTTATCGCGCAGTATTAGAGCTTGTAAAAAATAGATTGTTAAAGGCAAAGAGTAAATGAAAAATAGAATAATAATTGTATAAGGAAGGTAAGTCCAATGGCAAAATCGTTTGAAGTCAATATTAATCCTGAAATCATTAGGTGGGCAAGGGAAAGGGCTGGATTTTCTGAGGAAGAAGTAGCTAAAAAACTAAAAACAAGCACAGAAAATTATAGAAAAATAGAAACAGGCGAAAAAAAGCCTACTTTTACACAAATAGAACGATTAGCACACTTTTTTAAAAGACCTATTGCTGTTTTCTTTTTACCAAAGCCACCTGATGAAGCCTCATTTTCTACATCCTTCCGCATTATGCCAGAGGGCGAACAAAATTTGTCTAAGGAATTAAGATTAACAATAAGAAAAGCAAGATATTACCAATCAATAGTAAATGAATTAATGAAAGATTTAGGTATTAACACCAAAGCTAATGTTTCATCTGCTACTATTAATGATGATCCCTTGCTTTTGGCAAGAGAAGAAAGAATAAAACTTGGAATTTCAATAGAAGAACAATTTAAATTTAAAAATGCTTATTCCGCACTTAGTAAATGGCGGGATGCAGTAGAAGCACAGAATATTTTAGTCTTCCAGTTTAAATTCCCTATTGAATCGGCAAGAGGTTTTTCACTAATGGATAAAGAACCACCTGTTATAGTTCTTAACTCAAGCGATAATATACTTGCAAGGATTTTTACCCTCTTCCACGAGTATGCTCACATTTTATTGAGATTACCCGAAATTTATACAGGAGAAGAAACAATTGGTCATGATAAAGAAATAGAAAACTGGTGTAATAAATTTGCCTCTGAGTTTTTAGTTCCTGAAAGTATTATAAAAAATGAAGATGCTTATAGAGAATTCGTAAACAAAACTAAAAATTTAGAAGAGGTACTTGAAATTTTATCTCAAAGATTTAAGGTAAGTAAACACGCAATCCTTACAAAACTTAAAATAATAAATGTGATTTCTAATGAAAAATATGAAGAGATAAGCTCAAAACTTAAATCTCAACTTATAAAAGAAGAAAAGCAAGGATTTTCTTTGCCTCCTCATAAAAGATGTATTCAAGAAAAAGGAAAAAAATTTGTATCTATTGTACTAAATGCAAAAGATAAAGAAATTATAACTTCTGCTGATATGATTGAGTATTTATCTTTAAAGTTAGATAGTTTGAAGAAATTATTAGAAATTGAAAAATGAATCATAAATAATGAATATCTACATCATTGATTTGATACAAGCAGTTTAATTGATATGAAAGAAAGATATCCAAAAAAGAATTTTCCAACATTGTGGAAAAAAGTAGAAGAACTTATTCAACTCAGAAGAATAATAGCGCCAGAGGGAGTGAAAAAGGAAATTGAAAAAGGAGATGACGAACTAAAAGAATGGATTAAGGATAAAAATATTAAAAAAATGTTTATAAAACCAGACGAAAATCAAATTAAAAATGTGAAAAAGATTTTGAAGGAATATCCTTTTTTAGCAAAAGCAGACAAGCCAGAAGAGCCTAATGCAGACCCCTGGTTAATTGCTCTTGCTATTGTAAAGAAGGAAGAAGAAAGCAAACAGTTAATTAGAAATACCTACATAATCGTAACAGAGGAATCACCAGGAAAAATTCATAGAATACCTTGGGTTTGTAAAGAAATTGGGATTGAATGTATTAAGTTCATCGGATTAATTCAAAGGGAAAGATGGATATTTTAAAAGTCTCTTTTGACCGCATAATGCCAGACAGAAAAGAGCTTGACAAAATAGTTTTTGAAGCACTTGGCTTAACTGAAGAGGAACAACTTGAAGTTTATCGCGCAGTGTTAGGGCTTGTTAAAAATAGACCGTTGAAGGCAAAGAGTAAATGAAAAATAAAATCCTTTTTTAGGATGAAGAAATTAAAATAATTGAAGGTGTTGAGCTATGGAAAGGAAAAGAAGAGAGTATTTATTAGTTAAAGGAAGATTTATTTAAGCTGCCAAAAACTATAAAAAATAGAAATGGAAGTTCCCAAACTAAAAATGAAGGGGTTTTTAAAAATGAAAGAAGGAATTTTTAAAAAACTAAGTAGCTTCTTTAGTGTATTTTTATTTTTTACAAACCTTACTTTTGCTCAATACGAAAATGTTAAAGACCATCCAGCATTAAGTAGATACAAAGGTTCAAAAGTGGTCCATTATAGTGTTGAACAGTTTGATGAGTATTATATTCTTGTTGGTCCTATAAAAGGTTCTTCTGATAAAGATATTGAAAATGCAAAGTGTAAAAGATTAGAAGGTAAAGTTACAAAATTTCTTTATGAAGGACCAAAAGATAGGAGTGGTTTTGAAGTATTTAAGAATTATGAGCTTGCTTTAAAAAATGCAGGATACAAAATTTTGTTTCAAGGGAAAGGAAGGGAAGAAATATATGGAGCTTATGTATTTCTTGAGAAGAAAAATAAAGATTATTTAGGTGGATGGGAAGATCCTGATAAAGGATGGTATTATCTTTCAGCATCTTCTCCTGAGGAAAAGATATATATATCAATTTTTGTGTTAACATCTTATAATGGTCCACGTGCCGCTGTTTCAATAATAGAACCAAAAGAGATAGAAGTTGGGCTTGTAACTGCAGAGATGATGGAGGAGAGTATTAAAAAAACTGGTAAAGTTGCTTTGTATACTATATATTTTGATTTTGACAAAGCGGATTTAAAACCAGAATCAAAACCAACAATTGAGGAGATAGCGAAACTTTTAAAAAGAAACCTTAAATTAAAACTTTATATCGTAGGTCATACTGACAATGTAGGAAGTTTTGATTACAATATGAATCTTTCACAAAGAAGGGCTGAAGCAGTTGTTAAGGAGCTTGTTGAAAAATATGGAATTTCAAAAGATAGGTTAAAACCTTACGGTGTTGGACCACTTTGCCCTGTTACAAGTAATTCAACTGAGGAAGGAAGAAGTAAAAATAGAAGAGTTGAACTCGTAGAACAATAAAATCAAGATATAGAAAAAGAAGAAGATTATTGATAAATATGAAGAATAAATTATTACAAAATCATTTCTTTTTTGTGTTTCCTTTGTGTTTGTTAGTTGGTTTGTTTATTCTTCTGCCTGTTTTAGGGACAATATTTAACAGTTTTTTTAAAGATGTTTCGTTTTTAGAGAGAAAGTTTGTTTTTTTAAATAATTACAAAGAATTACTTATTGATTCTGCTTTTTGGCAGAGTTTTTGTTTCACTATTTTGTTTGTTTTTGTTTCAGTTCCACTACAGATAGTTTTAGGACTTATATTTGCTTTATTACTTAATGAATGCATATCTTTGAGAGGACTTTTACGTGCGGTTGTTCTTATCCCTTGGGCGATACCATCGGCTATATCAGCACGTACATGGCAGCTTATTTATAACTATAACTACGGATTAGCAAATTTTTTATGGATGAAACTTGGTATATCAACGACACCAATTAACTGGTTAGGATCAGATGTGGGTGCATTTTTTGCTTTAGTTATCTCAGATACTTGGAAGACAACACCATTCGTAGCAATTATTTTACTTGCAGGACTACAAGCGATACCGCAAGAACTTTATGCACAAGCACAAGTTGACCAAGCAAACCTCTGGCAAAGATTCTATAAAATCACTCTTCCGTTGCTTAAACCGATAATTATAGTTGCTTTACTTTTTAGAACTATTGATGCATTAAGAATTTTTGATCTTATATATGTGCTTACTGGTGGAGGGCCAGGCGGGGCAACAACCTCTGTTTCACTTTATGCATATAAGTATTTTTTGACAGGAGATTTTGGTTATGGCAGTTGTGTATCCACAGTACTTTTTGTTATTGCATTTCTGCTATCTATCCTCTATATCAAAATAGGGCAGTTTTATAAAAGTATAATTGTATGACAGAAGAAAAACTTAAATCTTTACTTATAGCGTTTGGTTCAATTTTTATGATTATTTTCTGTCTGTCACCTTTTGTATATATGATTGTTACAAGTTTTGCTAAACAACCTGACTTTCTTGCAGCACAAACTAATTTCCAATTTACTTTTAGTAACTACTATTCAGTTTTAACTACAAAAACATTACATTTTGTTGAGTATCTTAGGAATAGTTTGATAGTATCTGCAGTTAGTGCTTTGCTTTGTGTAGTTATTGCATCACTTGCTGCTTATGCTATTACTCGCTTATCATTTAAAGCTGCAGCGGTTATATTACTTTTTACACTTGCAACCTCGATGTTTCCTCAGATAAGTTTGGTAAGCTACCTGTTTAAATTTATGACAGCGCTTGGTTGGATAAACACATATTTTGCTTTAATTTTTCCTTATATTGCTTGGATTTTGCCGTTGTCATTGTGGATATTAGTAAGTTACTTTTCGCAGATACCAAAAGAACTGGATAAAGCAGCACTTGTAGATGGTTGTTCATATTGGCAGATACTCTATAAAGTAATTTTTCCTGTTGCATCCCCAGGGATATTTTCTACTGCTTTACTTGCATTTATATTTGCATTTAATGAATTTATGTTTGCACTTGTTTTGACAACTGACTATAAAGCAAGGACAATCCCTGTAGGTATCGCACTTTTTCAAGGATTACATGGAGAAATACCTTGGGGAAACATTATGTCTGCATCAACAATAACGACTATACCTGTTGTGATGTTGACAATTATATTTCAAAGGCACATAATTCAGGGATTAACAAGAGGTGCAGTAAAAGGATGAGAATAAGGTTGGTTAATCTAACAAAGATTTTTTCGTCAATAAGAGGTAAAGTTGTTGCTTTA
>CAZLOB010000019.1:0-9130 GCA_964561135.1 uncultured Elusimicrobia bacterium | reverse complement strand
CTTGAAGCTGCAGCAAACATCGCTGCACCAGGTGTGGGTGGTGCTGTTGTTCGTGAACTTACTGCTGAACAGGCTAAAGAAATGACTTATAGACCAGCTTACTCTATTACCGTAAAAAAGGCAACTCCTATCATAATCTATAATATTGAACGAATTGAATATTAAATAAAGTACGATTTTCTTAGAAGGAAATCATCGTAGGATGATTTTAAAAATTTGGTTTATATGTTTTTAAAAAATCTTTTTTTATCAGTTTCTATTCTTTTTACTTTTAATTGATTAAAAATTTGCCAAAGTATTTCTTGATAATCTTCATTACCAGATTCTACTTCGTCCATCAAAGATTCTAGTTCCTTCGTAAATTCTTCTTTGACAAAAAAATCTTTTCCTTTTAAATTTGATAAAAATGTGAAAACTGAGATACCAAGTTTTGTTGGTATAAGAAAATTTTTGTTTTCTATAATGTATTTTCTTTCTAAAAGCTTTTCAATAATAGTTGCATAAGTTGATGGTCTTCCTATACCTCTTTCTTTCATCTGTGCTACGATTGATGCATGAGTATGAGGATATTTTAAAGGTTGTGTTTTTAAAAATTTTTTATTTTTTATTCCGTCGATGAAATACCTACCTTCAGTTAAAGAAGATGTGTTTATAGGAATAACCAAGTTGTAACCGTTTTCTATAATCCTTTCTATTACTTCGATTTCTTTTTGTTTATCTAAAGTGGAGATGTTATATTTTGCAACTTCAACTGTAACAGACTTCATCTGACTTGCAATAAACCTGTCAAATATTATACTGTAAAGTTTTAAATGGTTAATATCTAACCCAAAAATTTCTCCTGTTGTAATTAGGTGTTTTAATTCTTCGTTAGATAAAACTCTTGTTGGACGTATACACTCATGAGCACCACCTTCAGCCCATTTTCTTAAATGTACATATTCGCTACCAAAATTTTCAGAAATGTATGTTTTTGCAACTAGAAATCCTGCATCTGAGACACGAATAGAATCTGTTCTGTGATATGTAATTAAACCTGCTTCGAAAAGATCTTGTGCAAGCCGCATAGTCTGATGTAAAGAAAAACCAAATTTTTCATTTGCATCTTTTAATAAAGTATCTGTTCTATATGGCGGCAGAGGATTTTGTTGTTTAGATATTGTTTGTAACTTTTTAACTTCTACTTCGTTTAACAATTTATAGAACAAGAAAGCATCTTTTTTTAATAAAAATTCAAATTCTGTTTTAAAATTCCCAAGTTGAATAATAACTATATATTTTTGTTTTTTACTTTCAAAATATTGGTGTATTATCCAACTTAAAACAGGTATTTGAACACGACCAGCTGAAAGTTTATTATTTGAAAATTTATGTTGAACATAATGTGAAAGTTCAAAACCTACCCACCTGTCAGCTATCCTTCTTAAAATTTGTGCCTTAGTTAAATTTTCGTCCACAGCTTTTCTGTTAGCTAAAGCTTCTAATATTGCCTTCTTTGTTACTTCATGAAATTCTATTCTTTTTATTTCTTTATTTTTGTCATTAAGAATTGTGGCAAAATCCCAAGCAATTTTTTCGCCTTCAGTATCAGGATCTGTAGCAATGTAAATTCTGTCATACTCACAACTTATAAGTTGTATACCGTTTATTATATCTTGTTTACCTTCTATCGGTTCATACACTGGTACAAATTTATCTTTTTGTATTTGCACACCGTGTATTCCACCTTCTGTAGTTAAATCAAACACATGGCCAAAACTTGCACATATCGTCAAGTAATTGTCCCCACTTATTACTTCATATGTTTCAACATTTAAAACTTTTCTTCTTATAGGACGGCCAAAAAAGTTTGCAATAGTTCTCGCTTTGTTTGGCGATTCTACAATTATAAGTAGTGGGTTTAAAATATCTTTAATTTCTTTAAAATCTTTGTTTTCTAAAGTATTTTTTATTTTTTGTCTGTGTTCGTCTATTTCTTTTAAAACTTTTCCTAGATCAACATTTTTTTCATCAATAAATTCAATTTCTGGGACATACCATCTTGCTTTTTTATAAAGATTATTAAAAGATCTTTCTTCATCTACTAAAATAACAGTTACTCCTTTACTAACACCGCCGGCATACAATCTTGATGTTCTTCCTGAAGATTGAAGATATCCTGCTACATCAGCAATATATAGATGTTTTCCATCATAGACAATTTCGTTGTCAGTTTGAATTATTTGCTGTATTGTTGGTTCTTTTAAAAAGTCTAAAATTTCTTTTTTTAATTTTTCATTTTCTGTTTTTAGTTTAGAAAGAATTTTGACCCAATGATCAATTTTTTTGTCTTTTATTTTTGTTCTTAAACTTGCTAACACCCATAAAAGATGAAGTTGATTTTCAGAAATATCTAATTTTACTACGATTTTAGGAACACCGTAAAATATAGCATATCTTATTCTTTGTGGTATATCAACGCCTCTTGCTAACGGATTTCTATATGAACTTATGCCAACTAAAATATCAATTTTACCATTTTTAAAATCTTCTAAAGTTTGCTCATCTATATCTTTATAACTTTTTGCAACAATGTTGTTGTTATTTAAAAATTTGACAACTTCGTCTACAAATTCTTTTGTTTTATCAGAACTTATAAAAACAAGCCCTCCAGAACCTAACTTTTTTATATGTTCCAAAAGAATTTCCAAAGAGCATCCTTTATAATACGTATCAACAATGTTTCTTAAAAAAAATAAAGGTCTACCAACTTCAAAGTTTAATAGTTCAAAAAACAATTTTATTCTTTTACTTTTAGGATTTGCAGTTGCTGATGAAACAACACATAAACTTTTTATTTTTTGTTTTTCTTGTTCGACAAAATTTTTTAGTTCTTCAATTTTTTTTAAATCTTCTTCAGTTTTTTGTTGTTTTGCTTTTAGAGTGATTAGTTGTAAAGTTTTGTTGATGGTGTCTTCATTAAATCCCATAAGATAAAGAAGTTTATCAATATTTTTGGCAGTTTTTAAAAAAGAGTCAACATCGTCCACAAAAAAGAATTTTATGTCGCGTGGGATAATATGAAAATTTTTGTAAAGAAACATTGATGTTGTGATAAGAATTTTAAAATTACCACTTGCAATTCTTTCTTTAATTTTTTTTGATTTACCTAATGCAACCACAACTTCGTTAGTATAACCCCATTCTTTTAGTCTTTTTTGTGCTTGCAAGACTAAAAGTTGTGTTGGGAAGATTAAATAACTTTTTTCATTAATAAATGTTGCAATTGATAAGCCAAAAGTTGTTTTTCCAATACCAGTTGGTGCAATTATAGTAAATGATCTGTTTAAAAACACACGTTTCGCCCACATTTTCTGTAAACTCCACGGCGCTGAGTTTATAAGTTTCTTAAAATGATTTTCCCAAAAAACAAGATTATTTTCAACATCATTAAAAGAAAAACTCTGTGTGTTTTTATAAATTATTGGGATCATAATTTTTGAAATACTTGGTTTTGTATTTAAATTTTAATATAACAATTTACAATGAAAGATAATTTTTTGAAAATTTTAGAAATTTTAAAAGTTAATTTCAATAATTTTGTTTCTGGAGAAAAAATTGCAAAAATTATTGGTATATCTCGTGTAGGAGTGTATAAAATTATAAAAAAGCTTGTTAAGATGGGCTATAAAATTAAAAGTAGTAAAAAATTGGGTTATAAAATTGTTGAGTATCCATTTTTACCTCAAGAACTATTAAAACAAAATTTTGATATTCCTAAACAAATTGTTTTTTTAAAATCAACAACTTCTACTATGGATGTTGCAAAAAAGATAATTCAACAAAATCTTGATTATGATAAACTTTTAGTAATTGCTGAAAAACAAACTAAAGGTAAAGGAAGGTTGCAAAGACAATGGTTTTCTCCAAAAGGTGGTTTATGGTTTTCTTTAGTATTAAGCCCAAATATATCTCCAAAAGAAATTTTTCTTCTTAATTTCCTTTTTTCTTTATCCGTTGCTAATGTATTGCATAACAACTACTTAATAAACGCTAATACAAAATGGCCTAACGATGTTGTTGTGGGAAATAAAAAAATTTGTGGTGTTCTTGTTGAAGCAGACATAGAAATAGATAAAGTTAACTGGTGTATAGTTGGTGTCGGAATAAATGTAAATATAAATAAAGAATTTTTTAGAAAATATAAACTACAAGCAACTTCTGTATCAGAACTTATCGGTTATGATGTTGACCTTACAAAATTTTTAATCGAACTTTTTAAAGAAATAAATTTGTTATACAAAAGTTTTGCTATAAAAAAATATGAAGATATTATTGAACAGTGGAAGAAACTTTCTTCAACTATTGGTAGAAAAGTAAAGATTATAACGGTTAACGAAACTATAAAAGGCAAAGCTATAGATGTCTCATCACAAACAGGAGCACTTATCTTAAAAACCTCATCTGGAATAAAAGAAATCCTTTGTGGAGATTGTATACATTTAAGATAAAATTTTTTTCACCTATTGATTTTTGTTAACCAGATTTGTATTAATGGTTAACTAAAAAATTACAATGTTGATTAGAAACATGTAGGGTAAAGCTTTAGCTTTGTTTGATATATTTATTTTAAATCGTAGGGCAAGGCTTTCAGCCTTGCTTAAGTTATATTGCAAACCTAAAGGTTTGCCCTACGATGTTTTTTATTTTTTCTTGTAGGACAAGGTTTTTTCCATCATAGGCGAACTGCCTCTGGCAGTAGCCTTGCATAAGTTATATTGCAAACCTAAAGGTTTGCCCTACATTAGTTTTTTAATTTTTTTCATCTGTAATAAATAAAGTCTGTAGGGCAATGCTTTAGCATTGCAATAAATAAAGAATATCTTGAAAAATTTGTCCCGTCGGAATAAGGTCAAAAATATAGTATTTTCACTCATTATTTAGGTTTAGCCTTGCAAATAATAAAGCAAACCTAAAGGTTTGCCTTACGAATTAATGTATGATCTCTGCATTTACAAAAAATCAAAAAAGGAGGCTAACGTTAATGAAAAGACTAGTTTTTGTTAATCTATTTTTGTTTTCTTTGGTGGTCTATTCGTCAGAGGTTTATCTTGAAGCAACAAGGTTCGTGATAAAACAAGATAAAATAAATGGCAGAATTTTGATTACAAAAGAAGATATTGAAAAACTAGGTGTTAAAAGTCTTGTTGAATTGTTTAAAATATACAACATAGATGTTTATACACGTTCTGATATACAACAAGATTTTTCATTAAAAGGTGGAAGTTTTGAACAAGTAAAAATTTTGCTTGATGGTATCCCACTAAATGATCCTCACACAGGACATCATAATTGTAATATACCTTTAAATGTTGAAGATATTGAATATATTGAGATAATAAAATCTGGCAATTTTTCTTTTTATGGCAACAATGCGTTTAGTGGGGTTATAAATATTGTGACAAAAAAGAAAGCAAAAAATAGTTTGTCATTGACTTATGGCAGTTTTGATACATATAAAATTAATGTTATCTCAGACTTTGACTTTGGTTATATTTCAGCAGAAACTTCAGGTTCTTCTGGTTATAGAGACAACACAGATTATGAAACATATAATATTTTTGCAAAATATAGTTTTAAAGATATAAACTTTAATTTTGGATTTTTATCTAAAAATTTTGGTGCACAAGATTTTTATGCGGTTAATAGAAAAGAATATGAAGAAACAAAAACTTTTTTTGCTTCTGCAAAAAAAAATTTTTTGTTAAAAGAAAATATGTTTTTTGATTTTGATATCTATTTAAGAAAAGGTTTTGACTATTATACAACGCAGAGATTAAAACCTGAGGTTTATTATAACAGACATTTTTCTTCAGTTTATGGTAGCAAGGGAGTGTTTAACATTAGGCTAAGAAATAATTTAGATTTAACTCCTTTCTTTGAAATAGTGTTTAAACAACTTGATAGCAGAGGGTCATCAACTGCTATACCTACATGGCAAGGGATGGGAAAGTTTAGCGATGAAGAATATGCTTTAGGGTTGGGTTTTTTATGGAAAATAAAAAAGTTTTCTGTTGAAGTAACATTTAGAGAAAACTATTTATCAAGATATTCTTTTCTTCCACAATATTCTATACAATTTTTGTATAATCCTGTTGTAAACAATAAAATTTTTGTTGGTATATCAAAAGTTTTTAGGACACCTTCATATACAGAACTTTTTTATTGGGATCCAAACCATCAAACTACACAAGAACTTAAAGTTGAACAAACTGAAAGTTATTCAGTAGGATTAGAAAGCAAAATTAAAAATTTTTCTTTTTTAGTTTCAGGATTTTATAGTATTCCTACAAATATGATTGATTGGATGAAGACAAAAGATGCTACAGTATGGAGAATAACAAACATAAGCAAAGTTGAAGTTTACGGCACAGATTTTGTAATGAGTTATAAATTTTTGTTGTTTGATTTAAAATTTTTATATTCGTTTGTGAACAAAAATTTTGATTTACCTGAAGACAAAGAGCTGAAATACTTAAGCAATTATTCAAAAAATTCTTTTAGTTTAATTATAAATTTCCCTAAAGTTTTTGGTATAGATACAACAATTTCTAATCATTATAAAAACTACACACAAACTAATCCAAAAGAATTTTTAATAACAAATCTATCTTTTAGCAAAACAATAAAAAATATAAAGTTTTTGTTAACTGTTGAAAACTTGTTTAATGTTAGATATGAAGAAGTAGTAGGTATTCAACAACCCCCACGAAGAATATTTCTACAAATAAGAATATAATCTAAGTAGATAAGTATATTGGTTCAATTAACTATAAACTGTTAACTATCAACTATAAACCATGAACTATCTCTCTATTATTCCAGTATATCTTTCAGGAGTAGCAACAAGTTTTACACCGTGTGTGTATCCGTTGTTACCTATTGTGATAAGTTATATTGGTGCACAAGCAGAGGCAAGTTTTAAAAAGAAAATTTTTTTAACTTTAAGCTATGTTTTAGGTACAGCATTGGTTTACACATCTTTAGGTATTGCTGCATCAGTATTTGGACTTTTATTTGGTCAGATACAACAAAGTTTTGTTGTTAATTTTTTAGTTGGTGTTATATGTTTAATTTTTAGTTTATCAATGTTTGGTGTTTTTAATTTAAGTATAAACATACCTGTAAGTAGCAAGTTTTTTAAAGGACCGTTTGGCGGGTTTGTCTTAGGTGCAACATCAGGGTTAGTTTTTTCTCCTTGTACAACGCCTGTATTAGGGACAATTTTAGCAGTTGTTTCTACAAAACAAAATGTTTTATTTGGAGCAGTTTTACTTTTCTTTTTTGCGTTAGGACTTTCAACCACAATATTTTTAGCAGGACTTTTTAGCGGTATCCTTACAAAACTGCCAAAATCAGGCAAGTGGAATTTAATAATTGAAAAAATTTTTGCTTTTGTTTTACTTATCGTTGCTATGTATTATATAGCAAAAGGTATTAAAATATTAATTTTTTAAATATCTACAAATTCAACTTTGTTTTCTTTTGTGTCTAACAAAACAATACTTTTGTTATCAAAAAGCCAGCCGCCTGCCTCGCCAGGGTTTATAATTGTTGTGTTTCCTATTTTCCTTAAATCTTTTTTGTGTGTATGACCGTATATTATATAATCATATTTGTTTGATGAAGCAAGTTATAGAAAATTTAGTAGACCTCTTGTAATGTTTTAAATAAAAATAAATTTTTAAAAAAATTTTTTTACACCTCTTGACATGAAAAAAAAATTAGTATTCTTTACTAACCTTTTAAAATAAAACTTGTGCTATGCAAAAAGGATATCCAATTTTTAAAAACGAAAATCTTTTGTATGAGAGAGAAGAGAAAGAAGGGTTTTGGACAATTACTCCAAAATTTTATCCAGAAGTTAAAGAATTAGTAATAAATCGTACAGCACATATGATACTTGAATTATGTGATGGTAAAACAAGTATTGAAGAAATAATTGATAAAATGAAGGAGGCTTTTCCATTAGTGGAAAGCAGACAGATACAAAAAGATGTATATTCTACGCTTGAAAAGTTTTCGCGTCTTCTTGTTGTTGAATGGATTGGTGAAAATCCTTTTTTGTTTAAGAATGAAAGCATTCTTGCGAATGATGAAATTTTAATGACAGCTCAGGAAGATGATATCATAAGAATTGAAAAATTTATTAATGATTCAAATATTTTTATAGAAGATAAAAAACAAACTGAACTTTTTTTACATAGAGATCCGCTAATTTGTTCTCTTGAAGAATATAGTGTAGTTTCCCTTAGAGCTAAACTTTTTCATTTTATTGAAGAATTTTTTTTATTAGAAAAAGATAGAGAAATTCGTGGTTTAATAAGTATATCTTTACCTATACAGCAGTATATAACCGCTGCGAATATAAAGTTGGTAATCACACCGAAAGATAGATTTATAGATCTTTTAAGATATGCACAAGATATACTTCCTAATATTTCAATAAAAAGGATCACAAAGATTAGAATATCCGATACTAATCTTAAAAGAATTGACCCAGAACTTGAAAACATATTATTGAACGAAGGTTACAAAGAAGAAGCAATTCTACAACATGAGTTAGGTTTTAATAATCATTTAAGAAATTTTGTAAAGTTTTATTCTCCTGTTTTTATTAAAAAAACTGAACAAATAAAAGATTTAAAATTGCAAGAGATATGAAAATAAGAATACATTAATCTTTTCGTAGAAAGGAGGTGATACCATGGAATACGAAAGCCCAACAATAGAACTCTTAGCAGATAGCGAAATGGCAAATGTTCAGGGATTAGGTCCTGTCTGGTATGCTTCAGTTGCTCTCGTTTATGCATTAGCTGTAGTAGCTGGTATTGCTGTAGCAGTAATAGGTGTTGGTGTACCAATACTTTATTATAAAAGGAGAAGGTGATGGAAATGGTTGTAATTAATAAAATTGTGAAATCTAAAGTGGCCTACTATTTGAGAATTATGTAGTAATTGCGTCTTTTAGTTCAATAAACTGGCAGCATTTTTTACTCTAAATTTGTTTTAATTTTATAAAGATTAGTAAAGAAGTGTTTAAGAAAATAAGAACTTATTTAATATTGTTTTCTAAATACAATAAAAAAGG
>CAZLOB010000018.1:0-54553 GCA_964561135.1 uncultured Elusimicrobia bacterium | reverse complement strand
TATACAGCTGGGACACAGGTTACGCTTACGGCTGTGGCGAATAGTGGGTATGTATTTAGTAGTTGGAGTGGAGATCTAAGTGGTACACAGAATCCTGCGACTATAACAATGGATTCAAACAAGGTGGTTACAGCAAATTTTACATTGTCAGGAGGTGGTGGGACAACATATACATTATCTGTTAATGTTTCGCCTATAGGTAGTGGGGTAGTTTATTTAGACCCGTCAGGTGGAGTGTATACAGCTGGGACACAGGTTACGCTTACGGCTGTGGCGAATAGTGGATATGTATTTAGTAGTTGGAGTGGAGATCTAAGTGGTACACAGAATCCTGCGACTATAACAATGGATTCAAACAAATTAGTTACAGCTAATTTTACACAGCAGCAACAGTATAGTTTAAATATTGTTATAAATCCGCAAGGTAGTGGTGTGGTCAGCATAAATCCGTTTAAAGGTAGTTATACTGCCGGTGAACAGGTTCAACTTACAGCGATGGCAAATAACGGGTATGTATTTAGCAGTTGGAGTGGAGATTTAAGTGGTACACAAAACCCTACTACTATAACCATGGATACAAACAAAACAATTGTGGCAAATTTTGTTCAATCAGGTAGTGGCAATGGTTCTACTATGTATACATTATCAGTAAGGGTATTACCAGAGTCAGCAGGTAGGGTATACTTAAATCCATCTGGTGGAGTGTATACAGCAGGGACACAGGTTGAATTAATTGCAGAAGCAAATATCGGTTATATATTTAGTGATTGGAGTGGTAGTTTAGTTAGTACACAAAATCCTGTTACAATAACAATGGATGAAAATAAAGTTATAACAGCTAATTTTTCACAAAATTTTATTAATTATACATTAACTGTTAATATAAATCCTGAAGGGTCCGGAATTGTTAGAATGGAACCATCAGGTGGTGTGTATACAGCAGGGACACAAGTTACGCTTACAGCAGAGGGGTATGGTTTGTATGAATTTAGTTTTTGGTCTGGAGATCTTACAGGAAGTCAAAATCCTGTAACTATAACTATGGATAATAACAAAATAATAACTGCAAATTTTGTTTATTATCCTCCTTCAACCATAAGTGTTTCTATTGACAAAAATCCGTTTTATATTTCTAAAGATAAAGAGGTTGTATTTACTTATAGTATTTCAGAAAACAACAATAATAATGTCATTATGGAATTAAACCTAAGAATTTATGATATAAAGATGAATTTAGTTAGAGAAATTAAAAAATATAATTTGAGCTCTACAGGGACAATTACCTGGGATGGAAAAGACAATTTTGGTTTTTTAGTAGGACCTGGAATATATTTATACAAAATATCAACTGATAAACAAAATAGTAATAAGTTAGGTAAGATGTTAGTGCTACAATAAGTGAAGATATATTTTATATTATTTTTGTTTTCTATTTTACCTTATTTAAATACAGTTAAAAATGATTTTGTTTGGGACGACAGTTCTTTGATAACAAACAATAAATGGATAAAAAGTTTATCAAATATATACAAGTTTTTTACTGATTATTCTACTGCGTCAAATGATAAATTAAACAAAATTTATAGACCAATTACAACTTTATCTTACGCAATTGATTTTCAACTTTATGGATTGAATCCATCTTGGTATCATTTTGTAAATGTTATATTACATTTTTTTGTCTGTTTCTCTTTATTCTTATTTATAAAATATGTTTTTAGTAATAAATCTATAGCAATTTTAACTTCGTTATTGTTTGCTGTACATCCTGTACATACAGAGGCAGTTAGTTGGGTTAAAGGACGAGCTGATATTTTAATGACATTGTTTTTTGTCCTTTCGTTGTTGTTTTATCATTTAAGTAATACTAATAAAGAAAAAAAATTTTGTTATTTGTTGTCATTGATTTGTTACATAATTTCAATTTTTTCAAAAGAAACATCTGTGGTGTTTCCGTTAATAGTTTTAGTTTTTGATTTTGTAGTTTATAATAAAATAAGTATAAAAAATTATTTTCCTTATTTAATTATAGTTTTTTGCTTTATTTTAATAAGGAGAATAGTAATGGGAAGTTTTGCACAATGTGGTTGGTGGGGTGGTAGTCCATATTACACTTTTTTGACAATGTTAGTTGTGTTTCCTATATATTTTAGGTTGCTATTTTTTCCGTTTAATCTTTGTGCTGACTATGTTTTTGAAATAAAACAAACATTTTTTTCTTTTGAAGTTTTGTTATCAGTTTTATTTATTTTTATTTTGTTATTTATATTAGTTTTATCTTTGAAATATAAAAATTATATAATTTTTTTCTGTATAATTTTTACAGTTGTCACTTTATTACCTGTTTTAAACATTGTTCCAATTGAAGTTTTATTAGCAGAAAGGTTTTTATATTTACCATCGATAGGATTTTGTTTTTTAACAGCATATTATCTAAACAAATTGATTATGAGCGAAAAAACTTTTGGTTATTCTATAGTTTCGGTAATCTTTATTGTATTTTTTATTACTACATATTTACGTAATTTTGATTGGAAAAACAACTTTTCCTTATGGTACAAAACTTTTCTACAAAATCCTAAAAATTTTAGAGCAGCAAACAATTTAGCGTTTGAGTACGAAAAAATAAATAAGTATGATAAAGCAATAAACTTGTATTCTTACGCACTGACTTTACCTGTGAATATATCACCAAAATCTACTCCACAACAACTTTATGCAAGAGTTCACAACAATATAGGAAACATATATTTTAAAACAAAAGATTATGACAAAGCTCTTGAAAGATATATTTTAGCAATAAAGATGGATCCTGAATATCCACAAGCATATTTTAACCTGGGTCTTTTATACAAAACTATTGGTGATTTAGAAAAATCTATCTATTACTACCGTAAAGCAATAGAACTTGCTCCGAACGTTGCTGAGTATTATAACAATCTTGGAATAGTTTATATGTTAAAAGATGAGTATGATAAAGCAATAGAAATGTATACAAAAGCGTTAGAAATAGACCCAAATTTTACACAAGTATATTCAAACCTTGAAATAGCAGTTAAGTATAAACAAAATACAAAACAATAAAATATGATAATAGAAATTTTACTTCTTATAATTGTTTGTTCATCTCTTTATTCCCAACCGTCAATTAATAATATAACACCAAATTCAACAGAAGTACAAAAATATAAAAAGTTTGAACTAGTTGTTCAATTTACAGCACAATATGATAATCCGTATAATCCAGATGAAATAGATTTGTATTGTATATTTATTTCTCCTACGAATAAGACCTGGCGAATAAACGGTTTCTATGATGGTGTTTCATCATCGTGGAAGATAAGGTTTACACCTAACGAAATTGGAACTTGGCGATATAAAGTTTTTGTCAAAGATAATTCTGGCGAAACTTCAAGCCAAAATTATAAGTTTAGTTGTGTTTCTTCTAACTTACATGGATGGATTAAAATCGCACCTAATAAAAGATACTTAATGTATGATGATGGAACATCTTTTTATGGAGTAGGTGATTGTAGAGCATGGGCTTCTTATTCAAATTTTGATGTGTTAAAAAATACTGGCGGGATGAACATAGTATTAGTTTGGTTGGGACCACCTTGGATGGGAATGATAGAAAACACAACTTCTGGTATTGGCAGATATGACCAACGAGTTTGTAGCAGAATAGACAACTATATAGACACTGCAGAACAAACCGGTCTTCATATAATCCTTTGTTTATGGCCACACGACGCGTTAAGAATACCAGGATATCCTTGGCAAGGAGGAAATTGGGATATAAATGCATATAGTCAAATAACAACACCTGAAGGGTTTTATTCTGACACTTCTACTGTATGGGAATACCAAAAAAAGTTGTATAGATATATAATAGCAAGGTGGGGATATAGTACAGCTTTAGCGATATGGAATATAATTTCTGAGATAAATGGAACTACGGGTTATGTACAAAACCCAACAGCTGCTGAAAACTGGTGTAGACGAGTACACGAGTTTTTTAAAACTAATGATCCGTACAATAAGCCAACAACTGGATCAAAATCTGGAGATCAGTTCTGGAATAACGGATATAATATATTTGATCTTGTTGAATATCATACTTACAAAGATAATGATGTTGATAGTATTGCAAGAACTATTTCTGAGTTTTTAAGAACTGCTTTTGTAAGTTTTGAAAAACCAAATTTTGTAGGTGAGTTTGGTACACAAAAACAATCTTTACAACCCACTTATTTACACAACGCAATATGGTCAGCATTATGTTCAGGAGCTGCAATTACACCTATGAGTTGGTGGTGGGAGAATGTTACTGATGATATGTTGAATCATATGAGAATTTTTTCTGAATTTGTGAAAGATATAGATTTTGTAAACAATGCGGATTGGAAATTGCCACAGTGTTCAATTTATCCTTCTGGTGATATTTATGTAATAAGTTGTAGTAGTATTGTGTTGGGGTGGGTAAAAAGTATTAGTGATAGTAAAGAAAGAAATATTACTATACAAGGGGTTAATAATGGGACATACGAATTAAAAATTTATGATACATGGAGTGGTTTTTATTTTTATTCATCTGAAGTAGAATCAAAATATGGTTCATTATCTTTTATACTTCCTGCTACAACAAAACAAGATGTTGCATTTAAGTTAGTGATGAAAAATAAAGAAAATAGTGAACATATAGTAGATATTGGGAATTCTATACTTGTAAAAATACCTCTTAAACAAAATCCTGTATCTGTTAAAAATACCCAAGTTGTTAAAATACCATATATGGTTACAACATTAATTCCTACAAAGGTAAGAGTTGCTATATATGATATAAATATGAGGTTAGTAAAAGAACTTACTAACGGATGGGAGTATAAAAGTTCGTTATATCAAGAAGAAGAGTGGGATCTAAAAGATAAAAGTGGTAACAAAGTTGGTAGTGGAATATATTTTTATAAAATAGAAGCAATTACTGATTATAAAGTAAAAAAAATTTTATTGGACAAAATAGTTATTATGAAATAAAATTTTTAAAAAAATCTTATAAAAAAAGGAGGGAGGGATATGGAAAAAAGTATAAAAAAAATACTCGTAGGTGGAGTATCAGTAATAGGTATTTTGTGTATGATGTTATTTTTTGTTAGTTATGTGAATAGTGGAGTGAAATCGTTTGAAGTTATAGGTGAAGTAAGGTCATGGTGGGTTCATTCTAACAATGCATGGGATAAAACAGAAACTATTGTTAGAGAAGATGGTAGTGCAGATTTTGATGATGTTAATGACTATATGTTTTCAGATACCAAATTAGGTCTCAGAGCAAATATATTAAGAGATGTTTTTGGTGTTATAGAAATTGAGAAAAGAGATACTTTATGGGCAACACATAATAATGTTTTTAATGCAGAACATTATGGTACAGTAGGTGGATATTTGGGAGATCCAAATATACAAAATCCTGTCAATTACACCGGGTATAAAATAACAAAATCGTATATAACCTGGGATAAAATTTATGATAGATTTTCTCTTACTGTAGGAAGACAATTTATTTCAGGTACAGAATATCCTGATCCTGAAAGAATGGATTTGGTATTGTGTATGACAATGGACGGATTCAGATTGGATATTTTTTCTGACTATGGCAAACTTTTGTTATTTAAAGCAAAATTAAACGAATCTACAGCACCTATGTATGCACCTCACGGTGGGTTAGCTTGGGAAACAAAATATGAAGATAAAGATTTTGATGCACAAGGTGTAATGTTAAAATCGTCAAATTTATTACCAGGACACAGGTTAAAAGCTTATTTCTTGAATTCTATTATTAACGACCCAAATGAAACAAATCCTACCGGGCAGATTTATAGTCAGTATGATTTAAGAAACATTATAGGGTTCAAAGTAGAAGGTGGACTTTCCTTTGGTCTTGATTATGCGGGTGAGTTTGCTTATTTGTTTGGAGAAAAGTACGTTACAACATACAGAGCATTGAATCCAACAACTTTGACTTATGAAACTAAAAATTACTATGACTTAGCAACAAGGAAAGCATTTATATACCAGTTTTTAGTACAATACACAAAACCAACATATCTTCTTGATAACACAGCTAATTTAAAAGGATTTCTTAACATTCTTGGAGGTTCTGGCGATGATTCAACAACACCTGATGATGAAGGTTTTGTTGGTCTTAATGATGACTGGTGGACAAGGGCACGTGGGTATGATCATCAAGGATATGGCGAAATATATAAAGCTAATCCTTACCAACATAACAGATTTACTGATGGAGATAATCCAGTTGATGTATATGATGGTAGATATGTTGAAAAAAGTATAAGTTTGTATCCTACTGGAATAATAAATTTAGGGTTGAAATACGAAGTAACAGAGGGTATATTTCAAGGATTATTTTCACAATTTGATTTATTTTTCTATCACCATTTAAGTCCTGACGGTGTGATATGTATAAATGAGGATAATAAAAAAGAACAAACAAATGATCTTGGAAAAGAAATAAATTTTCAAATAGGGTATAACTACAAATATACTTCTACTTTTAGGTTAGTATTTGGTTTATTCTTTCCGGGAAGAGCATATCTTAATGGCACTGATGCTAACACAGGATTTGTTATAGGAGGAGATACTGTTTCGTTAATAAAATTTGAGACAGCGTTGTATTTTTATTGATAACAAAGTATTATTTTGTAGAAGATCTTTAATACGGAGGTTTATTTATGAAAAGATTTGTTGAAACATTAATTTTTATAGGTATGATAGTTTGTAGTTTTCTACATGCGAAAGAGTGGTATTTATTAGAAGATTTTGAAGGTGTGAATTACTGGTCAGTGGTAAGTTGGAAAACAGCAACAAAAAAAGTTTCCATTGTTAAAGAGAACCCTTCTGAAGGGGAAAATTCTTTAAAAGTAGAATTTGATTATTCAAGTTGGTCTGAGAAAGCACAGGTTATGATAGAACAATTTTTTGATTTTTCTTCAGTGGAAAAAATATCGTTTGATATTTACAATCCTACAAAAAATACTTTTATAATTACTTTAGCACTATGTACTGGTGAGAAATGGGAATGGTTTGAATCTCAAGAACAAAAGATACTCCCTGGGTGGAACAAAGATGTTATTTTTAATCTTGTATCACCTACTTTTAAAGCAGCAAAAACTAACTGGAGAAACATAACAAAAGTTGAAAATCTAAAGGATATTAGAAGGTTAGTATTAACATTTGTTGGTGGTGAAGGTCCAGTATATATAGATAATGTGAGAGTTTATAGTGATAAAAAAATTGATAAAATTTCGCCTACTGTAAGAGTTGTTGGTGATAAAATAATTTTTGAATCTTTTGAAGATGATAAAACAGAATGGGATAAGGCAAAATGGGAAACACAAGCAGTCGGAGTTAAACTTTCTAAAGATTGGTCTTCTGACGGTCAACAAAGTTTGCAACTTATATTCAAAGATGTTACAAGTTCCAACAAGGCTTCATACGCTATTGAAGGAGATTTTGATTGGAATAAAGTTAATAGATTCTATTTAGATGTATTTAACCCTACTGGAAAAACAGTGTTAATAAATTTAGCCTTGTCAACAGGTGAAGGATGGATATGGTATGAATCACCTGATAAAGTTTTAACACAAAAAGAAAATAAAGACATAGAATTTGATTTGAATGCAAAAAATTTTAAGTGTGAAGCAACTAACTGGACATATTCAAGTTATATAAAAAATAAAGATAAAGTTAAAAGAATCTGTATACAAGTGTTAGCACCAGCAGGCGAAACTTTAAGTGGTAGTATATACATTGATAACTTAAGAGTTACAGAAGGAGAACCTTTAGTAATAAAAGAAGAAATTAAACCACCAAAATTTCCTGAAGTTATTGATGTTTCAAAATATAAGATGCCAGTTATTAAATCTGTCGAACCAAATGTAAAAATGGTTAGTAAATACGATAAGTTTGAAGTTAGTATAAACATAAATGCTTATTTTGAAAATCCTTATAATCCTGATGAAATTGAGGTAATAGGGAACTTTTTTTCGCCAGATGGTTCTATTTATAAAGTGCCGGGGTTTTATTATGAAGAATTTCGTCAAGAAGGTGGTTCTTTAGTATCAACAGGGAAAAAATACTGGGTTGTAAGATTTTCACCAGATAAAGAAGGTAAATGGGAATATAACATAGTAGTAAAGAATCCCGCAGGTAAAACAGAAAGTGAGAAAATGATGTTTGAATGTGTGTCTTCAAAATATAAAGGATTTGTAAGAATATCTGAAGATAAAAGATATTTTAAATTTTCTGAGGGACAGACATATTTCCCTATTGGACAAAATGTATGTTGGGTTGTAGCATCAGATAGTTGGCGATATCCTAATTATTTAAGGAAATTAAATGAGTCTGGACAAAATTGGATGAGGTTATGGAACTGTCCCTGGGGATTAATTATAGAATGGGGTGAACCACGAGGTCAAGGATTGGGTAGATATAACCAAAAAGATAGTTTTGAATTTGACAAGATTATTGAACTTGCAGAATCTTTAGGAATATATATCCAGTTTTGTTTTGACTATCATGGTGCGTTCCATAAAGAAATAACATGGGAACAAAATGCATATAATTATAAAAACGGTGGTCCATGTAAAGAACCTATTGAATTTTTTAAGGATACTACTGCTAAAGACTACTATAAAAGAAGGTTAAGATATATTGTTGCTAGGTGGGGTTATAGTAGAGCAATAATGGGGTGGGAGTTTTTTAATGAAGTCGATTTGATTTCTGATTACAACGAAAAAATTGTAGCTGATTGGCATAAAGAAATGGCAAAATATATAAAAAATATAGACTATACAAAACGTTTAATAACAACATCTTTTGCACGTGTTTTTGCTGGAGATAAAATTAATTCTTTAGAAGAAATAGATTATATTCAAACACACATATATTCAGATGAAGTTTTAAACGCTATATATAATATAAGCTTAGAAAAAATGAAAAAATATAAAAAACCTCATTTCTTTGGAGAGATAGGTGGTGCTGTGACTGATGTATCAGTAGAAGCTAAAGATAAAAAAGGTATACTTTTACATGATGCATTATGGTCATCTGTTATGTCAATGAGTGCAGGAACAGCAATGTACTGGTGGTGGGACGGTCATATAAAGGCTAACAATTTGTATTACCACTATGCAGCAATTTCAAGGTTTTTAAAAGATATTGATTATGTAAAAATGAATTTTAGTCATGCAGATGTAATATGTGTAAGTGAAAATTTGTATAACGATGTTATTTATGCACCACCACTTGATTGGGAGAAATCTATTGGTTCAGAACTGACGATAGATAAAAGCGGATTAGTTAAAGGTGGATTATTGTCAAGATATTTCCAGTCACCTATGTGGCATAAAGATATGTATGTGTTACCAACATTTAACGTAGAATATCGTACAGATGGTAAATTTTCTATTTATGTTATAAATTCAGCAAAAATTGGTGCTAATCTTAAAGTATATCTGAATGATAAACTAATGTTATCACATGAATTTCCGAAAGGTAGAGCAGATCATAAAATACAAAAAAGTTTTGATATAGATGTTCCAAAAGGAAAACATGTTATAAAAATAGTAAATGACGGTGAGGATTGGTTTAATGTAGGTTACATTTTATTTACTAATGTTATAAATGATTGTCAAGTTATAGGTCTCAAAAATAGCGAAAGAAACTTTGTGATGTTATGGTTAAAAAATCCAAAATGGAATGTTAAAAACTATCTTGCAGGAGTAGAAGTGAAACCTATAAAAAATGCGAAAATAGAAGTTAAAGATATACAAAATGGGCAATATATAATAGATTTCTGGGATACTTGGAACGGCGTGGTGTTAGATAAAAAAGAAGTTGAAGTAAACAATAATGTTTTAACTTTTACTCCACCTGAGTTTAGTTATGATATAGCATGTAAAATTTATAAAAAATAATTTTATAAGATGGGGGGTGATAAATTTATGAATAAAAAAATAAAATATATAACACCCTTATTATTGGTTGTGATATTGTTTACGACTTGTTCTCAGAAAAAGAGTTCCTCTACTGGTTCTACACAGACACAGCAGTATACTTTAACGGTTAATGTATATCCTTCTGGTAGTGGTAGTGTTGTTTTGAGTCCATCGGGTGGTGTATATACGGCAGGGACTGTTGTTACATTAACTGCGGTGCCAAATAGTGGGTATAGTTTTAACATGTGGGGGGGAGATTTAAGTGGTTCACAGAATCCTACTACTATTACTATGAATTCTAATAAGACGGTTATAGCACAATTTGTGAGTTCAGGTGGTAGTGGTGGTGGGGATTCTGGTGGGACAACTACATATTATACTTTGACGGTAAATATTTCACCTACAGGAGCTGGTAGTGTAATAAAAAATCCGGATAAACAACAGTATGTTGCTGGAGAGGTAGTGGAGTTAGGAGCGATACCTAATTCAGGGTATCAATTTTTGAATTGGAGTGGAGATATAAATAGTACAGATAATCCTTTAAGTGTGACTATTACTACAAATATAGTATTAACTGCGAATTTTCAGCAGGCAGGTGGAGATGGAGGAGGTGGGAGTGTTACGACATATAGTTTGAGTGTAACAATAGTTCCTAATGGAGGAGGTAGTGTAGTGTTAAATCCTGCTGGTGGGACATACACAGCAGGGACACAGGTTACACTCACAGCAGTTGCAAGTAGTGGGTATGTGTTTAGTGGTTGGGATGGTGATTTGACAGGAATACAAAATCCTGCTACGATAGTGATGGATGCAAACAAGACAGTGGTAGCAACTTTTCAGCAGACAGGAGGAGGTGGTGTTACAACATATAGTTTAAATGTGAGTGTGGTACCAACTGAAGGTGGTAGTGTATCGTTGAATCCGTCTGGAGGTGTATATGTAGCTGGGACACAGGTTACACTTACAGCGATACCAAACAGTGGATATGTATTTGATAATTGGATAGGAGATTTAACAGGTACACAGAATCCTGCTACAATAGTTATGGATTCCAATAAGACAATAGTAGCAGTATTTTCACAACAACAGCAACAACAGTATACATTAACGACTTCTGTTTCACCTTCAGGAGCTGGTAGTGTATTATTAGATCCTGCTGGTGGGGTATATACAGCAGGGACACAGGTTACACTTACAGCAGTTGCAAATAGTGGGTATGTATTTAGCAATTGGAGTGGTGATTTGACAGGAACACAAAATCCTGCTACGATAGTTATGGATTCAAATAAGTCAGTTACAGCTAATTTTACACAACAACAAACACAACAGTATACATTAACGACTTCTGTTTCACCTTCAGGAGCTGGTAGCGTATTATTAAATCCTCCAGGTGGAACATATGCAGCAGGAACTGTTGTTCAAATAACAGCACAAGCGAATAGTGGGTATCAATTTGTGAACTGGTCAGGAGATGTTACAGGGACATCTAATCCTACTACTGTGCTAATGGATAGGAATAAAACAGTTACAGCAAATTTTGAGAGTACAGCTGATAATTCAAGATATAGTTTTGAGACAGGAGTTCAGGGATGGGTTGCACAGACATATCAAGATTCACAAGCAATAACTGTAGTAGCACAGGATACTACAAAAGCAAAGTATGGTACTGCGAGTTTAAGATGTACAGTAGACCTGCGAGAATATAATCATCCTAATAATTCAAAAGGCGAAACATATGTTGATATGCAGACGGCACAAAATATGTCTAATAGTATAGTTACACTATGGATATGGGTACCATCAACTGCAATAGGAGATCCATTACAACCTAATGGTATCCAAGTATTTTTCAAAGATTCATCTTGGAGAAATAAATACAGCAGATGGAGAAATATAGGCACAGATATACCTACTGAAGAATGGGTACAAATTACAGTTAATACAGCTACTGAACAATGGGGGTATGATGATGGCGCTGATCTTTCACGGGTAAGGGTTGTAGGAGTAAAGATAGGAACAGGTGGTACTTCAACAGCTACTTTTTCTGGATACATTTGGATAGATTCTGTTAATTGGTGATTAAATAATTTTTTTAATTTTTAGTATTTCGGTTCTAATATAACGAAAATGCTTGGAATTGCAAAACAATAAATACTATATCGGCTGGGATTTCCATAAAAATTATCTTCATATAATAGATCAAAAGCATCCAAAACAGACAAAAGTATTAATATATATTAACATACACAAAAATCATTCAATGTCGTATATCCTTACTCCTAAAGATATTAGGTCAATAAAGCATAATATCAAAATTATCTTAGAAACATTGAATTTTATCGTTGCAAATAGAGCAAAGGAATCAAGCAATAATATTGACACAAGTATCAGGTATAGGACTTTATTCGACAACTAGTTTTCGACAACTAGTTATAGTATATGAAATTGAGGATATAAAAGATACCAAGAAGCAACACACTTTGTTTGTATATTGGTAGATGTATTATTGTGCTTTAGGCACAATTCCGCTGGAAGCGGATCAGTAGTGGGCTTAAGTTTTCATAAATATCATTTAAGTTTTCATAAATATCATAATAATATCATAATATAAACTAAGGAGGAATTATAAAAATGAAAAACTGTGTTAAAACTATATTTATGATGTTGATGTTAATATTTTTTAGTTGTACAAGAAAAGAACAGTCTGATATTTTGACCATATGGCATGTAGGATCAGAAGAAGAAGCACAAATTATTAAAAATCTTGCTGATAAATATTTTACACCACAAGAAGGAATTAAAGTTTTATGTGAATCAATCTCATGGTCTGAAGCACATACAAAATATCTTACTGCTATTGCAGGAGAAGTTTTACCAGATTTAGGTACAATGGGACTTACTTGGGCAACTGAGTTTGGTAGTAAAGGAGCAATGGTTGATCTTAATGAAACTTTTCCCGAAGATATGAAACAAATAGAAAAGAATATTTTCAGCTCGATATGGAACTCTGTGAAATGGAAAAATAAAGTTTATGGTGTTCCATTTGATATGACTGTGCAAATTTTGTATTATAGAAAAGATTTAATACCCAATCCACCACAAACCTGGAACGAACTTATCTCTTTACTTAAGCAAGGAAGAAAAATGGTTATAGGATGGGGCTCATTAGACTGGATTGGTTTTTCACCATTTTTGTGGCAAGCAGGTGGGGATTATTATACTTCCGATGGTAAAAAATCTAACATATATAGTAAAGAAGCGATTGAAGCATTGAAATTTTTTAATGAACTTTATAATATATATAAAGTACCACGTTCTGCAGAAAATTTTGCTGCTGGATTTCGTTCAGGAGAATATCCGTTAGTAATGTGTGGCAATTGGCTTATAAATAGTTTCCCTTATGAAATGCCAGAACTTGAAGGTAAATGGTCGATTGCATTGTTGCCTAAGGGTCCTTCCGGTAAAAGAACTTCGTTTATTGGCGGTAGGGTGATAGGGATATTTAAATCATCTAAAAATATAGATAAAGCATTTAAGTTTATAAAGTTTTTAATGAAGCCAGAAATACAAATCGAAATTTATAATGAAGTTGCAAAATCAAAAAATGTTTACTTACCACCAAACATTGCTGTATGGAAACAACTGCCAATAAAAGAAGAGTTTAGAAAAGTTTTGTTTGAACAAATAAAAGAAGCAAAAGGTCCGCCATCTGTTTTAGGATGGGATGATAGTACAAAATATGTAGTAGAAGCAATACAAAATGTTGTTGTGCTGAATAAAGATCCACAACAGGAATTACAAAAACTTAATAAAAAGCTTAATGAACTTATAAAAAATTAGAAATATCAAATGAAAACAAAAAAAAAGTTTTCAAAAAGAACAAAATGGGCGTATATATTTATTGCTCCCGCAATGACGATACTTACAATCTTTGTGTTTATTCCAGTTATAGCTTCTTTCTTTTTAAGTTTTACTGAATATGATGGTATTTCATCACCTAAAATTGTTGGACTTAGAAATTATTTAACAATACTATTTAAAGACCCATTGTTTTGGAAAGCAGTAAAAAATACTTTGTTTTATGTTGTTTTTACTGTACCTGTAGGTATAGCAGTATCGTTATTAGTATCGTTAGCATTGTATCAAAAAGTAAAATTTATTACTTTGTTCAGAACAGGATTCTTTTTACCTACAGTAACTTCAATCGCTGCGGTTTCTGTAGTATGGAGATGGATTTATGCAGGAGATAAATACGGTTTCTTAAATTATATTTTAACAAAATTAGGTATTATTTCAGTTTTACAAGATTGGCTTATGCAACCATCTACTACACTGCCTGCAATAATTGTTATGAGTATATGGGGTGGCATTGGATACAATTCAATAATTTTATTATCAGGGTTACAATCGATACCTGATAGTATTTTTGAAGCAGCAAAAATTGATGGTGTTACATCTTGGGAAAAATTTTGGTACATAACTTTGCCAATGCTTAGACCTGTGATGTTGTTTTTAGTGATAATGTCTACTATAAATTCTTTTCAAGTGTTTGAACAAGTCTATATTATGGCATCAACAACAGAATATTTTGGTGGAGTGTTATATTCTGCATTAACTATTGTTCCTTACTTATACGAACGTGCATTTAAAAGGTTTATGCTAGGATATGCTTCAGCATTAGCTTATTTGTTATTTGTTATTATTTTTGTAATTACTTTAGTTTATATGAAGTTATCAAAATTTTATGAAGAGTAAAAAAAAGATTAAAAAAATTGTTAATAATTTTTTACTATACACTTTTTTAATAATTGGTTTCATAATGATGGTTTTTCCTTTTTATTGGATGGTAATAAGTTCAATAAAACCAAGAGAAGAACTTTTAACTTATCCACCTGTACTTTATACATTAAAACCTACTATTGAGTATTATAAACAGTTGTTTAGTTTAATACCTATGCAAAGATATTTATTCAACAGTATTTTTGTTGCTTTAACTGTGACAATTACAAATCTTTTTTTATCTTCTTTAGCTGGGTATGCATTTGCTAAACATAAGTTTTATGGTAGGAATTTTTTGTTCACTTTAATATTAGGTTCAATGATGGTTCCATGGCAAGTTAATATAATACCAAGTTTTATAATAGTAAAAAAACTTGGTTGGCTTAATTCTTTCTATGGACTGATTATTCCAGCAATGGTTAACGCGTTTGGTATATTTTTTATGAGACAGATGATTTCTACTATACCTAACGAACTTATCGATGCTGCACGTATTGATGGTTGTAGTGAGCCATATATATTTTGGCGTATAATACTCCCATTGTCAAAACCTGGATTAGCAACTTTGGCTATTTTTACCTTTATGAGTCAATGGAACAACTTTGTATGGCCTTTGATTATTATACATAAAAGCGATATGAGAACTGTGCCATTAAGCTTAGCAGTTTTAAATTCACAGTTTGGAAACAACTTTGGACTTCTTATGGCAGGAGCAAGTATTTCTATACTACCAATGATTATAGTATTTGTATTTTTGCAAAAATATATTGTTAAAGGTATTGTATTTACTGGGTTAAAAGAATAAAAAAGAAAGGAGTGTTTCATCTATGGCTAACGAAGTTGTTTTTAAAAGATATGATAAAAATCCTATAATAACACCTAAAAACGTCCCTCGAGCTAATAGTATTCATAATAGTGCAATAGTTAGATACAAAGATGAATATAGAGGTATATTCAGAGTTGATGAAATAGATATGAGATATACACTCCATTTAGGTAGAAGTAAAGATGGCATAAACTGGTACATAGAACCTGAACCTATAAAAATGAAAAGTAATGATCCAGAAATTTTTATTTCCAAACAAAGTTATGATCCAAGAATAACACTTCTTGAAGGTAAATATTATATTGTATGGTGTAATTCTACACAGCACGGTCCTGCATTAGGCCTCGCTTATACAGAAGATTTTGAAGAGTTTATCCAATTAGAAAATCCTTTACCACCATGTACTCGGAATGGTGTTTTGTTCCCAAGAAAGATTAATGGTAAATATGCTTTGTTACATAGACCTTCGGATCGCGGACATACACCTTTTGGAGATATATACTATGCTGAAAGTCCTGATCTTATTCATTGGGGTCATCATAGGTTTGTAATGGGGCCTATAGATGTTGTATGGCAATCACTAAAAGTAGGGGCGGGTCCTGCTCCTATTGAAACAAAAGAAGGCTGGCTTTTGATCTACCATGGTTGTTGGCAAAGTTGTAACGGATATTTATACTATGCAGGTGCTGCTATACTTGATTTAGATAAACCATGGAAAGTAATTTATAGAACAAAAGATTATATATTAGCACCTACTGAATGGTATGAACGTGTTGGAGATGTGCCTAATGTTGTATTCCCTTCATCTGCGATTGTTTATGAAGATGGAACAATAAGGTTGTATTATGGTTGTGCTGATACTTATGTTTCAATGGCTGAAGGAAAACTTGATGAGTTGATAGATTTTGTTAAAAAACATAGTGTTTAGAAGAATACGACATGATAGCAAACTTAAAGAGGCTTGTGTCACAATTTTCCTTTTTATCATTGCGAGAGACGATTTATCTGCTGGTGGTAATCTCATTTTGACAATACATAATTTATGAGATTGTTTCGCTTGTGCTCTAAATGACATTAAGACACAGCTATTAAAGGTTTGCTTTACATTTTTGATATAATTTTAAATTGTAAGGTGCAGATGATTTAACTATGCAAATAAAATTTTTTATCTATTTATAAAAGGAGAGTACTAGAAAATGAGAGTAGTAAAAAAACCTTGGGGTAAAGAAATATGGTTCGCTGTAACAAAAAAGTATGTAGGAAAAATAATAATAGTTAAAAAAGGTCATAGGTTAAGTAAACAATATCATAACTTAAAAGATGAAACACATTATTGTGATAAAGGCAAGTATATAATGGAGTTAGGTAACAAAACTTTTGTTGTTAAAGAAGGTGATTCAATAAGAATAAAACCAAAGACCGTCCATAGGATATATGCAAAGTTTGGTGATGTAAAAATAATTGAAGTCTCAACACCACATCTTAAAGATCGTGTAAGAATTGAAGATGATTATGGAAGATAATGCTTGTAATTTCTAACTTTTTAGTTATTGATATTAAGATATAAAAAAATTTTAAAATGAGGTGAAAATATGGCAAGAGTTATACTTAAAAATATAAATAAACAGTTTGGTAATGTAAAAGTTTTAAAAGATATAAATTTAACAATAGAAGATAAAGAATTTTGTGTTTTGTTAGGTCCGTCAGGTTGTGGAAAAACAACATTGTTAAGAATAATCTCAGGTTTAGAAGAACCAACAAGTGGTGAGATATGGATCGGAGATAAAGATGTTACGGATTTAGAGCCAAAAGACAGAGATATAGCAATGGTATTTCAAAATTATGCTTTGTATCCACATATGAGTGTGTATGATAATATATCGTTTGGACTTAAAATAAGAGGATACCTAAAAGATGAAATTGATAATAGAGTTAACCAAGCAGCAGAAATTCTTAGTATCAAAAACTTATTGTTAAGATTACCTAAAGCATTGTCTGGTGGTCAACGACAACGTGTAGCAGTAGGTCGTGCTATTGTAAGAAAACCGAAAGTATTCCTTTTTGATGAACCATTGTCAAACTTAGACGCAAAACTTAGAGTAGAGATGCGTGCTGAACTTAAAAGGTTACACCAACGGCTACAAGCTACAATTGTTTATGTAACCCATGATCAGGTTGAAGCAATGACTTTAGCTGATAAAGTAGTTGTTATGAAAGATGGTGTAATACAACAAGTTGGTTCTCCGTTAGAAATTTATAACAAACCTGTAAACAAATTTGTTGCTGGATTTATTGGTTCACCACCAATGAATTTTATTAATGGTATATTAGTAAAAAAAGATAATAAAATAATTTTTGATGAAGGTAGTTTTGAACTACCTCTTCCAGAAGATTATTATGATAGTTTAGTACCATATATTAATAAAGAAGTAATTCTTGGTATAAGGCCTGAAGATGTATATGATAAAATTTATGTTTCTTCTACCATTGAGAATACAGTAGTTGCAACAGTAAACATAGTAGAGCTTTTAGGTAATATCAAACATTTACATCTTACCACTGGAAAAAACAATTTTGTATGTATAGTAAAATCGTCAAACGAAGCTGAAGAAGGACATACTATAGAAGTTGTGTTTGATATATCAAAAATACATATCTTCGATAAAGAAACGGAACATGCAATAATTTAAAAAATTATGAATTTAGATGTAATTGCTAACATTAAAAAAACAAAGACATGGTTGTTAATAATACTTTCAGTTTTAATAGCAGGATATATAAAGTTTAAAAGTATCTATTCAATACCAGTTCCTTTGTGGTCAACTAAAGCATTTATTTTGTTTTTAGAAATTTTAATTGTTATTTTTGTTGTAGATACTATTGTAATTATTGCGTTTAGTTATATAAGAAAAAATGTTTTGTATTTAAAACATAAAGCTGAGGAAGCTGAAGAACTGATTAACGAAACTAGGTTTTTGTCAGAAAAGTTAGAAAAACAAACTAAGTTTTTAAAAGATAAACTTAACGAAATAACAACTTTAAACAAAATAATTTATGAAATAAATCAGACGTTTGAGTTAGAACGTGTATTAAAAATAATTTTAGAAAGTATATGTAGTTATCTTAAATACGACAGAGCAATAATTTTTTTGTTTGATAAAGAAAATGATCGTTTAATACCATCTATAGGATATAATATAGAAAAAAGTGAACTTAAGCAATTAACTCTATCTTTGTCTGATAAAGAAAGTGTTGTAGTGAAAAATTTTGTTAAGAACGTACCTGTTATTATAAAAAAATTATCAGATAAAGAACAAAAAATGCCATATTTTAAAGATTTAAAAGAAGACAATACTTTAATTTGTGTTCCGTTACAAACAAAAGATAAAAATGTAGGTCTATTATTAGCGGATACAAGTATATCAAAACGTAAATTAACAGAGAAAGATTTGAGGTCTATCTCAAACTTTGCTATACAAACATCTTTAGCTATATGTAATGCACAATTGTTTGAAACAGAACGATTGTTTAAAGAAAAGTTGCAACATGAAGTAGACCTTGCAGTAAAAAAGTTGCAAGAAGCACAAAAACAACTTATTCAGTCAGAGAAACTTGCAGCGTTAGGTGAAATGGCAGCTGTTGTTACACACGAAGTAAGAAATCCACTTTCTACTATATATATGTCAGCACAAGTTCTTAATAAAACAATAACACAAAATGATGAACTTAAGAAATATATAAATTATATTATTTCAGAGACAGAACGGTTGAACAAAGTTGTAACAGACATACTTTCGTTTTCAAGAGAACCACAACTTGTATTAACAAAATCTAATATTAACAATTTAATAGAAGAACTCATATCATTTTTAGAAATCAGTGATTTTATAAAATATGATGTGAAATGTTTTAGAAAGTATGATGAACAAATACCAGAACTTTTATTAGATAAAGATCAAATAAAACAAACTTTGCTTAATATAATCCAAAACGCATGCCATTTTATGGAAAACAGGCCTGTAAGACAACTTGTAGTTGAAACAAAAAAAGAAAATTCTAATTGTGTTATAAAAATTTCTGATACTGGTATAGGCATACCACCTGAAAATATGAACAAAATTTTTGAACCCTTCTTTACAACGAAAACAAGAGGTACTGGTTTGGGACTTTCTATATCAAAGAATATTGTTGAAGCACATGGTGGGAAAATCACAGTAGAGAGTGTTTTTGGAGAAGGAACTACTTTCATAATAACTTTACCAATAAAAATTGAATTTAGTTAATAACAAAAACAAATCTTATGAAAAAAATACTAATTGTAGAAGATGAAGAATTGATGTTAGATATTATAAAAGATACCTTTGGGAAAAAATACGAAATTAAAGGGTTCAATTTAGGTAAACAAGCACTCGAATATCTACAAAAAGAACAACCTCCAGATCTAGTAATTTTAGATATTAAACTTCCTGATATAACAGGATTAGAACTGTTAGAAAAAATAAAAAAATTATTACCCAAAATACCTATAATAATATGTACAGCATATGATTCGTTTAAAACAGATTATCAAATATGGTCAGCAAACGTAGCTGATTATATAGTAAAACCTATAGTTTTAGAAGAGTTAGAAACAAAGATAAAAAAAATTATTGGTGAGTAAAGTTTCTTTTTAATATTTATGGTACAAGTTTTGTTGTTTATATGTTTTTTGGAATTTTTTCTTTTGTTATTTCTTGTCATAAAGTTTCTTAAATATAAAACAATTCTTGAAGAAAATTATAAAAATAAGCTCTCTTTTATAGAAGAAATTACAAGACCGTTAAGAATACTTGCAGATTTTGATAGAGTTCTTATAGAAATTTTAAATATACTATCTAAAAAGACAAACCAAAAAAATTGTTTCATATATCTGTTAGAAGAAGATAAAGAAAATTTGTATTTAAAATGTATAGGTTGTCCACAAATTGTCTCTATTAGCGGGATAGAAAAATACAGTGTATCTGTTAAAAAAGGACAGTCTGTGTTGGATAGGATTATAAAGAATAAAGATATTTCTGATAATATAGTAATAAACGAATTAGCAAAAGTTTTACCTTATAAAAATTTTTTAGTTATTCCTATGGTATTAAAAAATAAAGTTATAGGATTTATATTTACACAAGCTGTAGGTAATAATTATCAAAAAGATTTTTCTATATTTTCTGTTTTTGCAAACGAAGCAGCCTTAGCTATAGAAAACGCAAAGTTGTATGAAAAGTTAGAAAATATGTCCACTACAGACTCGTTAACCGGTGTGTATAACCGAAGATATTTAGATGCTCAACTTTCTAAAGAAATAGAACTTGCACGAAGATATAAAAGTTTTTTATCTATATGTATGATAGACATAGATGATTTTAAACATTATAATGACAGAAATGGACATTTAGCTGGTGATGAATGTCTTAAAAAAGTAGCTGAAGTTATTTCTTCTACAATAAGAAGTGGAGATGTGATTACAAGATATGGTGGAGAAGAATTTTTGGTAATACTTCCTGCTACTGATAAAGATGGTGCAAAGATTGCCGCTGAAAAAATTAGAAAAAATATAGAAAACACTTATTTTGACTATCAAGAATTCCAACCTTTAGGTAAAATAACTGTAAGTATAGGTGTAGCAACATATCCTACAGATGCACAAGACGAAAAACTACTTTTAGAAATTGCAGATAAATGTTTGTATAAAGCAAAAATAAGTGGTAAGAATAAAGTAGTAAGTAGCTAATCGTTTCTTCCATAAAAATTTTATTCTAAATCATATTGACATGTTGTAATAAAAATTGTATTTTTCAACATAATATCTTCAACGAAAAATTTTGTTTTTTCATTACTAATTTAGAATTAAGAATTATTATTCTTCGGAGAGGTGCCGGAGTGGTTTAACGGGCACGACTGGAAATCGTGTGTCCTGCCAAAAGCGGGACCGTGGGTTCGAATCCCACCCTCTCCGAATTTTTTAAAACATATGTTGTCTCTTCTTGAAGTAAAAAATTACATATTTTTTAAACATTTAGTCATTGAGTTTCATAAAGGATTTAACGTATTCATTGGTGAGACAGGAGCAGGAAAGTCAATTATTATAGAAGCAATTTCTTACCTTTGTGGTGAAAAAATCTCTGTCCCTATTGTAGGTAGTTATTCTGACAAAACAGAGATTGTGGGTATTTTTGAAATAAAAAATATTGACGAAGAAGCTTCAAGTTTATTTAACGAAGCAGGTATTGAAGTTGATGAACAGATTGTCATCCGTAGAGAAATTGATAAACAAAATAAATCAAAATGTTTTGTAAACGATAAAATTGTTTCTGTTAGTTTTCTTAAAAAACTAACAAGTTTATTGGTTGATATTCATGGACAAAATGAACATCAAAAACTTCTTTTATCCGATGCACAACTTAAGGTATTAGATAGGTTTGCAGGTATAAACGATCTTGTAAAAAACTATAAGAATCTTTATTATCTTTACAAGAAAAAATTAGAAGAAAAACAAAATTTAGAAAATGAAATAAAAAATTTACAACAAAAAGTTGATGTTCTAAAATATCAAATTAACGAAATTGAACAAGCAAAACTTACTGTTGAAGATGAACAACTTGAGGAAGAGTTGCAAAAAGCAAAAAATGCACAAAAAGTTTTAGATATTTTATCTGAAATAAAATTTAATATTTCTGAAATAGAACAAAAAATTTATAATATTCAAAAACTTTGGCAAAATTTAGCACAGTACATTAATATAGAAAATCAAGAAATTTTGTCAAATGTTTTTTTGGAATTTGATGTATTAAAAGATAAAATTGAAGAATACAAAAAAACTTTTTCAAATTACACACCAGAGTTTGTTGATAGTTTAGTTGATCGAGTTGATCTTATTAAAAAACTTAAAAGAAAATATGGTGGTTCTATTGAAGAAATAAAAAATTTTTATGAACAAGCAAAAAAACAACTACAGGAAATAGATATAAATACAGAACATCTACAAAAATTAAACGAAGAAATAACTGAGTTAGAATCAACTTTAGTAAATCTTGCCAAAGATATTTCCCATCAAAGAGAAAAGTTTGCAAAAGAATTAGAACAACAAATAAACAAAGAGTTTGCTACTGTGGGATTGCAAAAAGCACAGTTGAAAATAAAATTAGAAACTGCTCCTCAAATAAAAGATTTCCTTACACCAACAGGTTTTGATAAAGTTGATTTTCTTGTTATGATGAACCCGGGCAGCCCTTTTTTGTTACTCAAAGATGTTGTTTCTGGTGGAGAACTGTCCAGAATTATGCTTGCGATAAAAACTGTGTTAGGGAAAAAAGAAGATACTTCTGTTTTAGTTTTTGACGAGATAGACTCTGGTATTGGTGGACCTATGGGATTTACTATTGGTAAAAAGTTGAAGTTGTTATCATTGAAAAACAAACAGTTATTTTGTATAACACATCTGCCACAGATTGCGTGTTTTGCTGATAAAATTTTCTTTGTTAGTAAACAGCAAACAAAAGATACAACAATTATAAATGTTGAAGTTTTAGATGAAGAAACTAAAATTGAGCATATAGCACGATTGTTAAGCGGAGCAAAAGTTGATTCTTCATCAATAGAACACGCAAAAAATCTGTTAAAACAAGCAAAAAAGGAACTTGAATGGTAACAACTACAAAAAAATCTTTCATTGTAAAAATAGATAAGGAACATTGTAAAGGATGTGAGTTATGTGTCATAAATTGTCCACAGAAAATTTTGGTTTTATCCGATAGTGTCAATAAGCTAGGTTATATGTATGTAGAAGTTATGGATGAGGAGAAATGTATAGGTTGTGGCAGATGCTACATCATGTGTCCAGATTATTTAATTGAGATTTATGAAAAATGAAAAAGATACTACAAGGTAACATAGCATTATGTGAAGGAGCAATTGAAGGTGGGCTTGATGCATACTATGCTTACCCTATTACACCACAGAACGAAATTTCTGCGTATTTTGCAGAAGTATTACCAAAATTAAACAAAGTTTTCTTACAAGCAGAATCAGAAATTGCTGCGATAAACATGGTATTTGGTACTGCGTTAACTGGTAAACGTGCGATGACAACATCTTCATCCCCTGGTATTTCATTAATGCAGGAAGGAATATCTTATCTTTGTGGTTGTGAACTACCTTGTGTGATTGTGAATGTTATGCGTGGCGGGCCAGGACTTGGTAATATTTCCGGTTCACAACAAGATTATTTTCAATCAACTCGTGGTGGTGGTCACGGAGATTACTACACAATAGTTTTAGCACCGTTTAGTATAAAAGAAATTTATGAGTTTGCAAAAGAATCTTTTTTGCTTGCAGAAAAATATAGGATACCAGTACTTATTATTTTTGACGGATATCTTGGCCAGATGATGGAAGTTTTTGATACTGAGGCAGAGGAAGGGAAACTTAATGTTAAAATTGATAAACCAATAGACAAAAGTTGGGTATTAGACGGTGCTAAAAATAGACCATCAAGAAAAATACGTTCTTTATTGATGGTAGAAGGTGAACTTGAACAACATAATTTGAAATTAAAAGAAAAATATGATGAAATAAAAAGAAATGAGGTAAGAGTAAAATTTTACAATATAGAAGATGCAGAGGTGTGTATAGTATCATATGGTATGTCAGCAAGGGTTTCTCTTGAGGCAGTGTATAAATTGAGAAAAGAAGGACTAAAAGTAGGGCTTATAAGACCTATAACTTTATGGCCGTTCCCATATAAAGAAATAAATGATGTTGCAGAAAAGATAAAAAAATTTCTTGTTGTAGAGATGAGTTTAGGACAAATGATAGAAGATGTAAAACTTGCAGTTGAAGGTCAAGCAAAAGTATATTTTTATGGTCGGTCTGGCGGAAGTTTAGTGTCAAGCAAAGAGATTATAGAAAGTATCATAAAAATTTATCATGAATCCAACTAAGTTTGTTCGGCCTAAAAGTTTAAAACAAACATATCACAATTATTGTCCTGGTTGTGGCCACGGAATAGTACATAGGTTAATAGCTGAAGTTATAGATGAATTAGGAATAAGAGAAAACACAATTGGTGTTGCACCTGTAGGATGTGCAGTTTTTGCTTATGACTACTGGGATTTCGATGTTACAGAAGCACCTCATGGTAGGCCACCAGCAGTAGCTACTGGTATAAAAAGAGTTCTTCCAAACAGAATTGTTTTTACTTACCAAGGTGATGGTGATTTAGCAGCAATTGGTACTGCTGAGATAATCCATGCTGCAAACAGGTCCGAAAATATAACTGTTATTTTTGTAAACAATACAGTTTATGGTATGACTTCAGGTCAAATGGCACCAACAACAATTGTTGGGCAGAAAACTTTAACTACTCCGTATGGGAGAGAAATATCTCGTGATGGTTATCCATTGAAAGTTTGCGAATTACTTTCTGTTTTAGATGGTACAAAATTTATTGCAAGAGGTTCTATTACAAATCCAAAAAATGTTGTTCAAACAAAATCATATATTAAAAAAGCATTTATGAAACAAATTGAAAACAAAGGTTTTTCTTTAGTAGAAATTTTATCAATGTGTCCCTCAGGATTACATATGTCTCCAATTGAAACAATAAAATGGATCGAAGAAGAACTTGTCAAATTTTTCCCGTTAGGAGTATACAAAGATGTATGAGGAGATTTTTGTAGCAGGTAGTGGAGGACAAGGTATACTGACTTTAGGCAGAATTCTAGTATATTCAGTAATGAGTGAAGGAAAATTTGCAACATACTATCCGTCTTATGGAGCTGAAGTACGAGGTGGAACTGCAAATTGTATGATAAAAATTTCTGACAATTTTATTTATTCACCAGTTGTGGAAGAACCTACTTTGGTGGCAATAATGAATATGCCTTCGTATATAAAATTTTTAAAGAAATTCATACCTCAAAAATTCTTGTTTTTAAACACATCTTTAATTGAAGAAAAAGCTGAAATAACTGAGTTTTTAAAAAAATATGCAAAAAATGTTGAGATAATAAGAGTTAAAGCAACAGAGATAGCAAGTAAAATTGGTTCTATTTTTGTTAGTAACGTTGTAATGTTGACAGCTATTGTTAAAAAAACAAATATTGTTGAAATAGATTCTGTAAAAAATGCAGTTTCTAAAATTTTAAATAAAAAAGTTCTGGATATAAATTTGAAAACCATTGATTATGTTTTGTCGAATATTTAATAGAAAGGGGCAAAATTATGAAACTGTTTTTAGATTCTGCAAATGTTGAAGAAATAAAAAATGTAAATCAACTTGGCATACTTTCTGGTGTTACAACAAACCCAACATTGCTTGCTAAACAATTAGCAAACATAACATCTGATCCCTTTAAAGAATCAAAAAAAGTGTTAGAAGAAATTTGTAAAATTGCAAATATACCAGTTTTAGCTGAACCTGTTTCAACAGAGTATAAAAAAATTGTTGAAGAAAGTTTAGAGCTTGCTAAAATTTCACCACAAATCGTTGCAAAAATACCTATAACTTCCGAAGGATTAAAAGCTATAAAAGAACTTAAACAAAAAGGAATAAAAACAGCACTAACTTTAATTTTTTCTTTAAAACAGGCATTAGTTGCTGAAATGATAGAAGCTGATTACATCTGTCCTTTTGTAGGCAGATTAGATGATATTGGACAGGTTGGTACAGACCTTATAAAATCTATTATGCAAGTTTATAAGGCTTATAATGTTAAAACAAAAGTTGTTGTTGCTTCAGTAAGAAATGTTGAACATATAATAAAAAGTGCTGAATATGGAGCAGATGCTGTAACTGTACCATATAAACTTGTTGACGAACTTTTACAACATGAACTTACTATAAAAGGTATACAAAAATTTATTGATGATTGGAATAAAATTCAATCAAAATAAAGGAGAAACTTATGGAAGAAAAAAAAGAGGTACAAATACAAATTGAGATTGATGATGTTACTGCACAAGGAGTATATTCAAATCTTGCTATAATAAGTCATTCACCCGATGAGTTTATAATAGATTTTATCTTTATTCAACCACAAGTGCCCAAAGCAAAAGTGCGTGCAAGGGTTATTACTTCGCCACAACATATAAAAAGGTTTGTAGCTGCTTTACAAGACAATATCAAAAAATATGAGGAAAAATTTGGTGAGATAAAACTTGAACCAAAACAAGAAACTCCTAAAATTGGGTTTGCTCATTAGTATATGAAAATCTCAGTTATATCTGTTGGATCGGAATTATTAAAAGACAAACTTAACACAAATCTTCTATACATATCAAAAAAAATTTTATCTTTAGGATTAAAAGTTCCTTTTTCTTCCACAGTTGCTGATGATAAAGAAACTCTTTTAAAAATTTTTGAATACCATTTGAACAATTCAGATATAGTTATTACCACTGGTGGGTTAGGACCTACAATAGATGATGTTACAAAAGAATGTGTTGCAAGTTTGTTAAACAAAAAACTTTTGTTTTCTCGCGAAATATATGAAAACATAGTGAGACATTTTGTTGAGAAAAATCAGGATGTACCACAACTTGCAGAAAAACAAGCGTATGTTGTAGAAGGTGCAGAAATTTTGTATAACAAAATTGGTCTTGCCCCAGGACAAAAAATTGTTATAAAAAAAGATAATAAAGAAAAAATATTATATCTTCTTCCCGGCCCACCAAGAGAACTACAGTCAATGTTTGATGAATATGTGATAGAAGATTTAAAAAGATTTCAAACGAAAGTATATAAAGAAAAAATTTTTCATACTTGTAACATTCCAGAATCTAAAATTGAAGAAATTATAAAACCTATCTTGGAAATAGAAGAAAAATATTCTTCAGATATAGAATTTTCTATTTTACCTCATCTTAATATAGTTGATATAAAAATATCTGCTTTTGGCCATGATGAACTTAAGATTGATGAAGAAATATCGTTGATAAAAGACCAGATTTATGAGTGTTTTAAAAATGCAAATCTTCCTTATGCAATATATGCTGAAGATAATGAAACATTAGAATATGTTGTTGGTATGTTGTTAGGCAGACACAAAAAAACTTTAGCTGTAGCTGAATCTTGCACAGGCGGACTTTTAGCTAACAGGATCACAAACATTCCAGGCAGTTCGTTTTATTTTTTAGGTGGTTGTGTTGTATACTCAAATTTTCTTAAAGAAAAAGTTTTAGGTGTTAAAAAAGAAACATTACAGACATATGGTGCTGTTTCAGAACAAACGGTAAAAGAAATGTGTGTTGGGTTAAAAAACCTTGTTGGAGCTGATTATTGTATATCAATTTCAGGTATAGCAGGTCCCACCGGTGGGACAAAAGATAAGCCGGTTGGCACTGTTTGGATATGTGTGTATGATGGTAAAGAATTTGAGAGTCGTTGTTTTAGATTTTTAGGGACAAGACTTGAAGTAAAAGAACAAGCGGTAAATTCTGCTTTAGAAATGTTAAGACAAAGACTAATTAAGGATTTAAAATGAGAACATTTATCGCAGTTGAGTTACAACAGGATGTTGTTGATAGTATCAACAATTTTTTGTTAAAAACAACAAATGAAATAAAAAACAATAAAGTTTCATGGGTAAAGAAAGAAAATCTACATATAACATTGAAGTTTCTAGGCGAGATTGAAGAAAATAAAGTTGAAGAAGTCGAAAAAGTTTTATCTGAGGTATCAAAAAGTAAGAAAAGTTTTGAAGTTGAGGTTAAAGAAATTGGTGTTTTTCCAAACCTAAGTTTTCCTCGTGTGATATGGATTGGTATAAAAGATGATACAAATAGTTTACTTTCAATTGCGAACTTGTTAGAAAAAAAGCTTTGTGAACATGGTTTTAAAAAAGAAGATAAAGAATTTGTTGCTCATCTTACAATAGCTAGGATCAAAAAATTAAACAATCTTTCTGAGATAAAAAATTATGTAGAAAAGCATAAAAATGTTGACTTTGGAAAAAATAAGGTTAATAACATAACATTTTTTCAAAGTATTCTACGGCCAGAAGGTCCTGAATATAAAGTTATTAAAAAATTTCTTTTAAATGAGGTTTGAATAAGACTATAGGTAAGATATACATCATAAGAGAAGTCAAAAATCCTAAAAATGCTGCCCGATACATAACTTCCATTGATATATCATCAATCACAAGTTTACCTAATGTTATAAAAATATATACAAACCACATGATTATCCCAGCTAACATTGAAAGTAAACAAGAAATGTTGTTAACATATTTTTTGAAAAACAATGCAGCGGATATCGGAACAAATAAAGAAACAAGTAGAGTAACATTGCTGTTTACCATTAAATTATATACTTGTTTCACATACAACGCGATATAAGCTGCTAAAACTGTAAGCACAATTATAGTAATTCTGTTGATTAAAAGGAAAGTTTTCTGTGATATATTTTTGAAACTTTTTGCAATAATGTTGTTAGTAAACAATGAAGTAGCTGCAAGAAGGGAACTGTCAGCAGAACTCATTATCGCTGCAAGTAAACCACAAATAAATATTGCAAATAAAAATTGATGTATACCTGAAAAATATTTGTTTGCAAGTGTTAGAACAAGCGCTTCAGAATGTTGTAGGTCTGTTATAACTAATCTTGCAGATAAACCTATACAAATTATTATTAGTCCCATAAGAAGATAAATGATGCCTGCTAACACGGAAGACCATCTGGCTATAGTTTCTGTCTTGCTTGATAACGAACGTTGAATAAGATCTTGACCTACAACACAACCTAAACCTAACATTGACCATTTACCAAGATATGTAAGCCATTCTGAGAGTTGATTTGTTTGAGGAAAAATTACAAAGAATTCTTTCGGAGTAGATAATACAACATTTTTTATTCCGCCAGCATCTTTTAAAACAAAAGGAAAAATTGTTAACACACCTAAAATAAGAATTGACATTTGTACAAAATCAGTTAGTGTTACAGCCCACATCCCACCACAAAAAGTATAAATTACTATAACACAACTACCAATTACCATACCTAAATCAGCATTTATATTAGTAAAACTGCTAAATATTAAACCAATAGCGACAATTTGTGCACCAAGCCATACAATATACACAGGTATCATCAAAATTGTAGCTAAAATCTCTAAGTTTCTTGAATAATATTTTCCAAAAATATCAATTACTGTAAGTAAATTTAATCTTCTAAAAATTGGTGCATAAAATAAGCCTGCTAAAATCAACGCTAACGCTGCTCCAAACGGGTCAGCAATAATACCATATAAACCTTGCTCATACACAATACCAGCTGTACCTAAAACACTTTCTCCTGCAAACCATGTTGCAAACATCGTTGCAGTTGCTAAAAATAATCCTAACCTACGTCCTGCTACTAAAAAATCTATTGTATCTTTTACTTTCTTGCTGCTTATAAAACCAATTATTAACATTAACACAAAATATAAAATTATTATTGTCAGAATCGGGTTCATATAATTTATTGAGTATTTGTTTGTGAAGATTCTTTTAAGTTATAATTTTCAGGTGTATATTTTATCATTTCTTCAACAGCTTCTAAAGTGTATTTACATTTTGGATCCCACAGTAACCATTCAAAAATGCCATTGTCATAACATGCTTTGATTTGCGCTTTTACTTCTTCAACACCGTATTTATATCCCATTGAAAAATCTTGTAAATATGGACGAAGTTTGTAATATTTTTCACCTAAAAGTTTTTTTGCATCTGAAACAGTTCTAAATACAGTTTTATATGGTTCTTTGTTTGGGTCGGGAATACCATATTCACCTTTTCTATAATGTGATGGGTATATCATAGGAGAAATATAATCTACAACTTCTGCCATTTGTAAAAATCTTTGTCCAATACCCATATCATGGTCAACTGACGGTGTTAAACCAAAAACATCTATTGAGATAGGTATTGGTGCTAATTGTTGTTTAGCATTTATTAAAAACTCAACTAACGCTGCTGTTGCTGATAATGAAGAATGTTTTTGTGAATACCTACACAATCTTGTGTTACCATCAGAAGGAAAACGAATATAGTCAAACTGTATTTCTTCAAAACCTAACTCAACTGCACATTTTGCAATCTCTATATTGTACTGCCAAACCTCTTTGTTGTATGGATCACTCCAAGAGATACCTCTAAGATCTTTCCATACACTACCATCAGGATTTTTTACTGCAAGATGTGGAAAATTTTTTGCTAAATAGTTGTCTTTAAAAACGACAATTCTTGCAATTGTATAAATTCCTTTTGATTTCAGTTCTTGTAGATAATCTTTTATTTTTGGGATTGGTTTTATTGGTGTATTATATTTTTTTCTAATTTCTTCTTTAATAGGTATATAAACATCCCCTTGGTATTCTTTTATAGCAATAACGACTGTGTTTAGTTTTTCTTTTGATAAATAAGATTCAAAATGTTTTTTGAAACTTTCTAACCCAGCAGCCCAAGCAGAAAGATGTACCCCACGAACATATTCAGGTTTGCTTACATAAACTTTGTTTTGTGTAGGATGATTTTTTGTTTGTTGAGCACAACTTGTTTTAAATAATAATACAAGAAAAGTTGTTAGAAAAATTTTTGCTTTCATAATTCAGTTTTGTAGAATTAAAAAAATATATTTTTGTTTTCAACATGTAGAAAAAATTTTTAAATTTTAATATTTAGAAAAAGTATGATAAAATTATTAATAAAAAAATTAGTAATTCTTATTCTAACATTTGTTGGAATAAGTTTTGTTACTTTTGTTGTAATAAATATTTCTCCAGGTAAACCACAAGATGTGTTAGATTTTTCTACAAAAATTTCGTATGAAGCAAAACAACGTCTTGTTAAACTTTATGGTTTAGATAAGCCTATTCATATAAGATATTTTGAATGGTTTAAAAGATTTATAAAACTTGATTTTGGTCATTCGTTTAAAGATGGCAAGCCTGTTATAAAAAAAATTTTTGCACGTCTTCCTGCAACATTACTTTTAAATGTTTTATCGATAAGTTTTATATTTATATTTGGATGTTTATTTGGTATACTTGCAGCAATGTATCAAAACAAGATGTTAGACAAAATTATTTCATTGTTTGTATTTTTAGGATATTCTATACCGAAATATTGGCTTGCTATTATTTGTATGATACTTTTTGGAATAAAATTAAGACTTTTGCCTATTTCAGGGTTACGTAGTGTAAATTTTGAATATTTATCATTTTTTGGTAAAGTTTTTGATATTGCAAAACATTTGATATTACCTGTGTGTATTTCAGCATTTGCTGGTATCGCAGGACTTACAAGATATATTCGTGCAAGTATGATTGAACAACTTAACAGCGAATACATAAAGTTTGCAATAAGTAAAGGATGTAGTAAGAAAAAAATAGTTTTTTCTCATGCGTTTAGAAATGTTTTGATACCTGTCGTGACAATTTTAGGTTTGTCGTTACCAGATTTGATTGGTGGTAGTTTTATTTTTGAAACAATTTTTGCTTATCCAGGTATGGGTAGGCTTGGATACGAAGCTATTGTTTCGAGAGATTACCCTTTGATAATGGGGATAAGCGTTATTGTAGCATTTTTGACTTTGTTGGGCAACTTTTTAGCAGACATTTTGTATATAGTTGTTGACCCTAGAGTAAAATATAAATAAATAATGAACAAACAACTTATTTTTGGTATCATAATTGTTTTGTCAATTTGTGTGGTTGCTATTTTTGCACCGTATATTATACCTTATGATATATTTGAACAAGATCTTAATAATCGTCTTAAACCCCCATCAATAAAACATATATTTGGCACTGACGATCTTGGAAGAGATGTGTTTTCAAGGATGGTTTTTGCTACACGTGTTTCGTTAACCGTTGGTTTCATTTCAATATCAATTGCCGTTGTTATTGGAACGATACTCGGATTAATCAGTGGATACTATGGTGGTACTATTGATACTATTATTATGCGTCTTGTGGATATAATGTTATGTTTCCCAACATTTTTTTTAATACTTTTAGTTATAGCCTTTGTTAAACCTTCTATTTACAATATAATGGTGGTTATAGGTTTAACCTCATGGCCTTCACTTACAAGATATATTCGTGCGGAAGTGTTGAAAATAAAAAATTTAGAATTTGTTTTATCAGCGAAACTTGCTGGATTGTCAACAACAAAAATTTTAATTGTTCATATTTTGCCAAACGTTTTAGTACCTATAGTTGTGACATTTAGTTTAGGGATAGGATCAGCAATTTTAACTGAGTCAGCACTATCGTTTTTAGGTTTAGGTGTGCAACCACCAAATCCTTCTTGGGGTAATATACTTACTTCGGGAAAGGATTATATATACATGGCGTGGTGGCTTTCGTTATTTCCAGGTCTAGCAATATTTATAACAGTTGTTGGGTTTAATCTTTTAGGAGAAGGATTAAGAATATATTTGAGTCCTAAAGAAAAATAATATAATAATGATAACACAAGGTTTGGTTTTAAACATAGAAAATCTTGATGTTAGTTTTGATATAAAAGATAAGACATATTTTGTTTTACGTGGGATAAATCTTGAGTTGTATAGTGGACAGAAAATAGCGATTGTTGGGGAATCTGGTTCAGGGAAGACAACACTTGCAAATTCTGTACTTTTACTTAACGAGAAAAAAATTACTTCTTATTTTGGAAACATAATATTTTATCCAAAAAAAGAAAATTGTAATTTTTGTTTCCCTAAATGGGAGATTGTATATACAGAAGAATATTATAATGAACAAACTAATGTCTCTACTTATGAAGTGTTTGAATTAGACGAATATTCAATGAACCATCTACGTGGTAACCATATAAGTATTATATTTCAGGATCCATTTACTGCTTTAAATCCTGTTATCCCTGTAGGAAAACAAGTTGAGGAAGTTATAAAAAATCATAACCCGAATTTAACTAAAAAAGATATTTACAACAAAGTTTTAGATTTGTTTCTTCAGGTTAATCTTAATGAAGCACAGACAATATATAAAAAATACCCACATCAACTTTCAGGAGGACAACTTCAGAGAGTCTGTATTTCAATAGCAATAGCAAACCAGCCAGAAATTATTATTGCTGATGAACCAACCACAGCTTTGGATGCTTACCTAAGAGAGACAATCTTGGATTTGTTAATAAATATGACTCAAAAATATAATTCGGCATTATTGTTAATTACTCATGATATAAATATTATAAAAAATTATGTTGACTATGTTTATATTCTCTATGCAGGAGAAATTTTAGAAATAGCTTCTACAGAACAAATTTTTTATAATCCACTACATCCATATACACAACTTTTGTTTTCTTGTTATGCAGATAAAGCAAAAAAAGGACATAAACTGCCAACATTACCTTATGAGTTACCAGATATTTCAGATCACGATTTTGTTTTTGAAAAATGCATATTTTTAAACAGATGTAACAAAAAAATTAAAAGGTGTAATGAAGGGAAACCTGAATTGTATTCAATAAAAGAACAAAAAGTTAAATGTTTTTTATATGAAAGATAATTTTTTGTTGGAAGTAAAAAATATAAGTAAATATTATCCTGTTTATGCTACTTTTTTACATATTGAAGTTACAAAAAAACTTGTTTTAAAAAATATAAGTTTCTCATTAGGTTATAACACATCGTTAGGTGTGTTAGGAGCGAGTGGTTGTGGGAAAACAACTTTGGCTAAACTTATCGCAAGAATAGAACAACCTGATAACGGTAGCATTTTTATTGAAGGGAAAGATATAAATAGTTACACAAAAGAAGAATTTGCTTTAAAAGTGCAATTATTATTTCAGAACCCATTTTCTATGTTGAACCCGAAATTGCCAATTAAGTTTTTGTTAAGTGAAAGAATAAAACAATATTTTGTTTTAAACAAAAAAAAAGTAAATAAAGAGTTGATAAGGTATAAAATAGACGAACTTTTAGAGATAGCGAAGTTGCCAAAAGATGTACTTAATATGTATCCTCATCAGCTTTCAGGTGGACAAAAACAAAGGGTTGCTATACTTATGGTCTTAACTTTACAGCCAAAATTAATAATTTTAGATGAGCCACTTTCTGCATTGGATGTTTCTTTACAAGCACAAATGTTAAACTTTTTTTCTGAACTTAAACAAAAATATGGGTTTTCATATATTTTTATTACACATGATAAAAACTTAGCAGAATATTTTTGTGATAAGATTCTTTACTTATATGAAGGTGGAAGGTATGAATTACAATAAGCTTTTGAAAGTTTTAAAAGATATTAAAAAAAATTTTAGAACAGTTTATGTTGTTGGTGGAATTTTAAGAGATATCATCATGAATAAAAAGATGCTTATATCTAACGAAATTGATATAGATTTACTTTTGTACCCATTTGATTTTAATTTGTTAAAAAACATTGTCCAAAAAAACAAACTGCCTTTTGTTATCTTAGATGAGGAAAACAAAGTTTATAGAACTGTAATAAAAGACAATCTGTTAATAAACTTAGATTTTTCTACATATGAAAAGTTTGAAGAAGATATTCTTCGTCGCGATTTCACAATAAACACTTTGTGTTTAGAACTTAAATATTTTATCGAATATTTAGTTGATAAAAGACTACATATTATTACAAAAAATTTAATAGATTATACTGGTTTAGCACTAAAAGATATAAAGAAAAAGATTCTACGTGTTGTAGAAAAAAACAATTTTGTAGTTGATCCATTAAGGATTTTGAGATTAGCAAGATTTATGTGTTTAGGATTAAAACCTGAAAAAAATACTGTGTTGTTAGCAATAAAAAATAAACATCTTTTATTAAATGTTGCAAAAGAAAGAATAAATTATGAACTAAAAAAAATTTTTAATTCGGTTTCATATAAAGTTTTGGAATGGATGGATAAATACGGAATTATAGAAGAAATTATTCCTGAAATAAAAATTTTAAAAATCATGGGTAAAAATACACAATTTAAAAGATTTTATTTCCATCCAGAAGGATTGTGGCAACATGTGAAACTTACATATAAAAGTATAGAAGAGGTGATGTTAAATTTGAAAAAATTTTTTCCACAACACTATGAACAAATATATTCTGAGATTCATTCAAAAGAATATATTTTGAAATATATAGTTTTGTTCCACGACATTGGCAAACCGTTTGTTGTATCTAAAGAAGGTCAAAGAATAAGGTTTTTCCATCATGAAGAAAAATCAGTAGAAATTGCTAAAAAATCATTACAAGAACTTAAGTTGTCAAATAAAGAAATACAAGTAATAACTGATGTTATAAAAAATCACATGAGGTTAGGCAGTTTGTATAATAACAAAGAGAATCTTACTGAACGTGCATATTTAAGACTTTTCCGTGATTTGGGCCAAAATTTAATATATCTTATACTATTTTCTTTAGCTGATAGGTTATCATACGAAGTTATACCACCTAATGTACGAAAAAAATACATTAAAAATTGTTCTTCAATAAACGAGTTTGTAAAATTTGAAAATTTTGTGTTAAAAAAACATGAAGAGTATAAAAAGAAAAGTAGTATACCACGGCTGTTAACCGGCTATGATGTAATGAGATTATTTAGAATTCCTGAAGGACCTTTAGTAGGTAAAATTTTAAATTATATATATGAACTACAGTTGTTAGGTAAAGTTGTTACAAAACAACAAGCAGTCAAGTTTGCAAAGGAATATTTTGAAACATTGAAAAGTAGATAATTTTTTTATATTTTTTAGAAGAATGAATACTAAAACAATTGTATATCCAGGCAGTTTTGACCCGCCAACTAATGGTCATCTTGATTTAATCCTTCGTGTGAGCAAGATCTTTGATAAAGTTATTGTTTTAGTAATCCAAAATGTTAACAAACAACCTTTTTTTACAATTGATGAACGTGTGGAAATGTTAAATTTAATAATAAAAAACAGGAGATTAAAAAATGTTGTTGTTGATAAATATGAAGGATTGTTAGTTGACTATCTTAAAGCAAAAAATGTGAATTTAATTTTACGTGGGTTAAGAGCGGTCTCTGATTTTGACTACGAGTTTCAAATGGTTTTAATTAACCGCAGGATGTACCCTAAAACAGAAGTGATCTATCTTATGCCTGATTATAAATGGGTGTATTTATCTTCAAGTTTGGTAAAAGAGATAGCAAATTATAAAGGTAATATAACAAAGTTTATACCAAAGGAAATCGTAAGGTTTATTAAAAAAAAGTATCAGGTATAACTTTAAAAACATGGAAGCTATTTCTCCATATAGAAAATTAGGTGAGCTTCTCGTAGCTTTAGGAATAATTACCCATCAACAATTACAACAATCTTTAGAACAACAAAAAAAAACTGGTCAAAAGTTAGGGGAGATACTTTTAGAATTAGGTTATGTAAACGAAGATCTTTTGTTTGCAGTTCTTGCAAAACAGTTTAACATACCTTATGTTTCTGTTTCAGAATATGGAGATATATCGCAAAACATATTATCCTTAGTTCCTGAACGTATTGCTAAAACTTTTCAGTTAATACCAATAGATTTTGATAAAACTACAAACACTCTTACTATAGCAATGTCTGATCCGTTAGACCTTTATGCTGTTGACACTTTGAAAGAAATAACAAAATGTAATATAAAAGTAGTTGTGAGTAAGAAGAACGAGATTTTGGATGCGATAAATAAATATTATGAGAAAAAAGAATCTATTGAAGAAGTTGAGAAAAAAATAGAAGCTGAGTTTGAAAGTGGTGAAGCAAAAGTTGTTGAAGAAGAACAAATAACTGAACTTAAGGTAGAAGCAGATGCGGCTCCTGTTGTAAAGGCGGTAAATTATATTATTGAAGAAGCACTTTCTCGAAAAGCTTCTGATATATTAATAGAACCGCAAGAAAAACAATTAAGAATAAGGTACAAAATTGATGGTGTTTTTTATGACCAAAAACCACTACCTAAAAAGTTGTTACAATCAATTGTTGCAAGAATCAAAGTTATGGGAAAAATGGACATCACTGAACGAAGAAAACCACAGGATGGTAGAATAAGAATTACATATAACGGAAAACCAATTAACCTGCGTATATCAGTTATACCAACAGCACATGGTGAGAAAGTTTGTATACGATTAATAGATGCTCAAGCTTTAACTTTACCGTTAACAGAATTAGGTTTTGAAGAAGATCAACTGCAACTTTTTGAACGGGCAATAAAACAACCTTATGGAATGATACTTGTTACAGGACCCACTGGTTCTGGTAAAACTACCACTTTGTATTCAGCACTAAATGTATTAAACACTTCTGATGTTAATATTATGACAGTTGAAGATCCAGTAGAAGCGGTTTTATATGGGATAAATCAAGTTAATGTTAATGAAAAAGTAGGTTTAACTTTTGCATCAGCATTACGTGCATTTCTTCGTCAAGATCCTGATATTATAATGGTCGGTGAAATAAGAGATAAAGAAACAATTGAAATAGCAATAAACGCAGCGCTTACAGGACATTTAGTTTTCTCAACATTACATACAAACGATGCTCCTTCCGCTATAACGCGACTTATAAATATGGGTGTTGAACCATTTCTTATTGCATCAACATTAACTTTAGTAATTTCACAAAAACTTGTTAGAAAAATATGTAACGACTGTAGGAAACAATATAAAGTTTCGGTTCAACAGTTGCTCCCTTTAGGTGTTACTTTGGAAATGGTAAAAAACCAAAAAGAAGTAATAATTTACAAAGGGGAAGGATGTAATAAATGTCAAGGAGGTTACAAAGGTAGAACTGGTATTTTTGAAGTTTTAGATTGTAATGAAAGTATTAAGGAGTTGATATTAAAAAAAGCTACACATTTTGAAATAAAACAAGTTGCAAGACAAAATGGTATGATAACATTAAGAGAAGCAGCGTTAAGAAAAATGTTAGCAGGTATCACAACTGTAGAAGAAGTTATAAAAAATACTTTTGCTGATGAAATCCAACAGTAAAAATAGACTTTTATGAAAATAGGAGAGATGTTAGTATCAGCAGGGATTGTTACTCAACAACAAATTGAGGAAGCTTTAGTATTACAAAAACAAACAGGACAAAAATTGGGTACAATTCTTGTTAACTTAGGATATGTCTCTGAAGATGTCCTTTTATCATTTTTAGCACGACAACAAGGACTTGAATTTGTCTACCTTTCAGAAATAGAAATTGATGAGTCAGCAATAAACATGTTGCCACGTATATTTATAGAAAAAAATAATGTTTTTCCTATTAGATATGATAAAAAAACAAATACTTTGACAGTAGCAATACCTGATCCTTACAATTTGTTTATATTAGATGATATAAAAGTTTCTACAGGATTAAACATAAAAGTAGTTGTTGCTTCACCTAACGAAATTAAAGAAATGGTTAGAAAATATATACTAAAAGAAGAAACTGCTGAAGTTGAAAAAGCTGTAAGTGAACTTGAAGCAAAAGAAACAACTATTGAAATTGAAGAAATTGCTGAAAGTAAACAAGTAGCAGAAGAACTTGCAAAAGAAGAACCAATTATTAAACTTACAAATAATATAATTGTAACCGCTGTAAGAAAAAAAGCTTCTGATATCCATCTTGAACCATTTGAGAAAAAATGTCGTTTAAGATATAGAATTGATGGTGTTACTCATGAAGAAGCATTCTTCCCACACCATATCTACGATGCTATAATAGCAAGGATAAAAATTATATCAAAACTTGATGTGACAGAAAAACAGAAACCGCAAGACGGTAGAATAAAAATGGTAATAGATAACAGAGAGATAGATTTTCGTGTTTCAATACTCCCAGTTGTTTATGGTGAGAAAGCAGTTTTAAGGATACTCGATTCTACAGCTTTATGTTTAGATTTAAGTAAATTAGGTTTTGAACCTGATAGTCTTGAACTTTTTATGAAGGCAATAAAGTTGCCTTTTGGTCTTATATTAATTACAGGACCAACAGGTTCAGGAAAATCAACTACACTATATTCAGCTTTAGCAACTCTTAATCGTCCTGAAGTAAATATTATGACAATAGAAGATCCGGTTGAATATTTGCTGCCCGGTATTACACAAGTAAATGTTAATCCTGAGGTAGGGTTAACATTTGCTAGTGGTTTAAGAGCGTTTCTTCGTCAAGCACCTGATATAATTTTAGTTGGAGAAATACGTGATACTGAAACTGCAAAAATTGCTATACAAGCGGCGTTAACAGGACAACTTGTGTTCTCAACTTTACATACTAATGACGCACCTTCTGCTGTGACAAGGTTGCAAAATATGGGTATAGATTCGTTTTTAATATCTTCCACATTAACACTTGTAGTTGCACAAAGATTAGTTCGTAGAATATGCCAAAATTGTAAACAAGCATATCAGGTACCAGTTGAAAAACTTTATCCTTTAGGAGTAACTGATGAGATGGTGCGAGGACAAAAAGTTGTCACATTATACAAAGGGACTGGATGTAATAAATGTAATGATGGATACAAAGGAAGGATAGGTGTCTATGAAGTTATGGAAGTTAATGACGAAATAAGAGAACTTATTTTAAGAAATGCGCCTGATATAGAGATAAAAAGAGCAGCATTAAGAAATGGGATGAGAACTTTACGACAATCAGCATTGATTAAAATGTTATCTGGAATAACGACAATAGAAGAAGTTCTTCGTGTAACTGTGAGTGAAGAAGTTTCGGAAGAGTAAATGTAAGGAAGTAAAAAAGAGAAATAGGAAGATAGTTACAGACTATTTAGTCTGTGTTTTTTGTTTTAGTGAGGCAGAATGTGAAAATGAAAAATTGTAAGATTTTATCCATGCAAATTTAATAGGAGGAATACATATGGAACAAATGCTTACAATTGAAAGTTTGTTGTTTTTAATGAAAGAAAAAAATGCTTCTGATTTACATTTAACTGTTGGTTTACCACCTATGTTACGTATTGATGGTAAACTTGTCCCAACTTCATATCCTAAACTTACGCCGGAGGTATGTCAAAAGTTAGTTTATTCTGTATTAACAGATAGACAAAAAGAAAAGTTTGAAACAACAAACGAACTTGATGTTTCTTTCGGTGTGAAGGAAGTTGGAAGAATAAGAATGAATGTGTTTCGTCAAAGAGGTGCTGTTGCTGCTGCGTTAAGAGCGATACCTTCAACACCGCCTTCATTTGAAGAATTAAGGTTACCAAAGATTGTATACAATCTTGTAGATTTACCTCGTGGACTTGTTTTAGTAACAGGTCCTACAGGGACAGGAAAAACAACTACTTTAGCTTCTATGATAAATTATATTAATGAACACAGAAACGCTCATATTATTACAATAGAAGATCCTATTGAATATGTGTTTCATCATAAGAATTGTATAATTAATCAACGAGAAGTAGGATCTGATACCGAAAGTTTTGCTTCTGCATTAAAATATGCGCTAAGAGAAGATCCAGATATAATACTTGTTGGTGAAATGCGAGATTTAGAAACCATACAAGCAGCTTTAACTATAGCAGAAACTGGACATTTGGTTTTTGCAACATTACATACACCTGACGCAGTATCATCTATAAACCGGATAATTGATGTCTTTCCACCACATCAACAACAACAGGTTCGTATACAACTATCATTTGTATTACAAGCGGTTTTGTCGCAACAGTTGTTACTTCATATTTCAGGTAAAGGAAGAGTTTTAGCATGTGAAGTTTTGATAGCAACACCTGCAGTAAGAAATTTAATTCGTGAAGGGAAACCAGAACAAATCTATAATCTTATGCAAACAGGAGCAAAATTTGGTATGCAGACTATGAACCAAGCGCTTGCTGAACTTTATCAAAAGAACTTAGTATCGTTTGAAGAAATAATGTCTTATTCATCAGATCCGGAAGAACTTAAGAAACTGATTCAAAAAATAGTGTATTAAAAAAATCATGACAACAATAAAGTATGAATTAAACCTTTATGATTATATAAGGATTTTAAAAAGAAGAAAATTTGTGTTTTTCGCTGGTATAATTTCAGGATTATTATTTAGTTTGATTTATACAAATTTGCAAACACCTGTATACCAAGCATATGCTGTAGTAAAGATTGAACCAGCGTTGATAATACCAGGTGTTGCAACGGAAATGCTCGGATGGGATATGTTACACGCTGTTAATACTGAAGTTAAAGTTATAAATTCTGCAATTATTGCAGAACGTACTGCTAAAAAATTAGGTTTAATTACTGAAAATACACCCAAGGATTTAGCTTCTTCCATTATAAGTTCTATTCAAAGTAAAATACAAGCTGAACGTATTGCAGATTCAAATCTTGTCAAAATTATTGCAACATCGTCAAATAAATATGAAGTTGCAAAGTTAGCTAATACTACTGCAGAAGTGTATATAGAAAAAGGTGTTGATGATAGAATACGTCGTGCAAAAGAATTAAGAGAGTTTATAGAAAAACAGCTTATTGATGCTGAACAAAATTTAAGGATTGCTGAAGAAAAACTTAGAAAGTTTGCTGAGGAAACAAAAACGACTGGTGTTGGTGTACAACTTGCAATAGAACTTCTATCTTTACAAGCAAAACGTGATGAATTGTTAAAAATTTATACTGAGAAACACCCTGATGTTGTTTTAATAAACCAAAAAATAAAATTTATTGAAGAACAACTTGCAAAATTGCCAAAAGAAGAAATTGAATATGCACGTCTTACACGCGAAGTTAAACTTAACGAAGAACTTTATACATTGTTAGCAAAAAGATATAAAGAAGCACAGATTTCTGAAGCTGACCGTGTACAACCAGCAACGATTGTAACCTATGCTAAAGAACCGACTTCACCTATTAGACCTAACCGAGTGACAAATTTATCATTAGGAGGATTTATAGGTTTTATATTAGGGATAATTTTTGCATTTATTGTTGAACATCTTGATACATCTATTGCAACTATTGAAGAAGTAGAAACTTATCTTGGTTTACCTGTAGTAGGAGTTATTCCACATATTGAAGAGAAGACAAAAAGATCTCATAAGTTTTTGTTTTGGGAAATAAAAGATGAAGTTGCAACTATAAAAAATAAATTAGTAATTTATCATTCGCCAAAATCGCCTTATGTTGAAACATATCATACATTAAGAACTAACATAAAATTTTCACAAGAACATATTGAAACACGTGGTATAGTTTTGTTTACCTCAGCTGGTGTTGGTGAGGGTAAAACGTTAACTTCTGTAAACTTTGCGTTATCAGCAGCACTTGCCGGTGTTAAAACTGTGTATATAGAGTTTGATTTAAGGAGACCTTCAGTTCATAGATGGTTTGGTGTAAATCGTATCCCAGGGATTACAGATTATATATTAGGAAGAAAAGCATATGATGAAGTTATCCATACAACTACAGACTTTTTATTAGGTGGACTTGAGGTTGACCGTATAATATCGACACCAGGACTTGAGAATTTTGTCTTTATTGCTTGTGGTAATATACCGCCGAATCCTGTAGATCTGTTATCTTCAGCAAAAACATTTAATGTGTTGAATGAATTAAAAGAAAAATACGATCTTGTAGTAATTGATACACCACCAGTTTTACTTTTTGCAGACGCTTTAATTTTGTCAAAATATGCAACTTATGTAATTTTAGTATACCGTGTAGGAAGGATAGCACGCGGCGCACTAAAACGTGCAAAAGATATGCTTACAAGTATAAAAGCTAACCTTGTTGGAGTTGTTTTAAACGATATTCGTGCTGAAGAAATGGAACCAAGATACGGGTATTACTACGCATATAAATATTACACTAAAGAGAAATAGTTGTTTTTAAATTTGAATGACACAAACACAAAAATGGATTTTTATTTTTTTATTAATAGTTAGTACATATCTTGTAACACGAGTAGTCCTCCAAAAACCTTCTTTTATCACAATAGCTATAATTATCGCAGTAGGCGTGTTGACTATATCTTTTTTCTCACCATATACAGGAGTTACTTTTTTGGTGTTTTCAATGTTACTCTCACCAGAATTAAAAGTAGGTGGTGTGCCTGGAAGAGATGTCGTTGTACGTGTTGATGACTTACTTATCTTTGCGGTATTTTTTGGTTGGTTAGCAAGAACTGCGTTCACAAAAAAAATTGAAATTGTACTAACTAAAATATTGCTCCCAATGTTTTTATATACAATGGTTTGTGTAATAGCAACATATTTTGGTGTTGTTTCAGGTATTGTAAACTTTAAAAAAGCATTTTTTTATATCATTAAATATACAGAATATTTCATAATTTATTTTTTAACAACACAAATTATTTCCACAAGACAACAGGTTAAAAATCTTATTATTGCATTTTTAATAACATCTGTAATTGTTAATATCCATGGGATCTCTTTAATAGGGAAAGTACCGCGTGTATATGCACCGTTTGACGCACCAGGTGCTGAAGCAGTCTTAGTGGGAAGTGAAGTTGGTGCTGGTGAAGCAAATACTTATGGTGGTTATCTAATCATTGTTATTTCTTTACTTTTAAGTTTGTTTTGTTATTCAGAACTTTTTGCCACAAACTTTTTATATCTATTTTTGATGATATTTTCTTTAATACCTTTAGCATATACAAAATCAAGAGCAAGTTATTTTGGTTTTGTACCAATGGTGTTAACAATAATTTTTTTGACTGAGAAAAAGAGGACATATATTTTGTTAGGGTTGTTACTACTTTTTGCGTTATCACCAATTGTTTTTCCTCAAGCAACAGAAACTGTTGTTGAAAGAATAAAAGAAACATTCGCAGGGCCTGTATGGTCTGAAGAAGAAGCTGTTATTTTAGGATTCAAAGTAAGAGAACTTTCAGCATTAGCAAGAATAAAATCTTGGAGGAAGGCTCTTTTTGAGTTTATACCAAAAAGACCTATCCTAGGTTTTGGTGTAACAGGTGTTGGTCTTGTTGATACACAGATACCACTAATTATAGGTGAAACAGGACTTTTAGGACTTACAATATTTCTGTGGCTTATTTTTTCTATATTTAAAACTTCCATAGATACTTTTAAAACAACACAGGATACATTGTTAAAATCGATATCTTTATGTGTAATATCATCTTTAGTTGGATTATTATTTCATTCAGTTGGAGCAAATACTTTTATAATTATTCGTATAATGGAACCATTTTGGTTTTTATGTGGTTTAGTATCGGTAATTCCGACATTACAATATAAAAAATAAAAATATTATGATATCAGTTATAATACCTACTTACAACAGAGGCTACATTTTACAAACAACACTACATGCTTATTTTTCAAATCTTGTTTCTGAAATCATTATTGTTGATGATGGCAGTAATGACAATACTGAAGAAGTGGTCAAAAATTTAGCAAAAGTAAATGAAAATATAAAATATATAAAACATAAAAGAAGATTAGGATTGCCTTCAGCAAGAAACACTGGTATAAACTTTGTTTCCAAAAATAGTGAATATATTTTTTTTGGTGAAGATGATGTTATATTATCTGAGAATTGTTATTCTGTTATGCTTGAGGCGTTAAAAAGTTATTCATTAGATTTAATTGGAACAAATGTTAAATATCTGTCTGAAAATGAAGATTATAAAAAATACTTTTTAGAAAAAATAGAGATTTTATTCCCACGTTCAGTTTATGACATTTTTAGGTTTAAAGCGATCCATCTTGGGAAAAGAAAAATATATGAAGAGTTAAAGTTTGATGAAAAATATATATTAAGTTCATATCGAGAAGAAACAGATTTTTATCTAAGAGCAGCTAAAAAATATAAAATTGCAATGATTAATAATTATTTAGCATTTAATCTTCCAAGAAGTATGTGTAGCAAGGGAGGTGAATGGAGTTATAACCCTATTTTGTATGAATTTTCTGCAATATACAATAATTTTAGATTTTTTATTAAGAATAAAGATCTTATAAAATTAAGTTTTAAAGATTGTTTAAAAGAACAAACAAAGTTTGTTGTTGAAAGGTTAAGAAGTTTAAAAGCAAAAATATTAAAATAAAAATTTTTTATGAACATACTTTTTTTATGTAGGGAATATGGTAAAAGTGTTGGTTATGGTGGTATTGGTACATATGTTGATATTATTTCAAGACAATTGGTCAAATTAGGACATAAAGTTTTTATAATTTGTTCAATACCAAGAGAAACAGAAAAAATTGTTGAAAACGGTAATTTAGTTGTCTATTATGCAAAACAACTTCAAATAAAGGGAGTTGGAAGAATATTTAAAATTTTTGGCCTTGAGTCAGTTTATTCAAGATTGATGTGTGCTTTAACAAACTATATTGCCTATAAAAAACTTTCAAAAAAATATAAAATTGATATTGTTGAAACACCTGAGTGGTATAACGAAGGATTTTTCTTTTGTATATTTCGTAGTGTTCCATTAATTTGTAGATTACATTTGCCTGTATATATAATTAGTAAGTTCACGAAAATAAAATATTTAGAATATAAAGTTAGTAATTTTTTAGAAAAGTTTGTTGTAAAACACTCTGATGGTGTTATAACCCCAACTTTTAGTTTAGTTAAAAATATTAATTCTGAGTTTAAAGTAAAAAATTTTTTGGTTATTCCTAATCCAGTTGAAATTGATAAAGATTTTAAAAGAAATGAAAATCTTGAGGATAAAAAAGTATTATTTATAGGAAGAATAGAAGAAAGAAAAAATCCTTTAGTTATTATAAAAGCAATACCGTATGTGGTAAAAAAATGTCCTAATGTAAAATTTATATTTGTTGGTAAGGAAAACAAAGAATATAAGAAAAAACTTGATGAAATAATAGAAAAATTTTCTTTACAAACCTATGTTGAATTTTACAACTTCTTATCAAGAGAAGAACTTAAACAACTTTATAAAAAAGTGTCTGTAATAGTTATTCCTTCATTATCAGAGAGTTTTGGATATACTTTGGTTGAAGCGTTGTCTTATGGTATACCTGTTGTTTGTTCAAAGATTGATGTTTTTGAAGAATTAGTAAGTAATAAAAGTGTATTGTTTGCTGATCCTTATAATGAACAACAATGGGCAGAAAGTATCTTTAAGCTTTTAACCGATGAAAAATTAAGAAGTGAGTTATCATACAATGCGAAAGTTGAAGTTGAAAAAAAATATTCTGTTGAAGAAATGGTTAAGAAGCAACTAGATTATTATTCTTTAGTTTATGAAAAATTTAAAGATAAAAAGATTATAAAAGATGTAAGTGGATTTTATTTTGCGTTGCCTAATGAATATAAAGGATTTAAGATTCCATTTATTTGGCGAAAATATATAATTGAATGGTCAAAAGAGTACATTGTTTGGCCACATTTTTATTTAGTTTCTGCAAGACAAATTTTAGATTGTATTAATACTGATTTAGTAAACAAAAAAATTTTGGATTTAGGTTCAACACCTTTGGTTTCTATTTTGTTTGCTATATTAGGTGCAGAAGTTACACTAGTAGATATTGATGAGAATGAAATTACAAAGGCAAAAAAACTTGCTGAATATTTTGGGGTAAAAAACAAAGTGAATATAGTAAAAGAAGATTTGTTTAAGGTTAGATACGACAACGAATTTGATATTGTTTATAATTGTGGTGTCATAGAACATTTTAAAAATTCAGTTGAAATAATCAAAATAATGAGAAAAGCTGTGAAACCAAATGGGTTGGTTATATGTTTGGTCCCATATTTTTTGACATTGCATACATTATTTATTCGTTGGTATATAAGGTTAAAACGTGGGTATGGTTGGGATTGGATGGGTAAAGAAAGATCTTATAGTTTAACGCAGCTAAAAAAAGAGTTTATCTTGGCTGGTCTTAAAATAAAGTGTGCTTCTGTTGGTAATTTAGCAAGAAATATTTGTGATGACTATTTGATGAACTTTTTTGTTAATAGATTTCATGTTTTTAGTAAGTTTAATAAAAAGTTAGTATATAAACTTTTAAACATTTGTGATTTTTTTGAAAAATATACATTTTTAAAAATGTTTGGTTTTTTTTGTATAGCCAGCGGGACTAAGAATGAATAGAAGGTTAATAAAAAATATAAGTTACAATACTTTGGCAAGTTTTTTATCAATTTCACTTGGGTTTATATTAAACATACTTATTGCAAGAATCCTACAGCCTAGACAAATGGGCTATTATTCTTATTTTGTTTGGCTTATAGGTTTTTTATCAACAATAATCTTGTTAGGTGTACCGAATACATTGACAAAATATATTTCACAGTATTATTTAAAAGAAAAAGAGAAAATAAGAAACATTTTTTGGAGTTTAGCAAAAATTGTTATTATATCATTTTTTGTTACAAATTTTGCTGTTATAGTTTATTTGTTTTTTTCAGACAAAAGTTTTCATTTTTTAATATTTGTTTTTTTAGGTGTTACTATTTTAGTAGTAAATGCAATATTTAGAAGTATTGTTATAGGGTTAGAAAATTTTAAAGCTGTTGCATTAGCTACTTTGACAAGTTTGTTATTACAAATTTTTTTAGTTATAGTTGTTTTAAGATATATACCTTTGTGGCAGATGATGGTGTGGATAATTTTGACTTGCCAGATAATATCTACAATTTTATTTTTTATTTTTATCAGAAAAGAAATTAAGTTTTTTTTAAAACCTGATAAGATTTTGTCCGAAGAAATTTATAAAGTATATAAATATTTGCTTTATATATCTTTGTCAATGTTAATAAATGCTATTGTTTGGGAGAGATCTGAGATATTTTTTTTAAAAATATTTTCGGCCCCTGAAGATTTAGCTTTTTATTCTATTGCATTTACTTTAGCATACTTGCCTAACAGAATCTTAACATTTGGTAATGTTTTATTACCTTTTATGTCAAGGATGTATTCAGAAAAAGAAGTGCCAACGCTTGCTTCATATTATACTCAAATTACGGATGTTGTTAGTTTTTTTCTTATACCTGTATATGTATTTATATTTGCATATTCGTTCGTTATTATAAAGTTTCTTTATGGAGTAAAATACTTGCCTGTTGCGGATATTTTTAAAATACTTATTTTTGCAAGTTTGATATCAGGTATTACGACTGTTGGTAGTGCATATGTGCAAGCAATAGAAAAGACTGATGTAATATTTAAAATTGGTATTTTTATAGCAATTGTCAATATTTTGTTAGATTTTTTGTTGATCCCAAAATACAAAAGTGTTGGTGCGGCATATGCAAACAGTATCTCACAAATTTTAGGTTGTTTTATTGGAACAACATATATTTTAATTTTGCATAAAGCTAAATTTCCATTTTTAAAGGTTGTAAAATATTTATTAAGTAGTGTGGTGATGTTATTTATTTTACAAATTTTGAATTTAAATCAATCTTTGTTAACATTTGTTTTTTATTTCTTTTTGTTTTTTTTAAGTTATTTATGCTTAAATTATAAAGAAGTTTATAGAATAATAAATTTTTACAAAACTGTGAGATGAAAAAAGTTCTTGTTTTAACACCGATTTTACCTTATCCACCAGATGACGGTAGTAGATTAAGAACTTATCAAGTATTAAAATTTTTATCTAAAAGATTTACTGTTGATTTAATAAGTTTTTATCTTGAAACCGAAGATCTTGTTGCTGCTAGAGACTTTTTAAAACAATTTTGTAAAGATATTTATTTACTATCACAAGGAAAAACAAGACAATCTAAGTATAAATTATTTTTTTACAGTGTTGATAAAGAAAAAAGAAAAGAAATTTCAAATATTATCAGAGAAAAAAAGTATGATGTTATACAAGCAGAAAAAGTTATTAGTTTAGTTTATTTGGACACTGATATTTTAAAAAATTATAAAGTTGTTTTAGACAGCTGGGGGATTGATTCTGAAATTAGTTTCCAAATTTATAAGATGCAAAAAAATTTTTTTAGTAAGTTTTTATCTTATCTTAAATATCTTAGGCATTATTATTCTGAACTTTTTTTATTATCACAAATAAATTATTTTGTTGCTATCACTGATAAATCGTATAATTTTTATAGTAAACATTTTAAAAACAAAAAAATTTTTCTTGTCCCAAACGCTGTTGATCTTGAGTATTTTTGTTCAGATAAAGATATATCAGTTGAAAAAGGAAGGATAAGTTTTGTCGGAATTATGAACTTTCTACCTAATATAGATGCTGTTATGTTTTTTTGTAAAGAAGTTGTCCCACAATTAAGAAAAAAGATTGATTTTAAATTTTATATAATTGGTAAAAATCCGACAAAAGAAGTTTTAAACCTCGCTAATGGCAAAGATATAATTGTAACAGGGGAAGTAAAAGATATAAAAGAGCATTTTTTAAAATCAGAAGTTATTGTTATTCCTTTAAGGATGGGTTCAGGGTTGAGAAATAAAGTTATCCAAGCAATGGCTTGTGGTAAAACAGTTGTCGTTACAAAAGATGCTACCGAAGGACTTAATGTTGAAGATAATGTTAACATTTTAATTGCTAATACTCCTGAAGAGTTTGTAGAAAAAATACTTTTAGCTTTAAACAATAAAGAATTAAATCTAAAAATTGGCGAGAATGCAAGAAAGTATGTTGAAGAAAATTTTTCATATGATGTTGTAGAAAAAAAATGGTTTAAAGTATATGATGAAATATTCAGTAGTAATAATAACAGCAAATAGACAGAATTTTTTAAAAAATTGTATTGATAAATTGTTTGAATACGAAATTAACAAAAAAGCAGAAATTATTGTTGTTGATGCTTCTGATATTGAGTTTGAATTTGATAAAAAAAATGAAATAAAATATATTAAAATTGAGCCTAAAGATAAAGGATTTTCAAATCAAAGAAATATAGGTATAAAAAGTGCTTCAAATGATTATGTAATATTTATAGATGATGATGTTGAGATAACACAAAATTGGTTTGATAATTTAGTTGGTGAATTTGAAAAATATAAAGATGAAGTTTTTGGATTAATGGGTGCAGTTTTTCCGAAACAGAATAAGATTTTAAGTTTTGTTTGTGGTGTTTTAGGCCATCCTGGCGGTGGATTTAGATTGCACAATTTTTCTAAAAATAAAGTTATATACTTAAGTCAAGTATCTACTTGTAATACAGTTTTTAATAAAAAACTTATTGAAGAAGTTGGTATGTTTGATGTTAATAATAAATTTGGTTCAGAAGATAGCGAACTTTGTTTAAGAATAACAAGAAAATATGGAAACAATAAATTTGTATATACTCCTTATGCAATAGTATGGCATTACTCTCCGAATACAATTTCTAAATTTATTAAATGGTATATAAGAAGAGGAATCTCAGATATGGATATTTATTTAAGCCATTCAGTACATCTATCGTATATAATCAAAACTTCAGTAATTTTAAAAATTTTGCCTGTTTTAGTATTAGCAGTGTTTAATGTAAGAATTTTATATATTAGTTTTATCATTTATTACTTATGGCAACTTTTTAAACATAAATTTATGTTTAAGTATTTTTCATACTATAAGTTTGGATTTTTAGATAAACTGTTAACATTTTTCATTTTTCCAATTTTAAAACTACTTGCTGATTTAATGTTTGATTTTGGAAGAATAAAAAGAATTATAGATGTTAAACTAAAATGAAAATATCAGCAGTTTTAATTGTTAGAAACGAAGAAAAAAATATTGAAAGATGTCTTAAAAGTATAAATTGGGTAGATGAAATAATTGTTGTAGATCAAGCATCTACTGACAGAACTGTTGAACTTGCTAAAAAATATACTGATAAAGTTTATATTACAGAAAACAAACTTATATGTAATCCTGATAGAGAATTTGGCATTTCTAAAGCAACTAATGAATGGATTTTGTTAATAGAAGCAGATGAAGTTGTTGACGAAAACTTAAAGAAAGAAATTATAACTGTTACAGAAGAAAACAAATACGATATTTTTTTTATTCCAGTAAAAACATTTTTTGTTAACAGATGGATTAAAACTTGTGGTTGGTGGCCTTCTTATATACCAAGATTGTTTAAAAAGGGAGCAATAAAATTTCAATCTACAATACATACAAATGGTGAATTGTTGAGTAAAAATGTTGAATATTTAAAAAATCCAATTTTACATTACTCATATAATTCGTTAGACGACTGGATTGAAAAATTTAAAAGATATACAACTGTTTTAGCAAAAGAATACCATGAAAGAAAAATGAAGGTTAATTTTAAAAATACAATTAAAGAATTAGTAGTAAGACCAATATATTTTTTTATTCTTAAATTTTTTATTCTAAAAGGATATAAAGATGGTTGGCGAGGATTTTTTATAAGTTTATCTTCTGCTTTAACAATAATTGTTAGTTATTTTAAACTAATTGAGTTATATGAAAAAGAAAAAAATTCTCTATCTTGACACACCTATTGACCCGCCTGGCGGTGGACAGATAAGTTTGTTTTATATTCTAAAAAATCTAAAAGAACACTTTATAATAAAAGTTTTTGTTCCATATGATTGTGAATTTGTAAAATGGTTAAAAGAAGAAAATATTGATGTCCAAATTGTTCTACTTAAAGATTTGTTTTTTAAAATAAAAAAATTTGCACCTGATATAATTCATTGTAACTCGCCAACAACAAAATATACTGCTTTTGGAAGTTTTATAAGTAAAGTGTTAAACATACCATTTATTTGGCATAACAGAACTTTGGATACTGCTGGATGTAAAGAAAAACTTATTGCAAACCTATCTTCAAAAATAATTGTTATCTCAGATGCTGTAAAAGAAAAATTTAAAAGATTTGAAAATAAAGTTGTTAAAATTTATAATGCTGTAGATACTGAAGTATTTAAACCGATAGATGTATCATATCTTAAAAAAGAATTGAATATTTCTGATGATAAAAAAGTTGTTGGTAGTATATCAAGATTGGATTGGTGGAAAGGATACGATTTGTTTTTAGAAGTAGCAAAAGAAATTTCAAAAACAAATAATAACATTATATTTTTAATTGCAGCAGAAGGTCCTGAAAAAGAAAAAATAAAAAATTTAATTAAAAATTATGATTTGGCATCAAAAATTATATTTTTAGGGTTTAAAAAAAATATTGTTGAAATAATAAACTTGTGTGATATCATTGTTAATCTCTCAACCCAGCCAGAACCTTTTGGAAGAACGATAATAGAAGCGATGTCTTGTGGTAAAGTTGTTGTTGCAACAGCTTTAGGTGGACCAAAAGAAATTATTGATGATGGCGTTGACGGTTTTCTTGTAGAGCCAGAGGTTGAAAAAATTTCTAATATTATACTTCAAGTGTTGTCAGATAAAACATTATACGATAAAATTTCTTTATCTGCTATTAAAAAAGTTAAAGAAAAATTTTCATTACAAACTCAAATTCAACAGATAATAGAACTTTATTTAAAAGTTATTAAATAATGAAAATATTAGTAGACTGCAGAGAGATTAGAAAAAACACTACTGGTATTGCAAGATTTTTATTAAATTTTTTTGAAGGGTTAAAAAGTTTTGATGTTAATTTTGAATTTATTCTTTTAGGGAATCAACATACTGATTTTAAAAGAAAAGAACTTAATGGATATAAAAAAGTTGTTATTGAAGAAAAAAATACATTTTATTTTGACCAAGTTGTTATAAAAAATGTTATAAAAGAACAAAAAATAGATCTGTTTTTTTCACCATATTATAAATTCCCTGTGTTCACAAAAATACCTGTTATAACCTCAATTTTTGATGTTATGTACCTTGTGTTAGATGAATATAAAAATGATATAAAAAATATTTATAGAAAGAATTTTATAAAACTAACTTACAAAAAAGTTAAAAAAGTTATAACTTCCTCAAACTATGCAAAAAATGAGATTGTAGAAGTTTTGAAATTGCCAGAAGAAAAAATTGATGTTGTCTACTTATCAGTTGATGAAAAATTTAAACCGCAACCACAACAAAAAATTGATGAATTTAAAAGAAACTATGGTATTAATAAAAATTATATTCTTTATGTAGGTAATGCAAAACCACATAAAAATTTGTCTTGTCTTCTATCAGCATGGCAGTTAGTAAACGAAGAAATTAAAAAAGAATATGTTCTTGTTTTAGCAGGTGTGGGTGAAAATTTTTATAAAGAAGACAAAGAAATATTAATAATTCCGTTTATTTCCGAAGAAGAGTTACCTATTTTGTATTCAGCTGCAACAGTTTTTGTATTTCCGTCACTTTATGAAGGTTTTGGTCTACCACCACTTGAAGCAATGTCTTGTGGATGCCCTGTAATAAGTTCTTTTGCATCATCTATGCCAGAGATCCTTAAAGATGCATGCCTTTATTTTAATCCTTATGATGTTAAAGATATAACTATAGCGTTGATAAAAATCATTGAAAATAAGCAGTTAAGAAAAGAACTTAAACAAAAAGGAATACAATTAGCAAAACTTTATACAAAAGAAGAAATGACAAAAAATTTAATTAAAGTTTTAAATAACTATGTCTAAATTTTAAATTTTAAAAATTGTAAATTATCTGTTAAATAAATTATACAAAAATTTTTATTGGCAACAATTTTAGAGTACTCCGCAATCCTTGTGTTTTAAATTTACTGAATGTTTTAACTATGAGACCTATTAATCTGTATATTGGTGTGGACTATAGGAGAAAATTATAGAAAAAATTTATCTTGTTTTCCATGTCGTAGAAGTGTTTTTAAGAATCGTAGATGTATGAATGAAATTTCAGTTTTTGATATTAGTTCTGTTATGATTTATTTGATTAAAAAGTCAAATTTGTAATAGAGGTTTTTTGTATAATGAGTAAGAACATTTTGTTATTTCATATAGCAGGATTAGGCGATTTTGTAGAATCTCTTCCTGTGATTAAAGCAATAAAAGAATCTTATAAAGAATATAATATTTTTCTTGTTGTTGCAGATAAGGTTTATGACTATG
>CAZLOB010000017.1:0-5059 GCA_964561135.1 uncultured Elusimicrobia bacterium | reverse complement strand
CCCTTTTATATTAAGTTTTTATTTATTTTATTGTAATAACTTTAACAAGTGTCTTATTGCCGTCTTTAAAACCTATCCTTATAAAATAGACACCTGAAGCAACAAAATTGTTCCTTTCATCTTTCCCATCCCATTCAAACGGTAATGAATTAATCTCTTTTATTTTCTTACCTTTAGAATTATATATCTCTATTTTTTGTATGTTTTCAATATTAAAAGAAATAACTCTGTTTTTATCATCTTCGCCAATAGATAAAAGGTATGTTTCTAAAAGTTTCTGTTGTTGAGGTTGTTGAACTTCATGTTTTAACACGATATTTTTTGAGTCAATACTAGTAAGGCCCTCTGAATCATATACAATAACTGTTAAAATATAACTACCTTCAGCAAAATTTTGTGGATCTAATACAAAACTTAAATCTTGTGTTGTAGTTGATGTATGGATTAACATATCCGCTAAATACCACTCTATTTTAACTATTTCTCTTTGGGAAGATATAATTAAATTAATGTTCCTTAACTGACTTATCTCTTCATTATCAACAACTCCAACAATAGTAACTGATGGAGGTGTCTCTCCAGGAACGTTATAAATATTTATACTTCTTTCCACTTGCGAAGATTGATTCCTATCATCATAAGCAACTAATTTTATCTGATAGCTACCATTTGGATATAAAGAAGTATCCAAAATATAACTTTTTTCAACAACAGATAAATTATAAGTTCCACTACTTAACAGAATGTCATTTAAATACAAAACAAATCTGTTCACACTACTATCATCTGTAATTCTAAAATATATTTCAACAGAACCGCTTAACTGCATACCTTCAGAAATGTTTAAATAAATTGTTGGTGGAGTATCTAAAGGTTGTGAAATTTGTTCAAAATTTGCTACAACATTTTTAGTAGAATTCATTACAACAACAATTGTAGAACTTGTTGATGAAACATCTCCACCCCAACTAATAAATATATATCCACTGTTTGCATAAGCAGTAAGTACAACTTGTTCGTTTTCTAAGTAATAACTTTTGTTAGGATTTTTTTCAACATAACCACTATTTGCAGGATTAATAGAAATATAAAGAGGATAAACTTTATTTCTTACAGAAATAGTTATTGTAGCAGTAGATGTTTGTCCTGAAGTATCATAAGCTACTGCTCTTAAATAATAATTACCATTTGCAACACTCGTAGAATACCAAACAAAGCTATATGGCGAAGTATAATCTGTAAATAACAATGTTGTATTTAAATAAAACTCAACTTTTGTGACACCAATATCATCAGTTGCTTGTGCTTCAACAGTAACTGATGAAGATACAACAGCACCATTTTGCGGTTGAACAAATTGTATATTAGGTGGATAATCAACTTGTGTCTCAGATGAAGAAACTTCTATTTCATACCATAATGTTTGATAAGTATGAGAAATAACAAATTTTGAAGTAGTAGAAGTATCCTGTTGTGTTTCAACTAAAATCATTCTTTCACCTTTGTTATCAAGTGCATAAACTTTAACACGATTTTTAGGATATGGTAAAATAATCTCTGCATTTATACCTTCAACAAACGATGGTGAAGTTCCCCACTGGTTACCCACAGTTATATTAACATCAGCAGGTGGTGGAAACGATACAGGTGTGTTTGGATATATCATCCAGTTCATACCAGGATTGCCACAAGAACCTAAAGCTGTTAACAAAATTTTTGCTGATTTTGTATTATTTTTTAAACTTTCAAAACTGTTCTGTTCATCTAATAATGACAAAGTAATATTAGCCCATCCGTTTTGTAAAGTGTCTTTTGGTTTAATCTGTATACCTTCAGAAAAACTAAATGTTTTGTTGCCAACATAACCTAAGACAACTTTTGTCCTTGAAGTATCTATTTTGAAGACACCTGACGCTGTATCCCAGTCAAGTTCGTTTGTGTCAGAAATATATCTGTTGTTAGACGGAATAGACACATCGCTAGGGGTATAATAACTTGGCGGAGTGGGACCATCTTCTGTTATTATCGCTGTTTTCTTAAACAAAGAGATTCTTCTGTCTAAACCTTTATCATTAGCGTGGATTAGCCTCCATGCCCATGTGGTTAACGATTGTTCTACCTCATCTTCTTTAGTTATTGTGACACAAACAAATTTATCTTGTGAAGGAGAAACATCACCACGCCTATATATTAACGCCGCTGGTATAAAAGAAAGAAATTGTGTCGGATGTTGATTCAAATCAAAAAATCCTTCTATTCGTCTATTATCGAACGAAGTTTTACCATCTAAGTATGTATATCCGTAAATTGCATCCCAGTCATGATATGCAGCATATGCTGATAAAAATATAAATGATTCAGAAGAAAAAGTGTTTGGTGCAGGATGGTTATACTCACTTACAGTATAAGGTTTACCATACACCCTTCTTGTCCCACACTCAGATATTGTCCCACCATCTAAGGCTCTTACTAAAGTAGCGTTTCTTATATACCAGTTGTTCATATCCCACGCAGTGCCAGGAAAGACAGGATGATGCCAATACGAATGTGTATCAACAAAATCAAGTTTTGACATTATGCTAGGCACTGAGTTTAACCCAACTGCAGTCGCACAAATAACACATTTCATACCAATGGTATTTTTTAAATGGTCATACATTGTAAGCCAAAAATTTTCTTCTAACTCAAAAAGAAATTTAACCCAATCTTTTTGAGCAACTTTTGTTCTTTTATTACGTTCTGAATACTTTACAATCTGCATCGTCTTTTGGTCTAAATTCTCACCTTCAAGAAGACCTATACTCCCACCTTTTTTAAACGAGATATTACTAAAATAATATGTTGCTAACTCCCTACACATGTTTGTAAAACATATCCTTGCATTAGTATCATCTGCTGACGGCATAAGTGTAAAAGTAAAATATTGATAATATGTGGTAAGATTTATTAGTTGGTTAAACCCTAAAATATTCCATGGATCATGATCCATCCCAAGTTGAACATTTATTGAAATGTTTCTGTCTGCTTTTGCATAAAAACTTAATGTATACACATTCGTTGAAAAAACAACTAAATTTGATTGTTTAAACTGTACATGCCATGATGTTTGAGATGTGTTTTCTATAACAATTTTTACAGCATTTGAACCTCCATACCCTCCACCATTAACTATACTAAACGACGCTTTTGCAACATCGTGTACTTCTTGACCCCAGTATTGAAACCCTTGCGAAAAATCTGTGTTTCTTAAAATCTCAGGACCTAATGGTTCATCAATTGCCCAGCCTGAAGATAACAAATTTTGATGTGTTTGATACTTATCTACAAGCCAGTTGTTCCATTTAACCCTTAAATCCTCAGAAAACTCTTGTGGTAATATATCAATAGTACCATCAAGCCAGCCATGGACAAGACCTTGTTCATTAACAATTTCTACAAACGCAATCGCTGGTTCATTATTATAATAAGTATTAGTGTATGGATTTAACCTTGTAAGTAAATTTGTAGCATATTCTTTTTGCAAATCTATCATAGTTTGATAAAACATAGCAGGGACTTGTTTTTGTTTCCAATCAAGATTGTCTATAGACGAAGGTAAACCATCACCCGGCATAAAATTCCGTCCTACTAAAAGATTTATATTAACATAAATACCGTTTTCTTTAAGTTTTGCAATAAAATAGTCCAACCTGTCTAACGCTTCAGAATTAAAACTTCGTGTGTTGTTATATGTCCCTGGATAACCAAAAATAGAAAATCCCCACATGTTGTCTAAAAAATGTAAGCGGACAACATTGATACCAAATTTTGCAAGCCGTCTCGCTATAACTTCAGCTTGTGTTTTTTGTGGGAAACAAGAAGCTGCTGTAAAATTTACACCTAAAAACTTAATCCTTTCAGAACCTATATAAAAATGTCCATCATTGCCAACAGTTACAAATCCATATTGTCCTGCTGGTTTGTGATTTAAAAAACTTAAATCTACAACATTTTGAGAATAATCATCCCAAGGTAGATAAAAATAAAATGTCTGAGAAAACATATAAGTAATAAACAAAATAAAGTATAATATGATAACACAAAACTTTTTATTCATAAAACTTTCTTTATTCTTTTTTCAAAAAATAACACAACTCCAAAAGTTCTTCAAAATCTTTTTTATCAATGGTTATATCTAAAAACCTTATGTTTTCTTTAAGTTGTTCTAAAGTCCTTGAACCATCAATCACACAGGATACACCATCAAAACATAAAATTGCAGCAATCGCAAATTGTGAAATAGATACATTATACTTTTTTGCAAACTCTTCAACTTTGTCCAAAATCTTCCAACCATAATCCGTAAACCTAAACAACCATCGCTTCTTCTCCCAACCTGAAAGTAAACTACCACGAGTATCCTCAGGAACAGGTTTATCTTTCCTATACTTCCCTGTAAGAAAACCTGATGCTAACGGACTATAAGCCATATATCCTAAATCAAATCTTTTCGCAAGATTATATTTCTCTATATTCACATCAAAATCTACTAAATTAAAAATCTCTTGTAGTACAGAAGGAAAAGAAAAACCTTTCTCCTTACATATTTGTATAGCTTCGTAAACCTCCCACGATTGATAATTCGACATACCAACAAACCTTACCTTGCCAACTTTCACAAGTTCATCCATCGTTTGTAATACTTCTTCAATAGGCGTGTATGGATCCGGCCAGTGAAGAAAATAAATATCTAAATAGTCCGTATTTAATCTTTTCAAGGAAGCATCAATACATTCTAAAATCTCTTTTTTTGACTGATACCTCCCATCTCTGTATCCGTGTACCTTTGATGAAATAATAAGTTTATCCCTTAACCCACTCTCTTTTAAAAACTTGCCTAAAATCTCTTCCGCTTGACCTAAATATGAACCATAAACTTCTGCCGTGTCAAAAAAATTTACCCCTCGCTCTATACAAAAATAAAAAATCTTCTTCGCTTCTTCTTCAGAAGTCCTTGCACCCCAAAACGCTGTACCATAACATAATACCGAAACTTCTAAACCCGTACTACCAAGCTTTC
>CAZLOB010000016.1:0-16785 GCA_964561135.1 uncultured Elusimicrobia bacterium | reverse complement strand
AGTTGTTTTTTGTTTCAAAGTTTTGTATTTTGAGATTTATAAAACTGAGCGGAAGCGATGTTTTTTCATCAAAACAAAATAATTTATGGAATTATTTTATTTCGTGTAAAGGTGAAAGGAAAATTAGATTTATACCCTTGGAAGTAAAACAATGGCTGAAGAGTTAGAAAAAGAAGAAATAATTAAACAATACCCATTTTTGACTCCTAAAGATATAAAAGCAGCAATACTATATGCAGCAAAACTTATTTCTTTTGAAGAAGAAATTATTGTTTAATTATGTTATTGAATAAAAAATTGTGTGGAAGAGTTTAGTAAGGTCGGTAGTCTAAATTTTTTCGGTTTGTTAAAAAGTGGTGATATGAATAAAGTAAAGAAAGTGATTGAATGTATTAAGCGATATAACCCCCAGAAGATAATTATTTTTGGTTCTTACACCCGTGGAGAGACAGACGAATATAGCGACCTTGATTTTGTAGTGATAAAAAAAACTAAAAAGAGATTTATTAGAAGATTAATAGAAGTTGCTAAATTAATTGATTATAAACATGGACAAGTTGATGTGTTTGTTTATACACCAACAGAATTTAAACGGATGATAAAGTGTGGAAATCCGTTTATAGAACAAGTGTTAAAAGATGGAAAGGTTGTATATGAAAAAAAGAAAAGAAGAAGCTCTAAGATGGTTGAAACAAGCTGAATATGATTTAGAAAGCGCTAAACGTAACTTTGAACAGAAGATATATTCGTATACTTGTTTTATGTGTGAACAATCTGCTCAAAAAGCTATAAAAGCATTTCTTTATTTTAATGGTGAACGATATATATGGGAACATTCTATACAAAAACTCTTGCTAAAGTGTAATAATTATGATAAAGAATGTTCTAAATACTTTGAAGCTGGTGCAATACTTGATAAATATTATTTGACAACTAGATATCCAGATGCAATAGCTCCACCTGCTGCTCCTTATGAGTCCTTTACAAGAAGAGAAGCTAAAGAAGCAATAGATTTGGCTGCTGAGATTTTAAAGTTTGTAAAAAATAAAATAGGAACTAAAAAATGAGTATAAAATGAACAAAACAAAAGGAATATCTTTTAGCGAAATAAAAACACAAATTTTAAAATCTCTCAATGATTTGGATATTATTTTCAAAAATTTATAATGAACTATTGATAAACAAAATAATTTTAATACAAAATTAAAAATCGTGCTACTATGAAAGAAAAGTTAAGACGTTTTGGTGCAACAGGAGTATTATATGGATATAAAAGCGGCGATATTATACGCAGCAAAACTTGTTTTTTGAAAATTATTTTTTAAATTTAATGAAATTTATCAAATTGGAAATAATCCAACAAATTGCAAGAATTTTGCTGCGGTAAGACTATATTACTAAAAAGTAGTTACACAAAAATGAATATTTGTTTTAGGAAAAAAATTATATTTATAGTTTTTCTCTTTTTTTCTACTCCCCTTTTTGGAATGGAGATAAAAAATAAATTAGGCGTAAGTATAGGATATCCTTACGGAAGTATTCGGTACGGATTATCCAATAAGAATGTGATTGAGATACGACTTGCTTATGGAGAAAATATTTTTGTTTTTGGTGGTCGCTTCTATTTCTTATTTTATACAGATAAAAGATTAAATTTCTATATTTCTCCTGAAATAGATGGGCTTACTTTTGTTTCTCGATATACACATGGAGAAGGGTGTATTTTAGGAAGTTTTTCTGGATTCGAATATTTTTTAAAAAATAATTTCAGTATTAACATGGATATTGGTTTAGCATATATTACAGTGTGGAGTAGAGAAGAAGACGTTATTGTTAGTGGCTCTAATATTATACTTAACACTGGAATAACGTTCTATTTTAAGCTTTGTAAGCAAAGATAAAAAATGAAGTTTAGAAATAGTATTTGCTTATTTGTATTAGTTTTTGTAGCTTGTTTCTTTTTCCCAATTGCGGAGGCCAAAATAAGTTTCGGTATTATTGATGCGATAAAAGAACATGTAGAAAAGATAGACGGAAAAATTGAAGAAAAACGAAAAGAAAATGAATATATTCCTGGAGAAAATGAATATATTCCTGAGGGCGTTTCGAATTTCAATATAAGCTCTTTTTTAGAAGATGGAATAGTTATTTGTTGGGAAGATATTTCAACAAACGAATCTGGATTTGAATTAGAAAGGGATGGCGTCTTAATAGCCACATTACCTCCAAATACTACTTATTTTGTTGACCTTTCTGTTACCCCTGGAAAAGAATACCAATATAGAATACGCGCTTATTACATATTTGATTCTCGAAGAACGTATTCTATTTATTCTACTTTGGAAATAGAATATTCGTTACCACCAAGTGATTTATTGCTTACAAATCTTATGTATAAAAAAGTTAAATTAGAATGGAAAGACAATTCTCTTGAAACAGAATTTTCTATTTTTCGTGGCACTTCTACTGAGACATTGTCTTTACTTACGACTTTAGAAAAAGATTGTACAACTTATATAGATGGTGAAATTTTACCATATACAACTTATTTTTATCGTGTCTCAGCTTATAAATATGGTGAATTGATTGGCAACTCAAATATTGCTAGCATTTATGTACCTCCACTAAATGCACCTTCAGATTTGTCAGTTGTGTTAGATTATGGAAAAGTAAAGTTGTCCTGGAAAGATAATTCCACTGGCGAATCTGGTTTTTTGATTCAACGAAGTACTGATGGAATTAATTTTTCTTTTTATGAATTAGTGAGAGAAAACATAACAAATTTTATAGATGAAAACATAACTGAAGATGAATATTACTATTACAGAGTATGTGCTTATGATGAAAATGGATATAGCGATTCGATATATTACTATTATTATTATCTCACTCACAGTCTGCCGTCTGGATGGTTATTGTCTACATTTTCCAATATTAGTGAAGTAATAACATTATCTTTTCCAACTTCTTTAAATGCTAGACCTCTAAATAGTGAAGGAATATGTTTGGAGTGGAAAGACAATTCCACAAAAGAAAACGGTTACGTTATAGAACGCAAACGCGAAGGAGAAAATTATGCTACAGTAGTTACACTTAGCGCTAATACTACCTGGTATATAGATTTTGGTTTAACACCTAAAACTACTTATTTCTATCGAATTTATGCTTGTAATATTTATGGTAACTCAGAATATTCTAATGAAAGTTTCGCAACAACACATGCTAAATGGACTTTTATGATATATATGGATGCAGATAATAATTTAGAATTCTATGCAAAAAAAGATTTAGAAGAAATAGCAAAAGTTGGTTCGGACCAAAATATAAATGTAACTGTCTTAATAGACAGACGTTCGGGTGAATATACCGGTCCAATTCTTAATATACCTGATTGGGAGTCAGCGAAATGGTTTTTTGTTGAGAAAAATCAGTTGTATGAAATAGAAGATAAAGGCGAGCTAAATATGGGTGATAGTGCTTCTTTAGAAAATTTTATAGTTTCAGTTGTAGAAAAATATCCTGCAGATAAATATGCATTAATACTTTGGAACCATGGAAAGGGATGGAAAGGTTTTGGTTTTGATGAAACCAATAATGGTGACAAACTTACCTTAAATGAATTATCTAATGCTTTATTTTCGGCTCAATATCAGCTTACGACATCTCCAATTTTTATGATTGATTTAATTGGTTTTGATGCATGTTTAATGGCAGATATTGAAACAATGTATGCTTTATCTTCATATGGTAAAGTTTTAGTAGCTTCACAAGAACTTGAACCAGGAGTGGGTTGGGATTATGAAGCTATCTTAAACGAATTGACTTTAAATCCATCAATGGATGCTTTCCAATTGGGTAAAATAATAGCTGATACATATGAAGAGTTTTTTATGCAGAATACCGAAGAATATATAAAGTACATGGGATGGGAGACTACGCTTTCTGTAATTGATCTTGCAAAAATTTCGGATTTAACACAAGAAATCAATGAATTAGCTTTATGGATGAAGTACTACTTAGATTTATATGGTCGGGATGTTTGGTTGCAATTAGCAAAATCAAGATATTTTACTCCTCAATTTGGAGGATTTTATTTTACTGAAGATGGATATGTTATTTCGCCAGGAGTTGTATATGGAAGAAGTGATTTATATCAACTGGCGGACTACATATTCAAGAATTCTACATATAATGAAATATATTCTAATGCTCTTGATGTAAAGTATAAATGCATGTATAGTGTTCATTACTCAACTGCTGGGGTTCTGAAATCAAATTCGAAAGGCATTAGTGTTTTTTTACCAATTACGAATGCATATGTTGATATGTCTACTTACGGTTCTCTTTTGTTTTCTCAAAATACAGCATGGGATGAGTTTTTATATTCATATTTTTATATTCAAAATCAAGATCAAACTCCACCAATAATTTCAGATCCTTCTACATGGATAACTTGGACTGAAGGAGGATGGCTTAATTATGTTGGAGAAATAAATGGAGACGATATCGCGACGTACAGCATAGGGATAGGATTACCAGATGGAACGGGAACGAAATTGTTTTGCCAATTTGTTGTTTCAACTTCTGTAACTTCAGGATACATAGTTGGCTGTTGGGATGGTAAGTGGTATAAATTAAGTAACAATTATGATACTTCTTTAAATTATGCACCTTTATTTATCTTTGAAAAAATTGGAGTAATGTTTGTTAACTATTGGGAAGATGGGAATAGAATATATCCACCCAAAAAGGTGACGTTGTTATTTTATCTCCCGGACGGTGTAGGTGGTGTACATCCTGGTTTATTGATTTGTGGTTTAGAAGGGACAACAAAGAGTGTCCCTAAGAAAGCAATCCCAATTAAAAAGGATTCTTGCGTTGAGCCTTTGTTTTTTAGAATCGATACAAATGGTTATTATCGTGTAATTTCAAGTGGAGAATACATTTATTTAAAAGAGATAAACGGACTTTACTTAGTATGGAGCGAAGCCCCGTTGGGATATTATAGGTTAGGGTTTATTTCAGATGATTGGGCAGGGAATATTGCACAGAAGTATATGGATGTTACAAAATGAGGAATGTGTATTTAGTATGATTTTGTGAGTATGAGCATTATGGAATTTGTTGTGAAATTGATATTATTGTAAACATTGTATTGTGTAGTGTTAACCTTATTATGCACAGTCAAATTAATAATTTGTGGATAGCAAAACATAAATCTTAAAAGTGTAATACGTACTATTGACAAACAAAAATAATTTTAATATAAAATTAAAAATCGTGCTATCATGAAAGAAAAGTTAAGACGTTTTGGTGTATCAATTCCTTTGAGTTTGCTTTTAAAGTTTGACGAATATATAAGAAACAAAAATTATAAAAATCGTTCCGAAGCGATAAGAGACTTAATTCGTGCTGAGTTTGTAAAAGAAAGTTTTGAGACAAACAAAGAAGTTGCCGGTGTTATATCAATAGTGTACAATCATCATAAAAGAGAACTTGTTGACAAAATTATAGATGTCCAGCATGATTATCAGGATATAATTGTTGCATCACAACATATACATTTAGATCATGATAACTGTCTTGAAGTAATAATTACTCGTGGTAAGACAAAAAGAATAAAAGAACTTTCTTCAAAACTACAATCAACAAAAGGTGTAAAACATACAACATTGAGTTTTACAGCAGTTGTTGAATAATTTTTTTGTTTTATATTAGTAGCACGAAATTTAAATTTGTAATACTAAATAAGGGATAAACATGCATCATAAATTTGTAGTATTTCCGTTTAGTGCAATAGTTGGGCAGGAGTTGATGAAGAAAGCGTTGATGGTTGTAGCAATTGATCCTACAGTTGGTGGTGTGTTGATAAAAGGTGAAAAAGGAACTGCAAAATCTACTGCTGTAAGAGCACTAGCTGATATACTTCCTAAGATCAAAGTTGTCGAAGGGTGTCCATTTAATTGTGACCCTGAGAATTTAAGGTTGATGTGTAAGAGTTGTCAAGAAAGGTATGAAGAAGAAGGTTCTCTGCCTTATATTGAAAGAAAAATGGAAGTAGTAGATATGCCATTGTCTGCTACTGAAGATATGGTTGTTGGAACAATTGATATTAAGCGTGCATTGAAAGAAGGAATAAAAGCTTTAGAACCAGGTATTTTGGCAAAAGCTAACAGAAACATCCTGTACATAGATGAAGTAAACTTATTAGATGACCATCTTGTTAACATTTTGTTAGATGCAGCTGCTATGGGCGTAAACATTGTTGAAAGAGAAGGTATATCTGTTTATCATCCAGCAAGGTTTATTCTTGTTGGGACGATGAATCCAGAAGAAGGGGATCTAAGACCACAAATACTTGACAGGTTTGGTTTATGTGTAGAAGTTAAAGCTCTGTCATCAAAAGAAGAAAGGCTCAAAGTTATGGAGTATCGTAGAAAATTTGATTTAGATCCATGGAAGTTTGAAGAAGAATTTAGAGAATCTCAAGAGATGTTAAGAAATAAAATTCTTGTTGCTAAACAAAAAATATCAGAAGTTCGTGTTTCTTCGGATTTACTTGAAAAAATTGTAGAGATAACGATTTCTTTAGGAATTAAATCACATCGTGCTGATATTGTAATGGAAAAAACAGCAAAAGTTTTAGCAATATTAGATGGTAGAGATGAAGTAAACGAAGAAGATATTAAAGAAGCTGCTTTGTTAGCATTATCGCATAGGATAAGACAATCACCATTTGATAAAACTTCCACACTTAAAAAAGACACAATTGAAACAATTTTAAAACAAAAAACAAAAGAAGAAATTTTTGATTTTGACAAAGATATAGAAATAAAAAACAAAATATTAAACTTTGATGAATTTGGTAAGACATATGGTAAAGAATCTTTAAAGATAAATTCTGAAAAAGGGATTTATATAAAAGCAAAAGAAGCTGAGGATCCGAAAAGTGTAGCAGTTGATGCAACAATAAGAAAGGCGGTAAGAGAAACTGGTAAACTAAAGATCTTGCCTGAACATATTATGGAAAAAATAAGAGTTGCTAAAGCAGAAGCTTTGTATGTTATCGTCATTGATTCCTCTTCATCAATGAGAATGGATAAAAAAATAAGGTTAGCAAAAAGTTTAGTATGGCAGTTGCTTAAACGTTCCTATGAGAACAAAAACAAAGTTGCTTTAATGTGTTTTAGAGAAGAAGATGCAAAACTTTTAGTACCACCTACGACAGATGTTTCTTTACTTTATGAAGAATTAGAAAAACTTCCTACAGGAGGAAAAACACCACTTACTCCTGCACTCTACAAATCATTTGAGATTGCAAAAAAAGAAACAAAAGCAACGCCTGTTGTTATTCTAATTTCTGATGGGAAAGGGAATGTTTTTATAAAAAATAATCTTAAGGAGGATATAGAATTTCTTTCATCTATTGCTGATGATACAAAACTAATACTAATAAACACTGAGAATAAAACCAAAAGTATTGGCATCCTTGAAGAGATTGCAGAAAAACTTAATGCAGAACATTATTATTTAGAAGATATAATATGAAAAAAATACTTGCTTTAACCACTATAGGTAATACGGCTTCTTTAAAAAAAGCCGTAGAAAAAATAAAAGAAGAGTATGGTAACATTTTGGAAGTTACAAAAATTTATTTACATGAATATGAATCTCAAGATGTTTCTTTAGAACCTATTGAAAAAGCTGTTGATGAAGCAGACATTATTCTTGTTGACATTCGTGGCGATGTTCGTATAAGTAGGGAACTGCCAAAAATGCTTGAAGGGAGAACCAAAACAGTAGTTGTTCTTGTTGCAGGATGGCAAGATTTGTGGAAACTTACAAAAATGGGCAAGTTTGTAGGTGAAAAAATTTTTAAAGGGAAAGAAAGAGAGTTTAGTGTTCATTCATATCGTAAGACAAAGAAATTTTCTGCTATTTTAGAAAAATTTGGGTTTCTTTTTTCTTTTGGTATGCTGAAAGACATGCGAAATTGGATAATTGCACAACAGTATTATTTACAAGGCGATGCAGAAAATTTGAAAAATTTATTCTTATTTTTATTAAAACACTATGCTGGCGTAAAAAAGATAAAAGATGTTCCTCCACCAAAGAAAAAACCACCTTATGGTTTGTATGTCCCAAAAGTTGGTATATGTGAAGATTTAACTGAATATAAAAAACTAATAAAGTTTAATTCTAAAAATCCTACTGTTGGAGTGTTGTTATACGGAGGGATGCATTTTGAAGATACAAAGCCAATCGCAGACGCGTTATATGAAAAATTTTCAGACGAACTAAATTTTATTTTTGTATATTCAAATGTTGAGTACAATTTAGAAGCTGTTAAAAAATACTTTGATAATATAGATCTTTTTTTAAATTGTCAATATTTTAGGATTCATGGTGGACCTTATGGAGGCGAACCAGAGCCAACTTATGAACTTTTACAAAAATTAGATGTTCCTGTTCTTATAGGATTAAGAACATATGATTTAGATATAGATAAATGGGAAAAAAGTAATGAAGGTCTTGATACTTTGCATACTATACTTGGTGTTACATTGCCAGAACTTGATGGTTGTATAGAACCCAACCTTATTGCTCTGCTTAAAACAGAAGAGGACTTAACGCTTGGTAAAGTTAAGTCAATAGTTGTTTTAGAAGATAGACTCACAAAGTTGGCAAAAAGAATTAAAAACTGGATTAATTTAAGAAGAAAACAAAATAGTGACAAAAAAGTTGCTATTATTACTTACAACTATCCACCTGGTGAGGAAAACTTAGCTTCTGCTGGCTATCTTGATGTTTTTGAAAGTTTAAAAGTATTTTTAGAAAAACTTAATGAGAAAGGATATAAAGTAGAAATACCAAAGATTTCTTTAAAAGAACTTTTTTTATCTTCAGGAGTAGTTAACAGTCCGAATTACATTCAGAAATCTGGGATAAAAATATCAGTTGAAAAATATAAAACTTGGTTTAGTTTACTACCAGAATCTGTTCAAAAAGAAGTTGTAAAACACTGGGGTGAGCCACCTGGTAATATAATGGTTGAAGGAGATTATATTTTAATTCCGGGGATAATTTTAGGAAACATTTTTTTAGGTATTCAACCTTCACGAGGTGTACATGAAGACCCAGATAAAGTATATCATGATAAAGACCTACCACCACACCATCAATACTTAGCTTATTATTTCTTTTTAGAAAAAGAGTTTAAAGCTGATGCTATAATACATTTTGGTATGCATGGAACTTTAGAGTTTACAAAAGGTAAAGAAGTAGGTTTATCATCTAAATGTTATCCTGACATACTTATTGGCAACCTTCCACATATTTACTACTATTGGATTGGAAACACATCTGAATCAACTATTGCGAAAAGACGTTCTTACGCAATTTGTATCTCCCATGCTTCACCACCAATGAGAGCATCAGGTCTTTATGAAAGATATCTTCTGTTAGAAGATTTACTTAACCAATATGAAGAAAATAAAGATGAAAAAACTTTTGAACTCATTAAAGAAACTGCAAAAGAATTACATTTTTTGTCTGAGGATGTTAACAAGTTAAGAAGCGAGTTGTATAAAATTAAAAGAAGGCTTATACCTTACGGGTTACATATTATGGATAAAAAACTATCATCTGACGAGTTAGTGGAATATCTTTTTGGTGTATTACGAGTAGATAGAGAATTTCCGTCAATCTTGAAACTTATAAGTGAGAAAAACGGATATGAGTGGGAAAAAATAAAAAATTCTAAGCTTGTTAATGAGATAGAAGTTCAAGCAAAAAGTGTATTAAAAAGTATAGTTGAACATGGTATAACATCTTTGTTGTCTGAAGAATATATCAAGTTTGTTAAAGATATTATAAGTAGAGTAGAAAATTGTTCAGAAAGCAGAGGTTTGCTTGATGTATTAGAAGGAAAGTATGTTTTCCCATCTCGTGGTGGTGATCCGATCCGTGATCCAGAAGTTTATCCATCTGGAAGAGCGATGTATGGTTTTGACCCAAGAGCAATTCCTACAATTGCTGCACAAACACGTGGTCAAAAAGCAGCTGAGCTGTTAGTTGAAAATTATCTTAAAAAACATGGTAAGTATCCTGAAAGTGTGGGGGTTGTTCTTTGGGGATTTGAAACAATGAAGACAGGTGGTGATACTATCGCTACAATACTTTCTCTTTTAGGAGTAAGGATAAAACATAAAAAAACTCCTTGGTTTAAAGAACTTGAGGTTATACCGTTAGAAGAGTTAAAAAGGCCAAGGATAGATGTTGTTATAACAATCTGTGGTATTTTTAGAGATACGTTTAAAACTCATATTGATTTGTTAAACAGAGTTTTTGAGATGGTAGCAAAACTTGATGAACCGCCTGATAAAAATTATGTAAGAAAACATTTTTTAGAATACAAAGATGAACTAAAAGATTTTGCGCTTGCAAGAATTTTTGGTCCCTCGCCAACAGAATACGCAACATCTGTAAGAACGCTTATTGAGAGTAGTGCATGGGAAGAAGAAAAAGATTTAGTAAAAAGCTATGAAGATAGCATGAACTATGTTTATTTTACTGGGAGAGTTGAGAAAAATGAGAAAGCATTTTCTAATATGCTTAGATCTATTGATATTGTAACACAAGAAAGAGATAACACAGAATATGAAGTTATAGATTTAGATCATTACTACGAATTTTTAGGAGGGCTTTCAAGAACAGTCCAAGAAAAAAAAGGACAAAAAGCAGATACTTTAGTTATTGATTCAACTGAAGAAGAAGTTGTGGTGGAAGATTTGAAAGATTCGATTGAACGAGCAGTAAGAACACGCCTTCTTAATCCAGTATGGTTAGAAGGAATGTTGAAACATAATTTTCACGGTGCAAAGAAAATAAAAGATAGATTAGAATACCTTTTAGGATTTGCTGCAACAACTGCTAAAGTTGAAAATTGGATATTTGAGGAAGTAGTAGACAAACTGATATTTAATGATGAGATGCGGAAAAAGTTGTTTCAAAACAATCCATATTCTACAATAAAAATAAGCGAACTTTTAATTGAAGCAGAGAAAAGAGGATACTGGAAAACGGAAAAAGAAAAACTAACACAACTACAAAGTATTGTGTTAAAAATGGAAGGAGAAATTGAATAATAAAAGGGGCTTCTGTTAACCAAAAACGGTATTGAAATCTTTGGATAGAAAGGAGGTGATAAAACTTTAAATTATCCGTCTGTATCATTGAAAATGGTTAACAGAACGTTTTTTAACAAGGGGGGGATAAAAATCTATGAAGAAAGTTTTATTGATTTTTTTGTTAGCTGTAATTCCATACTTTTGTTTTTCTCATCATGCGATGGAGTATATTGAGATTGAGAGTTATTCTACTGCAAGGAAAGGTGAGTTTGTTTTTCATCTGCATTACGACTATATGGTAGATGATAAAGATAATCCTAATTTAGACCATTGGGAGTTTACACCCGGGATTTCTTATGGTATCACAGACCGTCTTATGTTTGATTTTCATACACATTTTTCAAAGTTTGGGATAGACCATATTGTTGAAGATAAGAGATCTTCATACGAACCTTTTGGTCCATCCCCTTTTATGGAAGCAGGTGCTGTCAGTTTGCAATACAGATTCACAGAAGGGTGGTTTATAAACATTGCTGGTGTTTTAACTTATGAATTTCCTTATCAAAGAAGTAGGGAACTTTTAGATGATAAAGAAGTCTATGAAGGAACATTGATTTTAGCAAAAGATTTTGGAATACATAGTAATGTGACTTTGAATTTAACATATGGTAAAGATGGTGAAGAAGAAATAAAAGAATGGGGATTTGGTGTTAAAACTCCTGTTTCTTGTGACCCTCATGGTATTGCAGCTGGTATTGAGATAATAGGCGATTTTGATGGCAACTGGTCAGTATTGCCTGGTGTTTATACACCCCTTGGTGCTGAGAATATTATTTTTAAAACAGGGTTAGAATTTGGGAAAAATTTAGATAATATGCGTGCAAATGTTACTTTAATGTATAGATTTTAAAAAAATTTGCAGGGCAATGTATTGGTATTGTAAAAAAATAAAGCGAACTTAAAAGTTTGCCCTACATGTTTTCATATATTTTTTAAAAATGTAGGGCACGGCTTTAGCCGTGCTGCTATTGAAATTATTTGACTTTAAAGTTTGTCCTACACTGATAAATTTGGTTTAATTAAATGGAGGCTATTATGCGAAAAAAAGTTTTTATTTCAATTTTTTTAGTTTTTGTTAATGCTTTCTGTTTTGCTCATGAACACTGGATTGATTTAGAAACTTTTGAACCACAAGTTGGACAAAAAATAAAAGTTTTTGTAAAAAGTGGACATAACTTTCCAAAAGGTGAGTTGGTCCTAAACAAAAGATTTTTAAAAGAAATAAAATTAATTACTCCTGACAAAAACACTAAATCGTACGAACTTGAGCAAGAAAAAGATGCAAGAACAACATACATTGTTTTTGACACTACAGGAAGTTATGTTTTGTACTTTTCTGTTACACGACCTCCTGAAGATGAAGAAGTTTATTTTGGTAAGTCAGTTGTGAGTATAAAAGAACGTTCAGATGTTATTTCAGAAGTTGGAAGTAAGTTAGAAATTGTCTCAAAACAAACAAATATTCAACTAAACAAAAAAGCAGTGTTTCAAGTATTGTTTGATAAAAAACCAATTAAAACAACAGTTTCTGTTTCTATTGAAGGAAAGAAAAACTTTTTTGTACAAACAGATAAAAATGGAGTTTTTTATTTGGATATAAAACATTCTGGAAGATATTTGTTAACAACTTCATATAAAAAATATGGTTGTTCATTAACATTTTTTTTGAGGACACAAAAATGAAAACTATAATTCTTATATGTTTGTTTTTACCAAGCTTAATTTTTTGCCATGGTGTAGAATGTGATATAATAGAAGGTGGTGTTGGTATTGAAGTAAAATATGACGATATAGAGAAAACAGCAGTTTCTTATGCAGAAGTAAAAGTTTTCTCACCTGATGGTAAAGAATTTCAGCAAGGATTAACTGATAGATTTGGTAGGTTTTTATTCTATCCTGATAAAAAAGGGAAATGGAAAATCGAAGTTAACGATGGTATGGGGCATGGTGTTGTAAAAGAAATAAATATTTCAGAAGAGGAAAAAGTTGGTGGGAAGAAAACTGAGGAAAATTTTGGTTTACTACAAAAAATTGTTGTTGGTATAAGTATAATTTGGGGTTTCACAGGAGTTGCATTTTATATTTTAGCAAAGAAAAATACAAAGACTAATAACTAACTATGCACATCCCAGATGGTTTTCTTGAACCAAAAGTTATAGTTTTTACAAATTTTGTTTCATTTATAATTGTTTTGTTAGGACTAAAGAAGTTAAAAAATATAAATCCTGAGCGTATTCCTCTTATGGGTATTTTAGCATGTTTTGTTTTTGTATTGCAGACAGTTGCTTTTCCTGTAATTGGTGGAACTTCTGTCCATTTAGAAGGAGTAGTTTTAACTTCAGTTCTTTTAGGTCCATTTAGTAGCAGTATAATAGTTTTTTGTACTTTATTTTTACAAGCGCTGTTGTTTCAGCATGGAGGAATAATTTCTTTAGGAGCAAATTTTTTAAATATTGGTATAATAGGAAGTTTTTTAGGTTATTTTATATGGAATATAAACCAAACAAAAATTTTTGCGTCATTAGCTACTTTTATTACAACTATTGTTTCAGCAACATTGTGTTGTTTTGAGTTGTATTTATCAAGAAAGATTGTTCTTTCAGTAGGACTTCCTACAATGTTTTTTTCTCACCTTATTGTTGGAATTATAGAATCAATTTTTGTATATGGTATACTAAGTTTTATTGAAAAAATTTTTCCACATATCCTACAGTTTAAAAAAATTTAATGAAACACAACTTTATAGATAAGTATAGTAGTTTATCTTCGCCAGTGCATAAAATCGATACAAAAATAAAGTTAGTTAGTTTTTTAACAATAGCAATTTTTATTTCATTGTTTGGAGTTAGCAGCAAAGTTTTAATTTTGTTATTAACATTTTTAATTTTTATCTCTCAATTAGCAAAAATACCGATTTTGTTTTTGTTAAGTAGGATTTTTGTTATTTTTCCTTTTGTTTTCCTTATATCAGTTAGTTATTTGATAAACAAACAAAGTTTTTCAGATGTCTTAAATGTTGTATTAAAAAGTTATGCAATTATTTTGTCTTTACTAATTCTTATACAGACAACAAAATTTAGCGATTTGCTTGACACTCTTAAAAGTTTTAAATTTCCAAAATTTTTAGTTTTACTACTTTCTTTTATTTACAGATATTTTTTTGTTCTAACTGACGAAGTTGAGAAGATGTCTTTTGCAGTAAAACTTAGACAACAGGAGAAGTTAAGTATAAAAACTTTAATAAATCTTTTTGGTTTTCTTTTGATAAGAAGTTACAATCGTGCTGAAAAGATTAACAAAGCAATGATACTCCGTGGCTGGGATAATAGGGTATAATATGAATGAGACAATTATAGAAGTAAAAAATTTATTTTATAAATATCCTGATGGAAAACAAGCTTTAAAAAATGTTAGTTTTGAAATAAAAGAAGGGCAAAAAGTTGCTTTGTTAGGTGCAAACGGTAGCGGTAAAACAACACTTCTTTTTTGTCTTGTTGGACTTTTGGACTACCAAGGTGAGATAAAAATCTTTGGTCAAGATCTTAAACAAAATGCTAAAGAAATAAGAAAAAAGATAGGTTTTGTTTTTGAAAACCCAGATGACCAACTTTTTAACCTTACTGTTTATGACGATATTGCTTTCTCTTTTAGACAACAAGGGTATAAAGAAGAACAGATCAAACAAAAAGTAAAAAATGTTTTAGAAAAACTTAACCTTTTAGGTTATGAAAATAGACAACCATATCATCTAAGTTATGGTGAGAAAAAGAAAGTATGTCTAGCAACAGCGTTAGTAAACACACCACAAATTCTTATCTTAGATGAACCCACATCTAATTTAGACCCTGCCTCAAGACGAGAGTTTAAAGAATTAATAAAAAATATACAAATTACACAAATCATAGCAACACATGATCTACAACTTGCTAAAGAAGTGTGTGATAGTATTATAATTTTAAACAACGGCGAGATTTTTTGTCAAGGTGTTATTTCATTGGTTGACAATACCGAAATTTTATTCTCTGCAAGATTGATGTAGATATAAAACAAAATATTCCATTGTTGAAAAACATTTGTTATTTTTAATAAATAATGTAGCTAAATGGAGATATGAATTAATGCTTGTAATTAGAGCAAACCTAAAGGTTTGCCCTACATGTTTAAAATAAATTTATGAAAATAAAAACGCTTTATTTAAAAAATTTAAAAAAATATAAAAAGTTTTTAAAAAGAGATGTCGATGCTATAAGATATTCTTCAGGTATTGTTGTTTTGAAAAAAGGAGAATCTGTTGGAGAACATAAAACTGAAGGTGTTGAAGAAATAGTAGTTGTTTTAGAAGGAGAGGCTACAGTTGTTATTGAAGGGAAAAAATATAAAAGATTAAAAGCGCCATCTGTTGCATACATACCGCCAAATGTTGTTCATAATGTTGTTAATAATTCATCAAAAATTTTAAAGTATATCTATATAACAACAAAAGTTTAAATAATTGTAACAATCGTAGGGCAATGCTTTAGCATTGCTATTTATCTTATGTTATCAAAACTTGATAAACTTAAGAAATTTATAAAAAAATATAATTCTGCGATAGTAGCGTATTCAGGCGGTGTTGATAGTTCTTTTTTACTTTATGTTTGCAAAAAAGTTTTAGGTGATAAAGTTTTAGCAGTTACAGCAACATCGCCAACTTATACTAAAGAAGAACTTGAGTTTGCAAAAAAGTTTACAAAAAAGTATAATATAAAACATTTAATTATAAAAACCTGCGAGTTTAAAGAAAAAAATTTTTTAAAAAACTTACCTGACAGATGTTTTTATTGTAAAAAAGAACTTTTTAGCAAACTCGAGGAAATAAGAAAGAAATTTAACTACGATGTAATTTTTGATGCTACAAACTATGATGATTTGAAAGATTTTCGTCCTGGAGAACAAGCAAAAAAGTTGTATAATGTTGTAAGTCCACTTAAGGAAATAAAAATTACAAAAAAAGAAGTAAGAGAATTATCAAAAAAATTTAAATTGCCTTCTTGGAACAAACCTCAACTAGCTTGTTTATCCTCAAGAATTGTTTTTGGTGAAAAAATTACAGTTCAAAAACTTAAAAAAGTATATCTTGCAGAAAAAATAATAAAAGATTTTTGGAACAAATTTTTTAGAGTAAGATTACATAGAGATTTTTTAAGAATTGAGATAAACAAAAATGACTTTAAAGATTTCTTTAATAAAGTAAATATTGAAAAACTTGTTTTACGACTTAAAAAACTTAAGTTTAAATATATAACATTTGACCTTGAAGGATATATACCATCTGGGGTAAGATTTGTAAAAAGTAGAAAATAATTGTAGGGCAATGCTTTACCTGAAAAATGCATAAATCTATAAATATTTTTGAAACAGATTTCAGTGATTTTATGAATAAAAAATTATATAATATAGTTAAAAAAAGTATCTCTGCAGAAATCCACCTAAAAAGTGGATTTAAGCTATATGCCAAAAGGTATAATAAAATTCCATATTTCATTCGTAGAAAAAGCAATTACGAAGTTTGGCAGACTTTTTCTGATTCACCAATTTTGTCAAAGATTAAATTTTC
>CAZLOB010000015.1:0-3700 GCA_964561135.1 uncultured Elusimicrobia bacterium | reverse complement strand
ACTGAAACAGGCGAAGTGAGATTATATGATGTTTGAGGTGTCCTAGCTACAGTAAAATCTTTCCTCCATAAAATTTGTTTTGTTGTAGTAGATACACATATTACTGTTTGACTTGAGTATTTTATATTATCTTTTTCCCATAATGAAGTTGGATAAATATTTATTAAAATTTTATCTTCAAATACAGCAACAGAGTTGTTATCCGTAGCTATATTTGTTAAAGGTCCTGTTGACCATAAAATTTCTCCATTTGTTTTATCTAGAACATACAAACTTCTTTCAATATCTCCTGCATAAAGATAAATTTTGTCTTCTTTTATTGCAACGGATGTTTGGTTGAAACAACTTGAAAACTTTTTTGTCCAAACAAATGTATTTGTTTTTAAATCATAACATCTTAAGACACCATCGTTTGTTGTAAAATAAATTTTTCCTTCAGAATAACTTATTGATGAATAACTAAAACTTCCTAAGTCAATCTGTTTTATTAAAGTTCCTGTTATTGCATCAATTATATAAAGTTTGCCGTAAGGAATACCATCAATCTTTGGTCCTGAAACAAATATTGCCCATGGATTTTTTTCTTCACCAATTACCTCTTCATCTTCAACTATTATTGGCGATGAAACAGATTTTGTTTGAGTATCATATGACCACAAAGGTATACAATCTTCATCATAAGAATAGTATTTTTTAAAACAATAAAGTTTACCATCAAAAGATAAAACATAAACAAAATTATTCCAAACTGCAGGTGTGCAATCAATCTTTCCAGATGTTGAGTATTGCCACAAAATCTCGCCTGTGTACGCATCTAACGCCCATATTGAAGTATCCCGTGCGGCAAAATATACTATGTCATCTTTTACAATAGGTGAAGACAGAATTTTACCTTGTATTTCTAATTCAAACCCTATTGGTGTCAACGATGGCAAAACAACTTCGTATTTAGAACCAGTTCGTTCAAAATCAAACCTTAATGTAGGCCAACTTGAAGGAATTAATGGTATACAAGAAATATAACTTATAAACAGAATTATTATTTTTTTCATAGTTTATCGCAGGGCTAAAGCCCTGCCCTACAAATTAATTTTTAATTTAAAATTGTAGGGCAAACCTTTAGGTTTGCAATTAATTTGCTAATAACCAGAATTATTATTTTTTTCATAATTTTTGCAGGGCTAAAGCCCTGCCCTACAACTAATTTTTAATCTAATGTAGGGCAAACCTTTAGGTTTGCAATTAATTTGCATGCCTAAAACTATGCCCTACAAACTTTTCACAATTTATTGCATGGCTAAAGCCATGCCCTACACACAAAATAAAAATTGTAGGGCAAACCGTCAGGTTTGTTTATTATTTGTTCAGTTAAAACCGTATACTTCATAACTTAATATATTATTATGTGCAAACATAAATGTTTGCCCTACATATGTTAAAAAGTTATTCTTTAAAAACATCAATTTTGCTATCAGAACTGCCTACTATTATTCTGCCATTTAAAAAGTCATACCAAAGATTGCTTGTTGGTACAGCATCTAACAATATCGGATATCCAGGTTGTAGTTGTGTTGTATCTCTGTCTATACAATACAGTAATCCTTCTAAAGTAACAAAGTAAACATATGGTTCTTTCCATATAAAAACTTGTTGAATTACAGGCGACCTTGTTGGGTAATACCATATAATGTTTCCATTATTAGCATTAACTTTATAAACACCATTATCACAACTTATATACAATAATTTATTGGAATTATCAAATGCAATGTTATTTATTTTACTATTCAAATTGACATCAGTCCATCCTACAGGGACAGAACTTAGTGTTAGTCCATATCTACAACACAAAATTCCATCTTCAGTACCAAAGTATACATTTAAACTATTAAGTGATCGATTATAAAACCCTGCATCGTATTCTATAGATGTTGTTATAGCAGAAGGAACCTGTGTTGATGACAGAATATTACCATCTTGCAATGCTAGTCTGTAAACAAAACCATTTTTTGTCCCCCACCAGAGTGAGCTTACACCACTACCACCATCTTGTGTGAACCCTTCATCAATTGCAGCTGACTTAACCACACTGCCAGAAATTTGTACTGCTGGTGTCCAGAAATCAGCAGCACCTGTTGAAATTTTGTATACATACCCATCAACGGTCCCAGCATAAATTTTTGCTGGTAGTTCATAATAATAAGCAACAACCTCAGATGTTATCTCTTCACTAAGTTGTCTTATCCAAACATTTTGTGACACATCAGATGCTAAGTTTTTATAAATTTTTCCATCTTTTGTACCAAAATAAATATATCCTGTCTCACCTGTAAAATTATCACTTAATATCGGTGAGAAACACGACGATGACGCAGTAAAGGATGAAACTACAACACCTGTTGATGTCAACATTACAACAGTACCATCATCATAGAAAGCATAAATATTGCCATTAAACGATTGATATACATTGTTTACATTTGTAATCCTACCTATATTATATGGCCATGAAGTTCCTATAGGTGGTTTCTTAGGTCTTACTATTGTTGGTGAAGAAATTTCAAGTGTATCAACTATATCAGATGGTTGCTCAACATTTGACACAGAGTCAACCCATACAACATTTGTTGTTACTGCTTGAAGTTTAACTTTGAAACTGTTTGGTGAAACAGTCGTTGCATAAGACGATATTTTTACTACAAAATAATATGTTGCAAAACTTTGTGGTGATACCAAATCTATATTATCTATTACTATTTGTTGTATACCGTTTGTTAAATTAAACTCCTCTTTAACCATTTGTGCTAAAAATGTTTCGTTATCAATTGATTGATAAAATTCCCCATCGCCATCTTTGTCTTTTATCACACAAAATTCGTCAAACAAATCTTTTGCTTGTTGTGTTGTAAGTTCTGATCCATCAGGTGTTAAAAATTTTATTTTTATCTCTGACAGATTTATATCATTTGACCATAGAGGTGAACTGTTCTCCAATAAAATCTTAATTATAGGATAATATTTTTCTTCATTTGCATAAGGTAATGAAACATCTGTTAGAACAACATTGTGTATTGTTGCATCGTAAGTTATAGATGATATAATTATTTGTTGTGACACACCATACTCGTTTTCTGTATTAAATATGACTTTGTATATTGTTGAAGTTGACAATTTATGTCCATCGACATCTTCAAGTTCAGAAGCAACATTTATAACAGTTTGTATCACAGAATAACTTGAAAGATCAAGCCCGAACTCGTTAAGTTTAAATATATGTGGTGAATATTTATCAGGTTCACCACCTGTTCTTATAAACCACACAGTATTATTTACTCCTTTTGAATAATCTGTTGAAAGTTCAACTTCAAACTTAAACCTTCTTGGTAAAACAGTATTATTTGTTGGATAATAGATAGTATTTAATGGTAAAAGTGTCTCATAATAATTTTTCCTTCCGTAAGATGGTTGTGGATATATTGTGAAATCAGAAATATTATTTCCGCTGTCAACACCGTCATAAATTCTACCTATAGTTTGTGGTGATGACAAGTTTGCTTGTGCAGATTGTGTATATGTAGTTAATACACCATCTGAATTATAGTACAACTTTGTTCCTCCTTCAAAAGAGACCCTGTCAATTGTTTGTCCTAAAGTGTTTTCTAAAACAACAAAGTCTGATGTTGCTAATCCTGAAGTACCA
>CAZLOB010000014.1:0-11647 GCA_964561135.1 uncultured Elusimicrobia bacterium | reverse complement strand
TCTTCCGATCTAGTATATAAAATATAAAAACTTTTTTCAATAATTTATATTATATTTAACTAAACGACGCAAAAATTGGTGTATTTACTTTACAAGTTTTTCTTTACATTTTTCACAAAAAAATTTTGATTTACGATCAGTATCGCCGAGCCAGTTTGAGAAAAACATTATGCAATTAGGGTCACTACAATGTGGTAATCCAAGTGAATGACCTATTTCATGAACGATTGTTTTCATAATTCTTTCTTTAAGAAGAGTTTGTTCTTGAAGAGTATTAATTTTTGTGCAAGGTTTGAATCTGTTGATTGAAACTATACAACCATTTCCACCTGACTGTACGAAGATATAATTGTACTCTTTTTTATATAAATCTTTATCTATTACTCAAACCAAAACATAAACATTTTGTGCAACAACCAATCTTAATAGGTCTTAGACAGGTTGCAGAAAGAGTTAAAACAGCAAAAGTAGTTAAAGAACTTGCTAAAAAATTTAAGGTTGGGCTTCCCGTTTGTAAAGAAGTTTATCGAGTATTATGTGAAAATGAAATTCTGAGAAACGTTTTTAAATTGCCTTCTATCTTAAACTTTCAAAAAAAGGACTTGGAAATTTGTAATTTTTTATTTCTCAATAAAAATTTTCACTTCCCCTTCTTTTTTTATTATGTTTACAACGACATCATCTCCATGTCTTTTAAGATGAAGATCTACTTTGCCTTTTTTTAATATAAGATCTTTTATCCATAATTCTTCAAGAAAATGTGGTAGCATAGGATGTTTAAAAATTATCTCATTTTTTTCAATAGAAAGCCCAAGACAGCCCTGAAGAATTAAAAACACAGCACCAGAAGACCAAGCCTGTGGATGACAAGCAACCGGATAATGAGTAGGGCCTTCATTAGGTCTTCTTTCAAATCCACAAAAAAGTTCTGGAATCCTACGAAGTTTAAAAAAAGTACTAGCCTCAAAAAGAGCTTTTAGTATTTTTATAGTTTCTTCTTTAAATCCGTACAAAGAAAAACCAAAAGCAATAAGTGCATTATCATGAGGCCATACTGAACCATTGTGATAAGATAAAGGATTATAACGAATCTCTAAAGAGGATAAAGTTCTTATTCCCCATCCAGAAAAAAAGTGTTTTTCAAAAAATAGAGAAGCAAGTATACGAGCTTTAGATGGAGTTATAGCCTTGCTAAAAAGTAAATGTCCTGCGTTACTTGTTCTTACTTTACATTGTCTTTTATCTCCATCTAAAGCCAAAACAAAACAATTAATTTCATCGCACCAAAACTTTTCTTCAATAAGTTCTTTTATTTTTTCTGCAGATTTTTCCCATTTTAAAGCTAATTCTTTTTCTCCAAGAATTCTTGCTAATTTAGAGGCTTCTTTTTTCGCTTTATAAACATATCCTTGAACTTCAACTAAAGCAATTGGTGGTTTAACTAATGTACCATCTTCATAGAAAATGCTATCTTCAGAGTCTTTCCATCCTTTATTAGACAAACCTTTTTTAGAAGGGAAATATTCTACAAATCCATCTCTATCTACATCTCCGTAATTATCTATCCAAGAAACTGCCAACACTATGTTTTCCCAAATACTTTTTATAAAATCTATATCCCCAGTTCTTTCAAAATATTTACTGGCTAAGATTACAAAAAGAGGAGTTGTATCGACACTTCCATAATATTTAGCATATGGAATTTCTCCAGTTCTTGCCAATTCTCCTTTTCTTATTTCATGAACAATTTTACCTGGTTCAGCATCTTGTTCAGGATTAAATTCCTTAGCTTGATGATGTGCCAAAAATGCTAAAGTTCCTTTAGCAATAAAAGGATTTATCCATAAACATTCTAAAGCTGTAATAATTCCATCTCTTCCAAAAATAGTATTAAACCATGGAATACCTGCATAAGGATAAATCCCATATTCCGTAGAAGTAGTAAGCATTACTATATCAGCCCATGATCTTTTAAGCCACTGATTAAATTGTTCATTAGATGTATAAATCTTACAACTTTTGTTTTCCCAGTCTTTCACACGTCTTTTTATATAATAAAGAGCTTCCTTGTAAGAACTTTCCATTAAACTTTGCTTTTCTATCAAACATTGAATAGTTAGATAAAGAGTATAGCTCTCTTTCGGATTTAATTTAATTTTATAATTTACCTTGGTAGAAACAATATCACTTGGGGATGGTGTAAAGGAAATAAGCGTTTCTCTTGTAATGTTATCAAGTCCTTTGTAACCAAACCTGATTTTATCTTTCTTTACTTCTACAGGGTAAAACTTTCCTCTTTTTTCCCTTTTATATCCTCTAACTTCAAATATATCTGCGAAGTCATTATCGAAATAAAAATTTAACTCTAATTCCACAGGATAAAGAAAAAAATTTTTAAAATAAATTTTTTCATAACAGCAATTTTCATATAAGAATTTAGTTCTCAAAACATGAATCTTCCCTTGAGGGATTATAACTTCTCCATCTTTTATTATATCTGGATTTGTTAAATCTACTGTTAAAAGAGAATTATCTTCTTTAACTGCTGAGCTTAAAAGGATAAAATTCTTATCGAATAGGTAAAATTTCCAATAGGAAAGAAACCTAGTACCTTCGTAATAGATTCCTTCTTCATTATTTTCTTTGATGTCTATGTTTCCATAAAGATCAAAAATTGCAAAACTTCCTTCATGTTTCAAAGTGTAGCTTTCTATGAAAAATTTTTCTTTCATTTAGAACTTCAACCAGCTTTGGGCAGAATTTCTTTTTCCATAACTCTTTGGTAAATATGAATATATTCTTCAGCCATTCTTCTTGCTGTAAACCTTTTTTCAAATTCCTTTCTACAGTTGTGTCTATTAAGATTTGCAACCTTATCAAGGGCATGAACTGCTGAATCTATATTATCCACAATAAAACCTGTTTCGCCATCTTTTATAATCTCTGGGACAGATCCACAATTCCATGCAACAACAGGAGTTCCACACGCAAGAGATTCTATCATGACCAATCCAAATGGTTCGGGCCAATCTATAGGAAATATTAATGCGTAAGCTTTGCCTAAAAATTCATTTTTCTCTTTTTCTCCTATTTCTCCAATAAATTCTACCCAAGGGCTTTTAAGCATCGGTTTTATTACTTCTTTAAAATAAACTTCGTCAGCTTTATCAACTTTGGCTGCAATTTTTAATTCCATACCAAATTTTTCTGCAATTTCAATAGCTCTATCAGGCCTTTTTTCAGGAGAAATTCTTCCAAGAAAAGCTAAATATTTACCTTTTTCAGGATAAAATTTATATAGTTCCTTAGGAAGTCCATGATAAATTGTTGCTTGCCAATTTAACCAGGGAAGCCATTTTCTTTGCGAATAAGAAATGGAAACAAAAGGAGCATCTTTAAATTTTCTAAAAAAAGGTACATGTTCTGGAAGATCAAGCCTTCCATGAAGAGTAGTAATAAAAGGAGTGTTATATCGAGTAGCTAAAGGTAAGTGTAGATATTCTATATGAAAATGAATTACATCAAAAAATTTTGCTTTCTTAAAAACTTCTTCTAACATATAAAAATGCCAAATTAAGGGGTCTCTACAATTTTTATCAAGTCTTAAAGCACATGGACAAATAGGAATTAATTGAGCTTTTGTTTGGGAGTCTCCACTGGCAAAAAGAATAACTTCATGACCCATATTTACAAGTTCTTCTGTTAAATAGGAAACTACTCTTTCAGTTCCTCCATAGAGTTTAGGAGGAACACTTTCATGAAGAGGAGCAACTTGCGCTATACGCATAATCCCACCTCCTTGTTATTTTAACAAAGAAGAATTGACAAATAAATTTTGTATATCATAAATTACAAGAAGAACAATTTTTTGTAGAACAACTTGAACAAATAGAAGATGATGTTGAATCGTCTAAAGAAGAATTTTCTGATATAAAACTTACTTTTGAAACTTTTTTTTCTAAATTTTTAGAATTACATTTTGGACATCTTGCTTCTTCACCAGAAAATAATAATAATTCAAATTCTAAAAAACAATCTTTGCATTTATATTCATATATTGGCATATAAAAGCTCTCCTTTTCAAACAAGTTCTTTAAACAAAATTTTAATTATTTTTTTCCAAACAAACTTTTCTTCTTCGTTAAGTTCAACTTGTTTGTTTTTTGCAAAATTACAGCTATCAATGTATTTCTCTAATTGAAACAATATGTTTTCATATTTTTTTAAATGAAAATCTAAAAACCAATTAACTTTTTCTTTCATTTTTTCTAAACATAACTTAAAATGTGGTATACAAAAACCTTCAGAGATTGAAAATTTCTCTATAAATTCAACATCGTTTATATATTCTAATGTGACTTTTACATATCTTTCTTCAACTTCTTTTATCAGTTCGCATACTATGCATTTTTTAGTTTCAGGATAAATTTTTTTATTTTTTGATTTTAAATTTTTTATAATATCTTCTAACAAATCTTTATGAAGTATAGCAATTGCTAAGCCGTCGTTATAATAAAGAAGTTTATATGAATGTTGAGGACAAAATCCAAAATTTTTTCTAAATTTTGTCCTAAATGGAACATCATTAACATTTTCATACAGAAATGTATCAAAAAATTTTTCTATTTTTGTTTTTACTAAAAAACATATAGGACAACTATCTGTCGAGAATGCGTCAGTTAATTCAAAATAAGACAAATGTTTATCTTTTAATTTCATTATCTTAAATTAATTATACAAAAATTTATATAGGAAAAACAATAATTAACTTGTTTTTTGTTTAAATTTTTTGTATAACAATAAACCTTTTTATGTTTTTAATAATAAAATTTTGTTTAGTAAGGAGTTTTTAGTATGCCAAAGAAAAATACTAACCAGCAACAATTAAATTTTGAAGAACAAAATATTATTCCCCGTGATATTGGCGAGGAAATGAAAACATCTTATACTGACTATGCGATGAGTGTTATTGTAGGACGTGCATTACCTGATGTTCGTGACGGGCTTAAACCTGTACATAGAAGAATACTCTATGCAATGAAAGAAATGGGTCTCAGACATAACTCTCCATATAAAAAATCTGCTCGTGTAGTTGGTGATGTATTGGGTAAATACCATCCACATGGCGATGCTGCAGTGTATGAAGCAATGGTCAGAATGGCACAAGATTTTTCTTTAAGGTATCCGTTAGTTGATGGACAAGGGAACTTTGGTTCAATAGATGGTGACCCACCAGCAGCAATGCGTTACACTGAGGTCCGACTTAACAAACTTGCTGAAGAAATGCTTGAAGATTTAGAAAAAGAAACTGTTGATTTTAGACCAAATTACGATGGTTCATTAGAAGAACCTGTTGTACTTCCAGCAAAATTTCCAAACATATTAGTTAATGGTTCAAGTGGTATTGCTGTGGGGATGGCAACAAATATTCCTACTCATAATCTAAAAGAAGTTTGCGATGCTATAATAGCTGTACTAGATAATCCAGAACTTACTTCTGAAGATTTGATGCAGTATATTAAAGGGCCGGATTTCCCTACAGGTGGTATAATTCTTGGTAAAGAAGGTATAAAAGAATATTTTACCACAGGAAGGGGTTCTATCCGTATACGGGCAAAAGCTGAAATTGAAGAACTTAAAGGTGGCCGCCACGCAATAATAATAAAAGAAATTCCTTACCAAGTAAACAAAGCGGAATTGCTTGAAACAATTGCAAAACTTTCTTCTGAGAAAAAAATACAAGATATTTCGGATTTAAGGGATGAGTCAGATCGAGATGGGATCAGAATTGTTATAGAAGTGAAACGTGATGGTAATCCAAACATTGTTTTAAACCAGTTGTTTAAACATACTCAGCTTGAGACATCTTTTGGTGTTATAATGTTAGTTTTGGTAAATGGTAGGCCGCAGATACTTTCAATGCGGGAGATGGTGCAATGTTATATTGATCATAGAAGGGATGTGATTTATAAACGTACTTCATTTGAACTTAAAAAAGCAGAACATAGAGCTCATATTGTTGAAGGATTAAGGATTGCTATTGAAAACTTAAACAAGGTTATAAAAATAATTCGTGAGTCAAAAGATGTTGACCATGCTGAAGCTAATTTAATGAAAGAGTTCAAACTTACTAAGATACAAGCACGTGCTATTCTTGAGATGAAATTACAACAACTTACATCTTTAGAACGGTCAAAACTTGAAAAAGAATATCTTGAGTTAATAAAAACAATTGAGTTGTTGAAATCTATTCTTAGAGATCCTAAAAAGGTTGACAACATTATAAAACAAGAAGTTGAGAAACTCAAAAAAGATTATGGTGACGAACGTAGGACAAAGATTCTTGCTAAAGTTGAAGAAGTTACGATTGAAGATTTAGTAAAAGAAGAAGATGTTGTTGTATGTATTTCACATCGTGGTTATGTTAAACGTATGCCGTTATCAACTTATAGAGCACAACGTCGTGGTGGGAAAGGCGTCACAGGGGCTGTTCTTCAAGAAGAAGATTTTGTTGAGCAATTAATAGTTACGAACACGCATGCGTATTTGTTATGGTTTACAAACAAAGGTCGTGTATATTGGTCACGAGTGTTTGAAATTCCTGAAGGGTCAAGAATATCAAAAGGCAAACCTGCAATAAATTTAATTCAACTTTCATCAATAGATGAAAAAATTACTGCATGTGTTGCAGTTGACGAGTTTAAAGATAATATGTTCTTACTTATGTGTACTAAAAAAGGGATTATTAAAAAGACAAAACTTGGCGAATTTTCAAATCCTAGAAAAACTGGGATTATAGCAATAAACCTTGATAAAGATGATTCTTTGATTGATGTAAAACTTACTGACGGAAAACAAGAAGTGTTTATTGCTACAAAGGAGGGGTTTGCAATAAGGTTTAAAGAAGATAAAATTCGTCCTATAGGAAGAGCAGGAAAAGGTGTTGTCGGGATACGATTTAAGTCAAAAGATGACGAAGTTGTTAGTATGGAAGTTGTTAAAAAAGATGATATCTTACTTACTGTAACTGAAAACGGTTATGGGAAACGGACAAAAGTTGATGAGTATAGGTTACAAAGTCGTGGTGGGAAAGGTGTAATAAATATTAGAACAACAGAACGTAATGGTAAAGTTGTAGGAGTTAAAGTTGCAAATCCTGGATATGAAATAATGATTATGACTGAAAAAGGAATGAGTATAAGATTAGCAGTTGATGAAATTTCTATTTTATCAAGGAATACACAAGGTGCAAAGTTGGTAAAACTTGATGAAGCAGACAAAGTTGCAGCAATAGCAAATATAGTTCCTGAAGAAGAATAGTGTTGTTTTTATGATACAGATTGACGGTGTTACTGGTGGTGGGCAAGTTTTAAGAACAGCGTTAGGATTGTCAATTTTGTTAAACCAACCGTTTAGTTTATACAATATAAGGGCAAAAAGACCTAACCCAGGTTTACAAGAACAACATCTTCAAGCAGTAATTGCTTGTTCAAATATCTCTTCTGCAGAACTTTCCGGAGCGTATAAGGGTTCACTTGAGTTAGAATTTTTTCCAAAAGAAATAAAAAGTAAAAAAGTTACAATTGAAATAAAAACAGCAGGTTCAGTTGGACTTGTTTTACAACCACTACTTATTGTTGGGTTAAAACATCGGTTAGAAGGTGAAATTTATGGTGGTGCAACATATGGTAAATGGGCAGCATCTGTTGATTTCGTAAAAGATGTTTTAGGATATTGGTTAAGAAAATTTGGTGTTGAGTTAAAATTAGAAGTTATAAAACATGGTTTTTATCCCAAAGGCGGAAGTTTAGTAAAATTTTTAATTGAACCAAAAGAAGGGAATATTGTAAAAAACATAAATGTTAGTGGTAAACTTGAAAAGATAAAAATTATTTCTGTTTCTTCTTTAGGTCTTAAAAAGAGGCAAGTAGCTGAACGTATGTCAAATAGAGCGTTTGAAATATTAAAAAAATTTGGTTGTAAAATTGAACAAGATATAAATTATGTTGACAGTATGTGTGATGGTTGTGGAATAACAATTTTTGCTAAGTTTGAGGATGGTGTTGTTGGTAGCTCTTCTGTAGGTGAAGTGGGGAAAACTGCTGAAGATGTTGCAAAAGAAGCAGCAACAATACTTTACGAAGATATAGATTCAGGTGGGCTTGATAGATTTTCTTCAGACCAAATTTTACCATTCGCAGCATATTATAGGTGTGAGGTTTATGTATGTAAAATCACAGATCATGTGTTATCAAATATTGAAGTGATAAAAAAGTTTTTAAATGTTGATGTTGAGATAAAAGATAGAAGAATTGTATTTATTTCAAAAAGTTAAAACCTAATAACTTTCTTCAAATTCAGCAGACGCTATATCTTCTAAACTTACTTTTGATGTATCAATTTTTTTAAGATTTTCTTTAAACATTTCAAAAGCTTCATAAAAATCAACATCAACTTTTCTTTTTCTACCAAAAGGATTACCTTTACTTACAACGAATTGTTTTAAAAATGGATGGTTGATACCTCTCTCTTTTATTTTTGTAATTATATCTTTTACTATTTCGTCAACTTGTGCAACAACTTTTGCTCTTCTTTTTCTTTCTTCGAAAGCTTTCTTAAGAGGTAAATCTAAAAATAGATCAACTTTTTTTAAAAACGTATGATATGCCCCACCTGAAAACTTTTCGTCTTCTTCGTATAAAATTCCGAGTGTTATATACGGTGCTTCTTCAAATTGGAAACTATATTCTGCCTCAGTTTTTTCAGGTTCTTCTTCCATTATACTTTTGTACATTCTTATTACCTCTAACGATTTTTCTTTGATATTGTGAGCTTTTTCCGTGTTTAAAGCTAAAATTTGATATGATACAGAATAATCAGGAATTAAAATACCAATAATTCTTTCTTTGCCTAACCTTATCATAGCTTCTCTTCTGTGATTGCCGTTTGGTGTCCAATAAACGTTTGGTTTTGGTCTAACTAAGATAATTGGATCAAGATACCTTCCTATACTCCGTATCACTTCAACTAACCTTCTAACATGCGGTTCTGAAAGATCTCTTTGGTAAGGTGTTGGTTGCACTTTTTCAATGGGAATATCAACAAGTAATTGATATTGTTCACTAAAAGGTTCTTTGAATATACTTAAAACTTTACAACCTTCTTCTTCAACTTCTTCTTTAAGTTTTTTAATTTCAGTTGGAAGATCATCTTCTGTGTGTTTAGTTTTTTTTGTTGTCATAGCAGGGGGTCCCTCCTATTCTAAAAAATAATGTTTTCTTACTTTTTCATAGACAACCCATCTACATTTAAGTCCTTTTGGGAACTTTACAAGATCACCTTTTTTAATTTCGACCTCTTCTTTATCAGTTATCACTTTAACTTTACCTTCTAGAAAGTAACATGTTTCATCTTCATCATATTCCCAGTCAAACTCAGATGCTTCACACTCCCATATGGGCCAATTCTTAACATTAAGTTTTTCAAGTTCTTCTTGCGTTGGTTTTTTTACTTCAATTTTCATCTGTCCCCTCCTTATATTTTTGATGATTTTTTAAAACTTTAGTTTCTTGTAAACTTAAAAATTTTTGTGTTGAAAATAAAACATCGTAGGGCAAACCCTTTAGGTTTGTAATATAACTTACGCAAGGCTAAAGCCTTGCCCTACGAGTGAAAAAAAACAATAAACATTGTAGGGCAAACCTTTAGGTTTGCAAACTATTAATGTCAAATACAAAAGAACCAGAAAAGGGGTACTTTCTGAAATCTTCAACTAACCCTTTCCTCACAGGATTCTCTAATATATATCTTGCAACTTTCTCTGTAACTTCTTCTCTTCTAAGCACATGTTCATAATAATTTATTTGCCAAAGCTTTTTACCAAATATTTTGTTATAATAAAATCCACTTTTTTGTTTAAACATTGAAATAAATTTTTTAAAATTTGATGTATCACTGTTTCCTTCAACAAGTAAATGTAAATGATCAGGCATAAAACAATAGACCCATACTGTAAAATCAAATTGTTTAGCAGTAAATTTTAACATTTCTATTAACTCATCTATAACTTCTTTGTTTGCAATGTTAAAGCATTGCCCTACAGTTTTATTTGTACAAATTGTAACAAAATATCTATATCGACCTATATAATCAAAATCTTTCAACCGTATACGTTTTTTAAAAAATTCTTTATTCATAAAATTTATTGCAAGGCTAAAGCCTTGCCCTACAAGTGAAAAAATAAAAAACATCGTAGGGCAAACCTTCAGGTTTGCAATATAACTTACGCAAGGCTAAAGCCTTGCCCTACGAGTGAAAAAACAATAAACATTGTAGGGCAAACCTTTAGGTTTGCAATATAACTTATGCAAGGCTAAAGCCTTGCCCTACGAGTGAAAAAATAAAAAATATCGTAGAGTAAACTTAAAAGTCCATTTTATATCAAAAAACTTAAACAGCTTTTAAACTTTTCTTGATTTTTCTTATTTGTTTTTTAAGTTTTTCTATTTTTTTGTTAAACGAATCTCTTAACCTTCTTTTAGCACTTTTGATTTGTTGCTCTATCTTGGCTATTCTGTTTATGATTTTTAAAAATTCTTGTTTACCTACAAAATTTTTAGTTTTGAAAAGGATTTTCTCCAATCTTTTTGCTATTCTTTTAAATTTCCATTCCTCTAAAAACTTCTCTTTTAAGTCTTTAGAGAGAAGTTCATAAATTTTACTCGCACATTTTTCACAAATAAACTTTACAAACTTTGTAGTTTTTCCGCTAGAAAAAGTATGAAGAGGTCTGTATCCAGTGAATTTTAATAAATTTTTGTTCCAGTAACAATTACATATAGTACATTTAAAAAATTCAAGTTTCCTCATTAGTTCAATAACTTTTATTTCTTGTGGTTCAAAAAATGGCGAAGGTAAAACTAATTTTAATTTTTTTGATTTTTGATTTATTTCAAATAAACCAATTCTTTTCTCAACAGCTAATTCAATTTCTTCAGGTTTAAATTCTCTTGGAGCGGCTAAGAAAACTTTATGAGCAAACATAGAAGCTCGTTTGGCTTGGTCCATTTCTCTTTCTCTATAAATTGGTTGTTCTTCTTTCACCTCTACAGCAATTATTTCAATCTTAGGTTCATAACGGTTTCCAACTTCTTTTATCCCTATTACATCGGGGATTATACCTCTAATGCCAATATTGGTAAACCCTTTCTTTAATTTTTTCCGTTTAGAATCAGGATTAGAGCATTTGTACTTATAGTGTTTTTCTAAAGAATATTTGACAATATTCCACAGTTTATTTTCTCGTTTACTCATATTTTTTACTCCTTATCCTAATTCATCAACTAATTTAAGTAAATTTTTATCAATTGGTTTTTCTTTGGAAACAACAGTTTTTATATCAATACATTCAATTTTATTGTTTTTTATCACAACAACTTTGTTTTTTATATTTTTTGAAATAAGCTCAACTGCGTATTCGCCAAAAAGTGATGCAAGTATTCTTGACCTTGCAGATGGTGCTCCACCTCGCTGAATATATCCTAATGAAGAAACTCTTACTGGGATATTAATTTTTGCTTCAAGTTTTAAAGCAAACTCTCTTACATTACCTGCACCTTCTGCAAAAATTATTATCTCAGATGTTTTT
>CAZLOB010000013.1:0-9612 GCA_964561135.1 uncultured Elusimicrobia bacterium | reverse complement strand
CTTCTAATTTATAAGTTCCATCTTCATAACTGTTTGTTATAAAATAAGCAGCGCCTGTAAGTGTAGATGTTGATAGAGAAGGTGGTGTTGTAAAATATGTTGTTGTTGCAACAATTAAAACGCCTGTTTTTATAACCTCCCCTTGATATCTTACCTTACCTGAAATTCTACCCATAGCGCCTGTTATTGTAAACGTTCCAGCAAAAACTGTAAGGCCTGCTGAAACTGTTACTGTAGAAACTTTTGGTACAGAAGTTTCTTTTCCACTTAAAACTGGTCTTATATAATAAGTTCCTGAAGAAAGATTCGGTATTATAAACACGCCATTATTATCAGAAACATCCTCACCATAAACAAATCCTTCAGCAGATTGTGCTTGAATTACAATACCAGGTAACGGGTTAACTTTATCTCTTGAAACAAATCCCCTCACACGACCACCTTGCGATAAAACAAAATCTACACCTGAAGTAATTACACCTATTGAAACAGAAACTTTCTCTTTTGTAGAAGACACATATAACGGATTTAAATTATCAGGGTTAGCAGTAACTGAATATACTCCCGAAGTAATAGATAAAAGATATATTCCAAAAGTGTTTGTATACGCTTCTGAACCACCCGCAACAACTTTTATATTCCCCAAAGGTTGGTTCAAAACATCAACCACTCTGCCTGAAATAAACCCTACTTCTGCAATATCTTTAAGCTGACAGTAAAAATAGTTACAATACGCTGAAGGACTTGTGTCCAAGTTTAGTATTCCTGTTTTACCACCTGACTGTACCACCACATTGTCAATACTTATAACTCTATTATCACTTGAAATAAAAACACTCCAACTGCCTGTGGCTACTGAAACAAGTTCAAAATATGCAACCGGTGGTAAGCCAACAGAATAAGCATTTGTCAAAGATGAAAGACCATCATTCGCTGAAACAAACGCACCTACCGCAGGTCTACCTGTTAACGGTGGCAAAGAATATGATGTATTTCGTGGCGGTATCCGTATAGGTTTTTTGTATGCGACAAAATCTATGTTGTTGTTGTCAGAATCATATGCATTACCCCAATCTGAAACAACACCCCAAGTTGAAACTTTTCTCACATATTGTTCATCAATTTCAAAACCTCTAAATTGGTCAATACCATCTGTTTCATATATTGGCGCGGATTTTGCACCTTCGTTCCAGTCCCAGCCTACAATGTCTATCCATTCGTTTGTAGCAATGTAATAAATACCAACGCCACCACCTGCAGCAGGTGCACCATCCTCTTCTTTTGTCTTTATAATATTTGGAAAGCCAACAGCTGCTGTTGAATATACCGCGTCTGCTGTAACTGTTACATCAGCAACTGTTATCGTAGTAGTGTTTGCAATTAGATAATATGAAAATGGAGGAATTGAGAAATTTATATATCTTAAAGGAATAGTTGAAACAGAAACATCAGCAGTTGATTGGTACTTTAACCCAATGATACCTTCATATTCACTTACAGCCATCTGCCACCAAAACGTGGTAGGGTTATAAAGCTCTATATATTCCTGATAAAAACCTTGCGGTGACATTGTTGCACCAACAACTTGTGAAATCACAATTCTATCATTAACCCAAACATAACCAAAAACTGTTCCTGAAGACATCGGCTGTAAGTCAAAATTTACAATTTGTGGATTCGCACCAACTGTCACCTGTTGTGTAGCAGTAAAATATCCTTGTTTCGATGCAACAACTGAATAACTACCATACGGAACTTTTATTAAATAATTACCATTTGCATCAGTATAATCCCTGCAGCCAATATTCTCTGCTACAACTACTAAAACATCTTTTAAGTATCCAAATGTTTGACTATCTCTTACAGTTCCTTTGATCACTCCTCTAAATGCTACTATCTCAGGGTTTGCCTCAACAGTTCTTATCCTAACAACCTTATTTCCATATGTAGTAGGATACACAACTGAAACTTCAATACATTTTAGTCCAATATCAGGTGAAGTCGGTGGTATTTTCTCAAGTTTACCATCAACTTCTTGAACAGCATATACATAAGTGTACCTTGTAAATCTTATCCCTCCCTCTAAAATATTCTCAGGTGGGAAGTAAACTGTGTCATAAGCTATAGGTGGAGAAAATTCTGTTAAATATGATGGTGAAGGGGTAATTAAAATCTTATGATATGGCATTTGACGAAGAATCTGTATTTTTTCCTGAGCAAGATTCACTGCCAATGTTTTTGCTTTTGAAGCAAGAACTGCGCGAGAGATATTCCCAAAACTTCCTGTAAAAATAAGTACTACTAAAGATAGAATTAAAATTGCAACAATAAACTCAACTAATGTAACACCACTATCGCTCATAAAATATTTCTTTTACCCCCTACATTATATATGAAACAAATTTTGGTAATTTGTCAACAATATTTTTTATTTTTATCTGTTGTATTTTATGTTAAACTTTTGTAAAAATTTTAAACCTATGATTTTGTTGAATATAATCGTTCAAATTTTGAACATTATAAAAATTTTTTTAAACCATCTTGTTAATATACCTTTAAACCTCTTAGCAGGTGTTGGCAAATTTTATACTGTACTCATTGCTTTTTGCTTAGATATACTTCAAGCAACAATTTATACAAAAATTCTTGAAGGTGCAAAATTTTCTGACAAACTTAAGTTTTTAATAAAAATTTTTCCTGATGAAAAAATTATTGAACAAAAACCTTTTTTTAACAAATTTCGTAAACTACAATACTTTGGTATCTTTCTTTTAGCATCATTACCTGTTTATACAGGAGGCATTTGTGCTGCTTCAGTATTAAGATATATCTCAAAAAACCTTAATAAGAAAAAATCTTTCATAGCATTGATATTAGGAAGCTTAATTGGTTGCATAATATGGGTAGTAGGTATAAACTATTTATTTATCATTATAAGTTCAATCCTAAAAATCATTGAAAAATAAATAATTTTTTATATATTTAACTTACTTTTCGCAAGTTTTAAAAATAAATTCATTTGTATCTTTTTTATAGCATCATTTAAACAATCTTTCAATATTTTCTGTTGTTTTGTTATCTCTAAACTAGGATTTAATATGATTTCTTCTATCTCCATTTTACCATTTATTTTTATTTTAACACCTTCCTTCTCAACAACAATACTTTCTGATGAAACTAAATTTTGTAATTCTTTAAGCTCTTTTAAGTTTTTAAATAAATCAAACATAATAATTAACCCTCCCGGTTGAAAATATGAGTTAATTTCATAAAATCGCAAAATAAAAGATGTAAATATCTAACAAACTCTATAACCCATTAACTCTATTAACTCTAAAAACTTATTTTGTTTCATGTGAAACATTTTACTCTACAGCACAAATTCGTAATCCCAACCCCTCTGCATATTTTATGTCTTTGTTTTTATCTAAATAAATTACAAATCTAGCACCAAAATATGGTAATAAAAGTTTTATTTTGTAGAACTCATCTTTTATTTCACCTAAATATTCAAATTTCATTTCTTTTATTTCAAGTTTGTCTTTGTCAATGAAATAAAACTTTTTATTTTTCTCTTTTTCAAAATTCCATAAAATTGTAACTAAAGGTATTGCATTACCCGCCGTAATTATTGGTGGGGAGAAACTTGTTTCTTTTATTTTTATTTTTTTATTTTCTTTTCTAAATACACATTTGTATTTATTTTTAAAAAATTTTTCAGTTTGCATTGTAGTAATATATTCACTTTTCTTTTCTTTGGTAACAATTTTTGAATTCAAAGGGACAAAATTATCGTCATAATTTTCTATCTCATAATTATAAGTTTCACCAATAAAAAACAGTATCGGAATATCTGTATAACTTTCAATCTCAGCAACAAAATTTCTTTTACAAGTTTCGCTTTCTGAATATATACAAGAAGATATTTTAACATTTATAAATCCTACTTCTTTTTTTGATCTATAAATTTTGAATTTATACTCTCTAAAGAATTTTTGATATTTTAAAAAATTATCTTGCTCAAATTCTTGGGTATACAAAAATGTAAAAAATAAAAAAATAATATGAAAAAATAAGAATTTTATAAAATGTTTCATATGAAACAAACCTCTTGCAAAACTAAAGTGGCTGTATCGTAATGTCATTACGAGCGTGCTCCCTCATTTCACTCGGGATAAACTCCGCAATCCCGAGTTGTCGGGATTGCCACTCCCGATTTATTGGGATCGCAATTCCAAACTCGTCGGGATCAGCCTCCAGCTGAGACAAAATGGAGATTGCGACACAGCCACTAAAGTTTTGCCCTATACTTTTTATTTTTAACCAAATACTATCTAATTATTCACTCTCCAATAATCTTTATTAAAACTCTTTTTGGTCTTTGCCCATCGAACTCACCATAGAATATTTGTTCCCACGGACCTAAATCAAGTTTGCCGTTAGTTATAGCAACAACAACTTCTCTTCCCATTATTGTCCTTTTAAGATGTGCATGAGCGTTATTCTCACCTGTAAGATTATGTCTATATAATTTAGGATTAGTAGGAGCTAGTTTTTCAAGCCAGTCCAAAAAATCTTGTTTTATCCCGTCTTCTTCATCGTTAATAAAGACAGAAGAAGTAATATGCATCGCATTGATTAAACAAATACCTTCTTTAACTTTACTTTCCTTCACAATCTCTTGAATCTTTTGGGTAATATTAATTAGCTCAACCTTTTTCTCAGTATTAAACCACAGATATTTTGTAAAAACTTTCATATTTTATTAAAACTTTTTAATTTTTCAATATCTTTTATTGATATCTCTTCTTCAACCAACAAACTCTCCAACTTCTCTATAACTTCTTTTTTCTTATCAGCAAGTGATTTTAATATTTCGTCAAACCTGTTAAATACTTGTTGTTGGATTGTATTAACTTGTTGTTCAAATTTTACAAATTCCTCTTTTGCAATATTAATTTTTGATATAATTTGGTCAACCTGAGACTTAAATGTTTCCAATCTTTGTTTCTGTATTGAAATTTTATCTTCAAACTGATGTCTTTCTTTAAAAATTTCTTGTGATTTATTTCTGTTATCTACAAGTAAGCTTTCAATTTGTTGAGTTAAAGATGTAATAACTTCTGAATATTCTGAAATTGTTTTATCTATATCTTTTCTTATCCTTTGTTCTCTTATTTCGCTTCTCTTTTTTAACTCAGAAATTTTATCATCGTATTTCTGCAGGTATTCGGAAATTTTTGATTTTATGTTTTCTATATCCTGTTTTAATTTTGTATAAGTAACTTCTAATTTATGAACAGATTCTCTAAGCTGGACTTGGAACTCAGATTTTTTTCTTTCGTATTCACTTTTTGCAACAATAATTTTTTGTTCAAGGTCTTTTTGTTCTGTTAAAAACTTCTCTTTTTGTTTTAATTGAAGATCAAGCAACCGCTGTTTTCTTTTTTTAAGTATTACAAGACGGTTCTTTAGCCGATCTATTTCTTTCTCATACAATTTTTGCTGATCTTTTAATTCTTGTTTAAGCTGATTTATTTTTTGTTCAGACAATTCCTTTAATTCTTTTATACTTTTTGCCTTTTTAGCTGAAAGTTGTTTATATTCATCCTGTAGCTGTAAGTATTCTTTATTTAGTCGTTCTATTTCAGTTTTTAAAAACTCTTCTCGTGCTTTTAAATTAGAGATTTCAAATTCTCTTGTTCTAAGTTCCTTAAGTTCTTCATTTAGCTTACGAATTATTTCTTCTTTTTGTGATTTTTCTTTGTTGATTGACAATATGATAGATTTTATTTCTTCGTCTAATTGAGAAACTTGATTTCTAAGCTCTTCAACATTTGATTTAAGTAGTATAAGTTGTTCTTCATTTTCTTGTTTGATTAATGAAACAATTTGTTCCAACTCATGCGATTTTTTCAAAAAAATGTTGTCAAGAATAGAAAGTTTTTGTTGAGTCGAATTTTTTAATTCAGAATATTGTTTTTGTAATTTTTCAAGAATATTTGATTTTGTTATAACTTCCAATTTCAACTTTTGACACAACTCTTCAGGATAAGAAGTCCTTAATTTTTCAACCATTTTTGATAATTTGTCAATTTCTGTAGTATAGTTAGTAACTAAATGCGTATATTCAAGCTCCTGTTGACGAAGAATTTTTTTAAGTTGTTCATACTGTGAGATAAGATTTTCTTTGTCAAGTTCTAGAAGCTGCCTTATTTGTGAAAACATTTCTATTGTTGTATGTAGTTGTTGTTGTAATTCTTTTTTCTTTTCAGTTTCAAGGGATTTAAATTTTTCTAAGTCAGTTTGAAGTTTTTGAATTTTGTTTTTTATTCTTTCAACCTCATGGATAATTTCTGTTTTAGCAACACTGTTTAACATCTCGTATAGTTTTAATACTTTTTCGTTAAACTCTTTAAATTGTTGTGATACAATAGCATAAAAAATCTCTGCTTCTTGTTCTAAAGCCTGAGTTTGGAAGTTTACATCTTTGTAATCTATGGAAGTATTTTTTTGAGTAGATTTTTTCGAAAATAGCTTGATGCTTAAGAAGAAAAGTACAAACAAAGTTATAATGATAACAACACTTGAAAAAACAATGTAGCTTATTAACAAAATTTTCATTTTTGTTTAAAAACTAAAAATCATAATAATTAAAGAAACCTTTGTGTTTTGTTTGAAAATTTTTCTCTGCAATTCAAAAATTTACGAAAATTCGAAATAACTTGTGTTAATTTTTTAGTAGCACTTAAAGTGGATAACTTTTCAATAAACTTATAAAAACCAAATCTGTTAAAAACTTATCCACAAAAATCTATGATTATCCACAATAAAATCAATTTTTATGTATCAAAAATAATTGTTGTTGTGTAAAGATTATTTTCTTTTTTAATTTTAAGTTGGTGAAAAGTAGCTGATTTTAGTTCTGTTAGTATACCGTGTTTATCTTTTTGATATTCTTCGCCACTACATTCGTATGAGATAAACCACATATTTTGTTTCTCTTTTAATTCAATTATAGAAAATTTACAAAACAAAATTTTATTCGTAAAAGTTTGAAAAAGTAGGTCATTTAAAAAACTTACAAGGAGTGTTTCTAAATCAATTTCGTTTAACGAATTTAAATAGTTTATTTTTGGTAAAATTTGTTCAAAATTTGAACATATGATGTTATACATTCCAAAAGCTGCATTTTCAAAAAGTTCTTCTAAATTTTTCCCAAAGATATTGACTCCAACATCTGCTGTGTGTTCTATAAGTTCAAACTTTTTTTCCATGACCATTTTATTACAAAATTTTTCTTTTCAAAAAAATAGTTGAAATAAAATATTTTTTGTTGTATTAAAACTGTAATTAACAACGGTTTTTCTGATGTTCTCCATAGGTAAAATAGAGAGGGGAAAGATGAGACGAAAAATAAAAAATCTACTCTATGTAGCTATGTGTGTAATTTTTATAAAAAATATTTCGTTTTCTGATACTTTAGTTGATTCACTTATAAATAAACTTATTGAAAAGGGTGTAATAGAAAACCATGAAGTACAGAAGATAAAAGATTTAGTAAACTATGTTGTTAAAAAACAGTTTGATGAAGAAGAGACGAAAAAAGATGAAAAAAAACTTACAACATCAGGGTATTTACAAATTTTATTTAGAGATGATCAAAATCTCAAGACAGATCCTTTTAGTATACTTCGTGCAAGGGTAACATTTAGCAAAAAGTTTACTGATTTCTTAAATTTTTCATTGACACCTGATTTTGCAAAACTTGGCGAAGATAAAAATGTTGAGTTAAAGGGTGTTTATGTTGATTATACGCCATTTAAAGATTATTTAAGTTTTAGAATAGGGCAGTTCAACCAACCGTTTGGATTTGAAAATGTATATTCTTCTTCGAAGAAAAAGTTTGTTGATGCACCAAAATATCTAAAAGAAGTTTTAGTTACTGATTATGATTATGGAGTACAAATATCAGCAGGATATAAAAAATTGTTCCAACTACAAACAGCTGTCTTGAATGGAACAACAAAATCTGCCGAAACAAATGATAAAAAAGATTTAGTTGTAAAAACAATAGTTGATTTAGGTTTGTTTTATTATCTTTTTAAAGATGTTGAAGTTAGTTTTTCTATATATGATAGATATTATAGCACAGCTCCAACTGTTTCTGTTAAAAATGACAAACATTATGCAACATATTTAAAAGTTGAAAGAAATCTTTTAATACCTACTTTCTTTACATTTGAATATGTATGTGGTAAAGATGCAAAATTGAGAGATGATATAGCCGATTATATTTATACTTTAGAGATAAAACCTTTTGCTTTAACAAAAAATAAGTATTTAGAAGGTTTTTCTCCTACTTTTAGATACGAGATGTGGGATAAAGATATAAAAATTTCAAAAAATGAAGAAACAATAATTAGTTTTGGTATAAATTATTACTTTGATAAATTCTTAAGATTGTTGATAGACTATAGGAGTATCACTATACCGAATAATCCAACTCATGAAATTTTTAACTTCATGGTTCAAGTTAATTTCTAAATACTTAAGGAGGTATAAAATAAGATGAAGAAAATAATAACAAAAATTATAGTATTGTGCATGTTTCTAACATATACAATATTTGCTAAACAAAAAGAGGTTGTGTTGCTTAATGGAGCAGGAGCAAGTTTCCCTTATCCTTTATATTCAAAATGGTTTTATGAATATGCAAAAATTGATAAAACAGTAAATTTTAATTATCAGTCAATAGGGTCAGGCGGTGGTATAAGACAAATTTTAGCACAGACAGTAGATTTTGGTGCATCTGATGGTTGTATGAGTGATGAACAATTAAAACAAGCACCTGGTAAAATTCTACACATTCCAATGACAGCAGGCGCTGTTGTGTTGATTTATAACATTCCTGAATTAAAAGGAAAACAACTTCTAAAACTTACATCAGAAATAATCTCAAAAATTTATCTTGGTAAAATTAAAAAATGGAATGATAAGTTGATACAGGCTGAAAATCCAGATTTATCTTTACCAAACAAATCTATTGTTGTGGTACGACGTTCAGATGGTAGTGGAACAACTTTTATTTTTACTGATTATCTTTGTGAAGTTTCAGCTGAGTGGAGAGAAAAAGTTGGCAAAGGTACAGCTGTTAACTGGCCTGTTGGTTTAGGTGGCAAAGGGAACGAAGGTGTTGCAGGTATTGTAAAGAACACTCCTTATTCTATAGGTTATGTTGAAATTTCTTATGCAATACAAAACAACCTTGATTATGCAATTGTCAAAAACAAAGATGGATATTATGTCAAACCTACTGTTGAAAGTATTACAGCTGCTATTGAAAACAAAACAAAAAACATGCCTGATGATTATCGTGTTTCAATAGTTAATGCTGGTGGAAAAAATTCTTATCCTATTGTAGGTTTTACATGGCTTTTAGTTTATCAAAAACAACAAGATAAAGTTCGTGGTGAGAAACTTGTTCAGTTTTTAAAATGGGCTTTAACAGAAGGACAAAAATACTGTGCTGAACTCATCTACGCACCACTTCCTAAAAACTTAGTTAACAAAATTCTTAAAACAATTGATACAATTGAGTATTAAAATACA
>CAZLOB010000012.1:0-6057 GCA_964561135.1 uncultured Elusimicrobia bacterium | reverse complement strand
GCAGATTGTGTATATGTAGTTAATACACCATCTGAATTATAGTACAACTTTGTTCCTCCTTCAAAAGAGACCCTGTCAATTGTTTGTCCTAAAGTGTTTTCTAAAACAACAAAGTCTGATGTTGCTAATCCTGAAGTACCAAATATTTCGTTATAAGTTAAACCTGTGTCTTCATCAGTAGATGAAAAATCAACACCAGAGATAAAGTAAGGATAAAACTTTCTTGTGAATTTAAATTTACTTCCTGACGAATTTCTTATAAATCCAGTAAATGTTATAGTAGAGTTTGAATTGTTATAAAACTCAATAAACTCTTCAGAAGAAGCATAATTAACTTCGTTAATCTTTATTGATGTTGATACATAGTTTAGATATCCTTGCGTAGGTGTTGGATCAAACTCAAAATAATTCCCACCATCTGTTATCCTTGCAAAAGATACGTCTTTGTTATGTACAGGATATACGACTTTGTCAACGACAAAACCAGCCGGATTTCTCAATACTACAGAAGTTGATATTGTATGGTCAAGATTAAGCTCTGAGATAACAAAAGTTTGTGAAGCTAAAATAACATCATCGGCAGTACCTGTCCATACAACATCGTTTTTATACAAAACTTGCCAGTTCTCTAATGAAACATTGTATGGTAAATCGTTATAAAGTTCAATCCAGTCAGAGCCAGATGAGCCATAAGCATAAATTTCGTTTATCCATACATTAGCTTTTGTAGGTCTGCAAGATACTAAGTTTGACATCTCTGACCAGTTATAATACGGATTTGGCGGTGATTTCACAATATCTCTACATTTTATTCTGAAATAATATGTTGTTTCAACATCAAGCCCTGTAATTGTAATAGTTATTTGTGTACCTTCAGGTTGTGGTGTAATTGTTGTGTATAAAGTCGTTGCTTTTATAAAATCTTCTTCTGTGTTTATCGAATAAGTTGCAATTTTTATCAAATATTCTTCAACAAAGCCTGAACCTATATCATTTGGAACAATCCAAGAAAGGTTTATTGTTCCTCTAAACGGTCCTTCAGTAGCCTCAAGTGTGTTTATAGCAAATGGTGGTACTGTATCTTTTAATATTTTAAACACATCTACAATTGTTGAACTATTTCCTGCTAAATCATAAACACGTACTGTGAAATAGTTTGTGCCTTGAGGTAATAATTCCCAATCAGCTGATGTTATACTCCAATTAGCTGTGTAATTTAACCTATCAGGTATGTATTCAAAGATATTTGTTGTTGAAACAGAACATATATATTGTGCAGTTGTGAGCAACGAAAGACCTGTTTGGTCATAAAAATCAATATCCACAATTGCACCCGGATTTACATTATACCAAGTTGTGAACGAATCAGCTAAAAGATTGTTAATTATTATTGGTGGTTGTGTGTCTTTAAGAACATAAAATGCATCGGTTAATGTGGTATAATTTCCTGCACCATCAAAAATTCTTAACGAAACAAAAGTTTTGCCTGCTATTAACTGTTCCCATGTTGTATTTGAAAGTTGCCAGTTGTCAGTGTAAAGGTCAACATTAAGACCAACAAGTTCGTCACTCCAACTTCTATAAACACCAACACCGCCGGCTGATGTTGCAAGTTGTGTCTGCACTTTTGATAAGTTTGAACCACCTGTGTCAAAAAAGTCAACATCGTATGTAGCATAGTTTGAATTACGCCATTCATCATCTCCTAGTTGGTTATTAGCATAAGTTGGTGCGATTGTATCGTGTTTATCTAAAGCAAGCATGAAGAATTCGTAAGCATTGTTTGACCCAAGCGCTGTTAACGCAGTACCACCGGACCAAGCAGTTGCTGTCCAGTTTATTGTTCGCAATGAAACAGCACCTGCAGCACCAGCGTTTGCTGCAATTAAAACCATTTTGTTAGAATTTGGGTCAGGGACAAGTTGTAACCATCTTATATCAGTGTTGTTTCCTAAATCATAACCAGTGTATTGTGTAACTGCTGACCAAGTACCACCTGACCATATAGAATAAGAAACATATCTTGCAGGCGCTGCTGAAGGTATTCCTACAGCAATACATCTACCTGTATCTTTTTCCCATGCAATATCAATTAATCTTGGTGTAGCAGCGTCCATCGTTGCTGACAACTCAGTCGGTGCTGACCATGAAGTTCCATCCCAGATAGCAACATTCCAGTCTGAGCTAGCATCTAAGCTACTCATCGCTATTCTGTTAGAACCTGGTAATCTATCAGCGGCTAGTTTTATCCAGTTAGCAGATGCTGCAATGTTTGGCCCTGCATCACCGACCACGCTCCACAAAGATGCTGTTGATGACCACATAGCATATTTTGTTGCTGTTCCTTCACCCCAAAGAATTAAACAATTACCACGAGTATTCTCCCAGGCAAGATCATAACATTGGTAAGCAGCAGTGTATGCTGAAAGAGTAAGTTGTTGGTTGTTCACCCATGAGGTTCCATCCCATCTGTAAGCAAACATATCATTGTTAGCATCAAGTGTTACAAGCATAATCTCGTCGGTTCCAGGACGTGGTTCTAATCTTACCCATCTAACAATCCCTGTTCCACCAACAGTAAGCACAGTTGTTGGTGTAACCCATGCGGTTGCAGTAGCTGACCAAATTCTGTATTTAACCTGTCCACCGGATGCTGGGTTCTGCCAGACGACAAGCGCCCTACCTGTTGTTTGTTCGTAAGCAATATCTACTGCTCGGTAGGCGGCATCTGCTGAAGCAATTGTGTCCAACAACTCCGGCGTCTCCCAACTTCCTGTAACTCCATCCCATCGTTGGATGTAAATATGTCCGCCTGAACTTAATGTAGCTAAAAGTTTCTCGTTTCTAACAATTGGACATGCACGAAGGAAACACCAGTAGATAGTACCAGCAGCAGCATTTGCATCGTATGGACCTGACCATGAAGCACCAGCTGCAGTTGTTTTGTAATATTTTGGATTCGCTAATGTTCCTTGAGCATAACATAAGATACCGTCTGCAGGTCCTGAAGGACGTGCTTGGACACAAACTGTGTTTGACATAACAGAATAATTTGGTGTTATTGCATCATCATAAACTTTTATTGCAAAATAATATGTTGTACCAGGTTGTGGCATTGACAAAATTTTTTCTTCTTGTGTCCCGGGTGGTAGTGGTGTCCAAGATTGTGTGTACGTATATACCCAACTTGCATCCCAATCATCTTCTGTAAACACCGCTGTTGCATATTTTACAACATATCCTAACGCAGTACCTGTGGATAAACCATCATCACCTACTGCAATCCAGGAAAGTTTTACTTCGCCAGGGTTTAATTCTTCAGGTGCAGATGCAACTAAAGTTGTGATTTGTGCAGGCGGTATTCTTGTAGCCCAGTTTGATGTTGTTGCAACATCTATCGCATAATTGTTCGCTTTATCCTGTGGTAAAATACCAATCCAGTAAGTTGCACCTTCAACAAGTCCTGTAACAGTAGTAGTTTCAGTTGTATAAGGTGGTGCAGGTGGTGGTATATAAAATGTGTTTCCTGTTGTTAAGAAATCTGATTTTGACTCAAATGGTGTTGTTTTGTATTTTACAAGATACGATTTCAATATGATATTCTCTGGATCAGATATTGTATCATCAGACGGTGCTGTCCATTGTAGTTGCACAGCGCCAGCTGCGCTTCCCTGCGTGGAAGTTAGGTTAGTAATATTATTTGGCGGTATAGTATCTTTAAACACACAGAATACATCTATTTGTGTTGTAGTATTTCCTAACGCGTCTGAGCAACGTATTGAAATATAGTTAGTCCCTGGTTGTAATAGTTCAAAATTTATCTCCCAATCATCAGTGTATAAACTCACCGATGGCGAAATATCAAATATTGTTGTCCAAGGGACAAGTTGTGTCCTTGACTGGTTTGCAGCAGAGAACACTGTGTATGAAGCAACTTTAACACCACTGCCTAAATCTTGAAAGTCAATATCGTGTAAAATGGACAAATTTGTCCAACTTGGCACCACTGGTTCGTTGTTTATAATGAAAGGAGGTAAAGTGTCTTTTTTAATATAGAAAACATAAGTGTCGCAATCAGTAGTATTACCTGCCATATCGTATGCACGAACAAATACAAAGTTGTATCCTTCCTGTAAACTATCCCATACAGGTGATAAATTCCAGTTGTCAGTAAAGAAAGTAGTTCTTGTTGGTAAAGACCAGTTAAATATTGTCTGCCAGGAAGTAAGCGATGTCCCTGCTGCCGTACCATCCGAATTAGTTGATGGATAAACGATGTACTGCGCATAATCAAGTCCTGAAGCACCTAAGGTAGCAGTTTCTGGTAAGTCAAAGAAGTCAACATCATATGTTGTTGTTCCTGTAGCACGCCATTCATCATCTCCAGGTTGGTTGTCAACAACATACGGTTTGGTTATATCAACTGTAATTTCTGATGATGTTGAGACACTATAATTTCCTGCCTTGTCTTCTGTTTTTACACGCCAGAAATATCTCGCTTCTGATAGTGTTAAAGTTGCAGTATTTAACACTGTAGTTGATGAATAGTTGATAACCGAGAACGCAGGATCGGTTGATAGTTGTAATGTGTATCCACTTAATCCTGCAGGACCAATGTCTGAAACAGTAGTCCAATCAAACGAAATAGAAGTTACATTTGTCCGTGTATCATCTGCCGGTGAAATAAGTAAGGGTACAGGCGGTGATGAAATATCAACTATGAAACTTCTTGTTGATGAAAACAACGATGAATTTCCCGCGCGGTCTATTGTTTTAACACGCCAGTAGTATATATTTTCTACAAATATTGTAGTATGTGTTGTTAATGTAGTTACAGTTGAATACCAAATTGATGAAAAATCTGTTAAAGTTGAAACTTCCAATGTGTAATCCCTTACTCCAGCAGGACCTATGTCTGCAGCAGACCATGTAAATGTGATATAAATATAGTTAGTTGCTAAACCGTCTAATGGAGATACAAGTGTTGGCACAGCTGGAGCAATTGTGTCGATAATAAGAGTGTAGTAAGCAGTAAATGCTGAGAAATTAGCAGCACGGTCAATTGCACATACTCGCCAGTAGTAAGTTGTAGACAGTGGTAAAGTAGTAGAATGATAAGGCGATGGGGTAACGGTGGAATATAGAATAACAGTGAAAGTTGGAAGTGTCGATATTTGAAGTGTATACTCTTTTAAACCGGAGAAATCGTCTAAGGATGCTAACCATTCGAATGTAAGTGTCATTTGGTTTGTAGTGTAATTATCTACAGGTGCAGATAGAGTTGGCACTAAAGGTGGTGTTGTATCTATCTGAACTGACCAAATAGAAGACAGTTCAGACCAGTTATCCGCTAAATCTTTTGCTTGTATACGCCAGTAATAGGTTGATTGTACCAGCGGCGTGGATACAACAGAAGTTTCTGTTGTGTAAGATGAAAATACAAGCGGAACGAAGTCAGTTGAAGTTGAAACTTGTAAATAATATAAGGTTGTACCGCTTAATAAGTCTGATGCTGGTTGCCAAGCGAAGTTTATCTGTAACATATTAGTTGCTTGGGCATCTAAGGGTGAAAGTAGAAGACCTAATGTCGGTGGTGTTGTATCCTTTCTAACAGAGAAAACATCTACAATGGTTAGAGTTGACCCTGCGGCATTCCAACATCTGACAGAGATATAGTTAGTCCCTTCAGGTAATAATTCCCATTGATCTATTGGCCAGTTGGTTGTAAAGAAAGTTGTCCCTGGGGTAAACCCTAGAATGGTAGTCCATGGGATTGAGTTAACACCGGTTTGATTTGCTTGCGTATATACGCAGTATTCTACACTTTCTAACGGAGAGTTGCCAAGTGCGTAGAAATCAACATCGTAGTATGCTGATGAATTTCTCCATATATCATCCGGCTGATTATCAACAATATTTACACCTGCTGTATCTTTTTTAACAATAAATACATATTCAGACGCTGTAGTAGTATTTGCTGCAAAATCGTAAACACGAACCCAACAATAATTAGTAACACCGGATATCATAGCATCAAATACACTTTGTGGTATCTGC
>CAZLOB010000011.1:0-13249 GCA_964561135.1 uncultured Elusimicrobia bacterium | reverse complement strand
GATAAAATAAAAAGATCAAACAAAATTTTAGGGAAAAAAGTTTTGTGTGTATTAAGTACTCAGCCAATTTTTGTTGCATCTGAAAAAAGTTATATTGGAGAAATAATAAAATATACCGGTGCAGAAAATGTGATAAAATCTGATATAAGATATCCTCAGGTTGATATAGAAGAAATTTTGAAACTTAAACCAGATGTTATAATTTTGCCTTCTATGGGAATACAAGAAAAACAAGCAAAAAAATTTTTTTTACGCTACAAAGAAATTCCTGCTATAAGAAATAATAAAATATTTGTGTTGCCAAGTAATATTCTTTGTCAACCTACAATTAAAAATTTTTTTGTTGCTATAAATGAAATCAGTAAATTGTTAGATGAATAAATGAATAAAAAAATCTTAGTTTTTATAACAGTTGTATTTTTTATAGTAAGTTTTTTTTCTTTATTTTACAATATTGACATTTTTAAACTTTTTGAGCCTGCTTCAGTAGAGTATAAAATTTTTTTTCAAATAAGATTGCCAAGAACAATAGCTGCTTTTGTAGTTGGAGCAAGTTTAGCTGTTGTTGGATGTGTATTACAGAGCATATTTTTGAATCCTTTATGTGATGGATATACATTAGGAATTTCCTCTTCTGCAGGTTTAGGTGTAGTGTTAGGAACATTATTGAAAATTCCTTTACCTAAATTTTTTAGTTCATTTTTTGGTGTAATATTTTCTTTGTTAGCGATTCTTATATTGTTGCAACTGTTTAAAAAGACAGTAGATATAAGTTTTGTTTTAGCAGGGATTATTTTAAACTTTTTTTTCTCAAGCATTATTGTTATTTTAACAATATTTTTTGATCCTTACAGGTTACATTATATTTTGTTGTGGCTTTTGGGAAGTTTTTCTTCTTTAGATCTACTCTATGTGTATATAGTTAGTTGTTTAATCATAGGTTCTATTTTTATTATTCTTTTTTATTCTTCAAAACTTGATATAATTATATTAGGTAAAGAAAAAGCTTTGTCTTTAGGTGTTGATGAACAAAAAGTTAAAAAAATATTTTTGTTTTTTTCAATAATTATTTCTGCTTTATGTGTGTCTTTAGTTGGAGTAATTTCGTTTGTAGGTATAATTGTACCAAATTTTTTAAAAATGTTTATTAGGTTAAATCATAGATTATGGATTTTATATTCAGCAGTTGTGGGTGGTATCTTTGTTACTTTTTGCGATATTTTAGCAAAAAATTTGTTTTCTCCAATAGAAGTACCAATAAGTGTGTTCACAGGTTTAGCAGGAAGTGTGTTTTTTATATTTTATATTTTTAAACATAAAGGCGAATTATGGAAATTTTAAGAATTGACAATTTATATAGCGGTTATGGCAAATTAATCGTCTTAAAAAATATAAGTTTTGTTGTAGAAGAAGGGCAGTTTGTAGGTATAATAGGGCCAAATGCTTCAGGTAAGACAACTTTGTTAAGGACTATCAGTAAAGTTGTTCCTATTATTTGTGGCAGAATTTTAATATTTGGAAAAGATATCAGAGAGTATAATTATAAAGATTATGCAAGGTTTGTTTCTTTTGCAACAAAGATTACAGATTATTCGTTAAACTATACAGTAAAAGATTTTATTTTGTTAGCAAGATATCCTTGGAATTTTGCACCATATGAAGAAGAATGGTTGTATGAAGAATTTGAACTTAAAGAAATTCTTAATAAACATCTTTTTGAACTTTCAAGTGGAGAATTGCAAAGAGTTATTGTAGCACAAGCTATCGCTCAGACAACAAAACTTGTACTTTTAGACGAACCCGTATCACATCTTGATGTTGGGCATCAAATTAAAATTCTTGATATACTTAAAAAAATAAATCAAAAAAATAATCTTACTATAATTGCTTCTTTTCATGAATTAAATCTTGCATCTGAATATTGTGATATTTTAATTTTATTTTCTTGTGGTGAGATTAAAAAAATTGGAACACCAAAAGAAGTGTTAAGTTACGAAATTTTGGAAGAAGTTTATAATACTCAAGTTATTGTTAAAGACAATCCAATATCAAACAAACCATATGTTATACCGGTACCAATGATGTGGAGGAAATAAAAGATGAAAAGATTAATACATGTTTACACAGGTGACGGAAAAGGTAAAACAACTGCTGCAATAGGGTTAGCAGTTCGTTTTTTAGGTCACAATTTTAAAATTTGTTTTATAACTTTTTTTAAAGACCCACAAAAATATAATTATGGAGAATTTAAGATATTAAAAAATTTAAAAAATGTTGAATTATATCATTTTGCTAAAAAATGTCCTTATTTTTGTAAAAATTATCCGGTGGAAAAAATAAAAGAAGAAATAAAACAAGCAGTTGAGTTTATTAAAAATAAAATTTTTGTTAAGGATTTTGATTTGATTGTTTTAGACGAAATTTTAGTTTGTATAAGAGAAAAAGTTTTAGATATTGATGATTTGATAAATTTAATAAAACTAAAACCTGCTTCTACTGAATTAGTATTTACAGGTCAAGCAAATAAAACAATAATTGATAAACTTAAACCTTATATTGATTATATAAGTGAGATTAAAAAAATTAAACATCCTTATGATGAAGGAGTAAAAAGAAGAAAAGGAGTGGAGTTTTGATTATGGGCAGATTGATTTTTATTTCTGGGGGAATAAAAAGTGGGAAGTCAAAATTTGCTATTGATCTGTTAAAAAATAAAAAGAAGGTATATTTTATAGCTACTGCTGAAGCAAAAGATAAAGAAATGTTAGAGAGTATTAAAATACATAAACAATTACGTCCAAAAAAATTTATAACAATTGAAGAAAGTTTGGATATTATTTCAGCATTAAAAAATTTAAAAAGATCTTCTTGTGTAATTGTTGACTGCATAAACTTTTGGGTTGCAAATATGATAAATCATTTCAGTGAAAAAAGAATTTTGTTGGAAACAAAATGTTTATGTGAAACACTTAAAAAGTTTGATTTATCTGTTGTTGTTTCAAACGAGGTTGGGATGTGTTTGGTTTCAACGAACAGTCTTGGACGAAAATTTCAAAAAGTTTTAGGTAAAGTAAATCAAATTTTTGTAAGTTATGCAGATAGGTTTTATTTTATGTTTTCTGGTATTCCATTTAGAATAAAATGAAACTTTCAGCAGCAAGTTTTAGTGGCGGTAAAGATTCGACTTTAGCTTTATATTATGCTTTAAAGGAAGGTTATGATGTAAAGTTTTTAATAAATTTTGTTTCACAAAAATATAAAAGAAGTTCATTTCATGGAATAAAAAAAGATTTAATAAAATTACAAGCTGATTGTCTTGGAATTAAATTACTGCAGTATCATGTAGGTTTAAAAAACATTTCATATGAAAAAAAGTTTCACATGATGTTAAGAAAATTAAAAAGATTTAAAGTTCAGTATTTTATATGTGGGGATATTTATCTTGAAGAACATCCCAGCTGGATTAAGAAACAATGTGATAAATTTGGCATTATATTATATGAACCTTTATGGAAAAAACCTACAGTTGATGTTTTAAAAGAGTTTATAAATTTGGGTTTTAAAGCAAAAATTGTAAGTGTAAATGCAAAAATTCTCTCAAAAGAATTTGTTGGTAGAGAAGTTGATGAGAAGTTTATTTATGATTTACAAAAACATAGTTGTTGTATTTGTGGTGAGAATGGGGAGTACCATACTTTTGTTTACGATGGACCAATATTTAAAAAAAGAATAAAAATTTTAAAAAGTAGTGTTGTATACAAAGAAACTTTTTGGCCAGCGTGGTTTTTGGATATTAAGAAAGTAAAAGTAGAGGAAAAATAAAAAATGAATAAAATAGATGAGATAATAAATAATATTCAACCACTTAATGAAAAAGTTGTTTCTAAGACACAATTAATACTTGATAACCTTACAAAACCAAAAGGTTCGTTAGGTAAACTTGAGGAGATTGCAAAAAAAGTAGCAATAATTACAGGTTATGAAAAACCTAATATAATAAAAAAATTTGTTTATGTTGTTGCTGCAGATAATGATGTTGTTGAAGAAAATGTTTCTTTGTATCCTCAAGAAGTTACATATCAGATGGTGTTAAATTTTTTAAATGGTGGTGCTGCTATAAATGTTTTTTCAAAACATGTTGGGTGTGAAGTAATAGTTGTAGATGCTGGGGTTAAACGAGATTTTGATATTAATGAAAATAAAAATTTTAAAATAAAAAAAGTAAACAACGGAGCAAAAAATTTTACAAAAGGTCCTGCTTTAACAAAAAACGAAACAATACAACTAATTATAAATGGAATAGAACTAATAGAAGAACTAATTATAAACTATCCAAAAAGAAACAACGAAAATTTTCTTGTATGTATAGGTGAGATGGGGATAGGAAATACGACTGTTGCTTCAGCTTTAACATCTTTTATTTGTGGTAAGCCTGCTTATGAAGTTGTGGGTAGGGGGACTGGTATTGATGACGAAAAATTGAAAAATAAAATTTATGTTGTTGAAAAAGCACTAAAAGTAAATAAACCTAATTTAAATGACCCAATAGATATTTTGTCAAAAATAGGTGGATGTGAAATTGCTTGTATGGTGGGAATAATATTAGGTTGTGCGTATTACAGAATACCTATTGTATTAGACGGTTTCATTTCAACTGCAGCAGCTCTTATGACAAGCTGTTTTACTTGCAAAGTTATACCATATATGTTTGCAGGACATTTGTCATTAGAACCTGGCCATAAAATACAGCTCGAATTTTTAGGATTAGAACCAATTTTGTTATTAGATATGAGATTAGGCGAAGGTACAGGTGCTGTTTTAGCATCTAGTATAATTGAATTAAGTTGTAAAATTTTAAATGAGATGGCTACATTTGATAGTGCGTCTGTATCAAGAGAGTTGGTATGAAATATATTTTTGAATTATTTTTGACAACTTTAAGTTTTTTAACAATTTTGCCAAGTAAAAGAATTAGTAAAAATTTTGGATTTAAGATGTTTATTTTTTTCCCTTTTGTAGGATTATTGATAGGTATTGTATGTTTTTTGTTAATAAAATTTTTTAAAAGATTTTTTAGTTTAGAAGTTTCTGTAATATTTACTTTATTTTTTTACGTTTTAATTTCTGATTATTTACACTTAGATGGTTTTGTAGACACAATAGATGCTATGTTTGGATCTATAAAGAAAGAATATGTTGAGATTTTAAAGGATCCACATATAGGTGTTGTTGGATGTATATTTCTGTTTATGGTTTTACTTACAAAATATTTTTTGTTTTTTAATAACAAAGAATTGGTTTATATTTTGACACCTGTGTTTAGTAAAACAGGGCTAGTTTTTGTAGGTCTGTTTGGTAGAAAACTAACTGATGGTATTGGAGAAAAGTTTTTACATAAGAGTTTTTTTGTTACTATTTTGTCTTCAGTATTTAGTTTGATGATATTTTTGTTGATTTTGCGCAATATCTTATATTCTTTATTTTTTGTTTTTCTTTGTTTTTTATTTTCGTTTGTTATTGTAAGTTTTTTTAACAAAAAATTCGGTGGAGTAAGTGGTGATACTTTTGGTTTTATAAACGAAATTTTAGAGATTTTGTTTTTAACAATATTTGCTGGAAGTAAAATATGAAAAGAAAATTATAAATTTAGCCGGTGGGGAGATATTAAATAGGGGGGTGCCAAATTTCCCACCGGCTAAAAAAATATATTACATTCTTATCAATTTTTCAATCTTAAGAAAAATCATATCTTAAGAAAAAATCATAGAAAGGGGGAGGTAACATGAAAAAAATATTGTCTTTTATTTTGATAATATCAAACTCTATTTTTGCAGAAGAAATATTTTTATCTGTAACAAAAGAAGGTGTAGCACAAAAGTTTCTTCCTTCTAATACAGTTGTTATAACAGAAAAAGAAATAATTAAGACGAATGCAAAAAATGTTGGTGAACTGTTGGATATGTTGACAACTTTGGATGTACCACATTATGGAACTTTAGGTAGCGCAAAAAATATAAGAATAAGAAATTCAACTTCTGATCAAGTTTTAATATTGCTCAACGGTATCCCAATAAGTGGTGTTGGGAAAGGAGCAATGAATTTATCTTTGATACCTATAGAATCTGTTGAGAGAATTGAGATTATCCAAGGAAGCTGTTCTGGATTATATGGAGCGAATGCGGTTGGTGGTGTTGTAAATATTATTACAAAAAAAGCACAGATAATAAAACCTGTTTCATTAAGTTTATCATATGGTAGTTTTAATACATACAGTTTTGTGGCTGGTTCTGAATATACGAATAATGGTTTTTCTTTTATTTTGTCAGGAGCTAATAAACATTCTGATGGATGGCGCAGAAATTCTGATTATGATACATTGTCTGGATATGGTAGTTTTTCAGTACCTGTTTTAAAAGGTCAGCTTTTGGTTGATTCTATTGTTGTTGGATCAAAATTAGGTGTTGCTGGACCTGCAACAGTTTCCATGTCAGAATGGGATGGTGAAAAAGAAAAAGAAGCATCTACTCCTTATGCTAAACAATACGACGATTTGTATATTGTGAGATTAGGTTATGAAGATAAAATTTTTTCTTCAAAAATTTCGTTTAACAGCCAGAAACTTTTGTATGACAATTCTCAAGATCCTATAAGTTGGAAGCAGGAAAAAACTGATTCAAAACTATATACTATAAGTTTTTTAAACACAGTATCTTTACCATATAAATTTTTTGTTTCTTTAAACTTTGAATGGACACAAATTGATCAACAATATCTTTTAAATCCTGTTGATAATTTTAAAAAAGATGTTTCAAATGTAGGAGTTGTTTTACAAAAAGAATTTAAATATACTGAACTTAATATCATACCAACTTTAAGATGGGATTCTAACTCTCTTTTTGGTAATAAAGTTTCTGAACAAATTATGCTTGTTTATAACTTTAAAGATACGAAACTTTCTTTCTCTTTAGGAACGTCTTGGCGTGCACCAACATTTTTAGATTTATACTGGCCAGATCAAATCTGGGCAAAAGGTAATCCTAAACTAAAACCTGAAGAATCGTATTCTTTTGACTTTGGTATTGAACAAAACTTTAAATTTGCTACAATTAATATAAATCCGTTTTATAGATATATAAAAGATCAAATTAGGTGGTATCCTGTTGACCCATCAGATCCTTACTCAGCTTGGACTCCGTCAAATGTAGACCAAGCAATTGCTCAAGGTGTGGAAATAAGTTGTGAAATTGTTCCAGTTTCATTTTTTAATAATAAGCTTTCTATACTAGTTTCGGATAATAGAATAAAGAAAAAAGGAGAAGAAGAAAAAGGTTGGCAAAAACAAGCTTATTCACCTGTTGTAACTACTGTTTTGTATTCAGATTTCTCTTTACCTTTTGGCATAAATTTGATAAATAATATAAAAGGTGTTGATACTCAATATTCTTCTGATAACGAAAGTGGGACCAAATTGAATGGCTTTGTATTATGGAATATAAGAATTCAAAAGAATATTTTAAATTTTGCTAACTTATATATTCAAGTTAATGATTTGTTGGACCAAAAAGGTATAAATCGTGCTGGTTATCCTCAACCGGGAAGAAATTACGAAGTTGGACTTGATGTCAAAATTTTGTTTAAAAAATAAAAAGGTTTAACAAAGTAGGTCTTGTTAGGACCTACTTTTTGTATTTTTATGAAACAAAGTTTTCATATTCAGTGGCATATAACAGAGAAGTGTAATTTTAATTGTGTACATTGTTATAAAGAACCTTTTAGGAAAGATCTTAGTTTTGAACAACTTAAGATTATAGCAGACAGAATCAAAGAATTTGTTGAAGAAAGAAACTATAGTCTAACAATTTCTATTACAGGTGGTGAGCCGTTTTTAAAACAAGAAGTGTATGAACTTGTAAGTTATATTGACAAATTTAGTTGTGTTGAAGAGATAAATTTTATAACAAATGGTAGCATAATACCTGATGAAAAAAAACTAAAAAGTTTGTCAAAATTTAATAAAATTTATATATCGTTGGAAAGTGTAGACCCTCAAATTAACGATATAATTCGCGGTAAAGGAAGTTTTGAAAAAGTATTTTCTAACCTTAAACATTTTTGTCAAGTTTATGATACAGCTATTATGACAACTTTGATGAATTTTAATATAGACAATTTGATTTCTACTTTTGATGCATTTTTAGAAAAACTTTTTTCAATAAATGTAAAAGAAATAATTTTTGAACGCTTCATACCTGTAGGTAGAGCAAAAACTTTAAAAGAACAAGTTGTGAATAAAGAAAAAATTTTAGAATTTTATTCAGTTGTTGCGGAAAAGTTAGATATTGATTTTGATGAAATAAAAAATTATCCTGCTTTAAAAATAGTAAATACAGAACAAATAGAAGTTTGTGTAGCAGAATGTGTATGTGGAACGAATGGTTGTGCAGTATTATCTGATGGTGGAATCTACCCTTGTAGAAGGTTTACAAAAGAAATTGGAAATTTAATAAATAAAAAAATGCGAGATTTCTATCCTTTGGATAAAAAATTTTTTGAACAAATTGAAAACTCATCTTTATTTAAGGAAAACTTTTCTTGTTATGCAATGACATATGCTTTGCAGTAAAGCTATTGATTATCTTCCAAACAGTTGATTTTCACAAAAAAATAGTGTAAATTTAAAATAAGGTAAAAATCTTTCTAAAAAATTAAAAATTATTATGTTGAAAAATAAAACCTGCCATTGCTTTATACTGTTTAGCATTTTTATTCTTTCCTACAATTTATTTGCTTATCTCAGTTGGAATGAAAAAACTAAATCAGATTTTGAAGACGGATATTTTTTTAGATCTACAGTAACAACTGATGGTGTGTTAAAAGTTCGTCAATGGGATGACTGGTGGAACACTTCTTGGCCACAAAGAATTCCTATTGAAATTAATACAGTAGGTATAAATGAAACTTTATATGACTATCAAATTTGGTTTATCACTAATACCAAAGTTTTAGTTGATGCAGGGAAACTTGATCCTGCTGGTACAGCAATACGTATTACAGGACCTGATGGTAAAACTTTGATACCTTTCTGGATAGAAAATTGGAATATTACAACATCAACAGGGTCAAAGATTTGGGTTAAAGTTCCACAAATACCACCTAATACAAAAACTCAAATTTATATGTATATTCGAAATGTTTCAACAAATCCGTTATCGGATAGAGATGCAGTTTTTGACCTATATGAAGATTGGGAGACAGGACAGATAAGAAATGTTACACCATGGTCTGCTACAGGTTGGGTTATGGGTGGAAGTGTAGGTGTAAAGTTTGAGATACATACATCAACAGATATATTATGGGATTTCACTAACTTATCAACAGCAACATTTAATATTTTTGAAGGGAACTATTGTATACGTTCGGGAACTATTCCTCATAGTTCAAACATATATCTACAAACATCTTTATCCTTATCTTATCCAGCAAAAATAGAATTTTATTGGGCATGTTTTTCTGAGCCAGGTTTTGATTATTTAAGCTTTTATATTGGAGAAGCAGAGCAACGTAGAATTGGAGGACAGGTAGGTTGGAGGTTTGAAAGTGTTGATATTTCTTTGGGAGAACACATCATAAAGTGGGAATATGAGAAAGATGCTACAGGTATCGCTTATTTTGACCGTGGTTTTATAGATAAAATTGTTGTAAGAAAATATAATCATACTTTTGATACTCAAATGTCTCAACGTGTGGTAGCAAAAGAGGTTGAGGAATGGAGTTTATACTATAGATATGCAGAATATTATTCTAATGTTTTTGATACACAAGGTGAGAATACAAAATTTATATATTCATCGTGGACGGTAAATGGACAAACAGCAAAAATTTATGCACGGTCTGCTGATTATTATTTTACAGTTTTGAGTACATACCCTTCTTTTTCTTCATATGAGTTACCCAACAATGGTGATCCTTCAGGGTTAGTCCCTCGTGGGAGATATATTCAATATAAGATAGTGTTTTATACTGATGGGACAACAACGCCTGAAGTTTCAAATATAAATTTTACTTATCAACCTTTACCGCTGCGTGCATATGATTTTAATGGTGTTGCTTTATCTTCAACTTCAATAAAATGGAGTTGGACACATCGAGCAACATATTATATTGATGGATATAGAATCTATTCTTCGACAAGACAATATAGCAAAGATGGTGGATATTTAGTTATAACATCAACTGCTGAAGGATTAATTGCAGAACTTCCACCTGATGCAACATATTGGATTGAAGAAAATTTACAACCTAACACACAATATGGTAGATATGTTGTAGCGTACACTACTACAGTTATATCGTTTGGTGGTAATGCCTCAAGAAACATTTTTGGTAAAGATGAACCACGATATGTCTATACATTAGCGCTTGCACCACAATGTACTGCTGAAAAGTACGAAACAACAGGTTCACCCCCATATTATCAATTTGTACAAATTTCTACTGAAGTGTGGTATAACACAAAAGAATTTTCGTTTACATCAGCAATTTCTACAGGTGTGGGACGTGTAGCATATTATAAGTGTATTTTTAAAACCACAACCACTTGGGATGATACAAGTAGTTTTGTTTGGTATCCAACATCACAAACTTATATCACAGGTGGCGGTGAAGAGATAATAGAACGTCCAATACTTGAGATTTTTGCAACTGAGAATTCTAATAATTGGTATTTTCAGGTCAAAAGTTACAATTATGACAATGTTGAATCAGGATACCAAATTTTAGGGCCGTTTTGGTTCAAAGGATGTCCTGCACAGATTACAGATTTAGTTGCGATATATGGCAAAGCTGAAGAAGGGTTAGTAAAACTTACTTGGAGTGCACCTACTGAGGACGCTGACGAAGGTAATTTAGAGAATGCTAAATTTGTAATAAAATATCGTTTGGCAGGGATTATTGATACAATGGAAAAGTTTGATAGTATCTATCCTATTTCTACTTCAACAGGGATGGTTCAAGGAGTAATTGAAATATCAACAACTACAGCTGCTGGTTCCCAACAAACATATATTGTTACAGGTCTTGTTCCAGGTTTGACTTATTGGTTTACAATAGTTGCTGTTGATAGTAATGGAAACAGGTCACAAGTTGCAACATATATTAGTCCATATACAGGTTCACCAGATATAACAAAACTTAGGTCAAGATCATCTAAAGTTGCAAAAATAAAATTTGAGACACCTTCATATACTTTTTATGCAGGCGATGCTTCACCAAAAATAAAAGTCATACTTGTTGACGAAGACGATGATTTGATTAAATCAAAATTTGGTGCTGAATGCGATCTTCTGACAACTTCTTCAAAAGGAAAGTTTTCTTTAGATGGTATAAATTTTGGTATAACTAAACTTTATATTTTAGCAGGAAGTAACTCAGGCGAGTTTTATTATATGGACGAAGTTGCAGGTAATCCAATAATTACTATTGAAGAAGTTACTGCTTTAGAAAAATGGAGAGGTAAACAGGGCTGGAGTTCTGATTCACAGACACATACTGTACTTCCAGGGAAAGCTATCACTTTTCGTGTAATCCCAAAAGACGGAAGTTATAACTGTCAAATTCAGGTTGATAAACCAGTGTATATTGAAGCGGTTGACAAACTTGGTAATGTAGCAGTAGATTTTGAAGGTGTTGCTGTTGTTACTACAACATTTAATGGAGTAACAATATCTCCATCAATTGTGGATTTTACATTAGAAGATAAAGGAAGAAAAGAAGTTGTGTTAAGGAACCTTTATTATGCAGGACCAAGTAGTTTTACTGTTAATGAAGTTGTAACACAAGATTATAAAAAAATGTTGTTTTTAGATTATTACAACGGTTATGTTGTTGCTAACAAAGGAATGTTGAAAACGACCGCTGAAAGTGGAGTACGATGGTTCACAAACATATACAGAAATGATCCTTCTAAAGGATTAAACTCAATTGCTGTTTCTAATGGTGTGTCAATTTTGTGTGGTGTTGATGGTTTGATAATTCGTTCAACTGACAGTTTCGTTACTTATACAGAACAAAATATAACTTCGGAAACATTAAACGATCTTGTTTTCATAGATAATACAACATTAGTAGTTTGTGGTAACAATGGCATAATTTATAAATCTACAGATACAGGTATAAGTTTTTATTCTATAAATTCAAGCGTTTTAGAAAACTTAAATTCAATAGTATTTGTTTCTACTTCTGTTGGATTTGCTTGTGGTAATAATGGTGTGTTGTTAAAAACTACAGATGCTGCAGAAAGTTTTATTCAACTTGATTTACCTACAACAGTAGATTTGTATAATATAAAATTCTTAGATGAACATACGGGATTTATATGTGGAAAAAACAGTACTCTTTTAAAAACAGAAGATGGAGGGACAAACTTTTCTATAATTAATGTGTCAACAGAAAATATTACATTATATAGTATTGATTTTATAACCCCACAGATAGGTGTTGTTTGTGGTTCTTTAGGAAAAGTGTTTATTTCGACAACTGCAGGTGCATCTTTTGTTGATATCTCACCTGAAAACTCTGAAACAGAAACTTTTTATACAATAAAAATGTTAGATTTAAATAAAATAATAGTTGCTGGAACAAATGGTAATATGTTTCTTACAACAGACAGAGGTAAAACCTGGCAAAAAGTTGTTATGCAAGGTTTTTCACCACAGGATTATTTATGGAACGCAACAATTATTTCTTCTTTTGAAACAAAAACAACAAAAGTTATCCAAGGAAGAAGCAACCTTGTTGCAACGGTTGGTTTAAGATTTATGTATCCAAGCGATGTTATTACGAGGGTTAACAAAGTTACAGTTAAAAAACTTGGTAGTTTGCCTGATGGATATATAACTGCAGTGAGATTTGGAGATTATGGTAGTAGTAGTTTTTTAAATGGAGTTGCTGAAATTTTGTTACCTGCCCAGCCAATAATTAAGTATACGACATCATATTTTAATATTTTTGTTGACTTATCAGAAGATGCACCATTGGATACTACAATTGCGTTAAAATTTGATTTTGATTGTATAAATGTTTCACAAGGGATACAATTTGGACGAAATAATTTACCTTATATTACTTACAAAGACACAACTACTTTAGAATATTTAGTAGTTGTACCACCAGTTGTAAATGTTTTTATTGTGGATATTGATACATCAGTTTATCTTCGTACATATACAGGGTTTGATAAAACAAAAGTTTT
>CAZLOB010000010.1:0-5283 GCA_964561135.1 uncultured Elusimicrobia bacterium | reverse complement strand
TGGTGATAAACAGAGAAGTTGGTATATTGTTGTTGATTCACATGCATGGGTTGATGGGTTATCATATAGGTTAAGAGTGAGGACAAAAGATTATACTGCAAACGCTGTTCATTACGAAGGTGGCACAGATTTAGGTGTTGTAAAAGTAGAACCGTTCTATTGTGATAAACAACTACCAAATTTTGCTTGTGTATTACCACAAGATGGTCTAAGATATAAATCTTTAGTAACAATTTCAGGTACGGCAGTTGATGACCTATCAGGTGTAAACAATGTTGAAATTGCAATATATAGGATAGATTTTGCAGATTTTTGGAATAAAGAAACAAATGATTGGTCAACATTTGAACCTAATGATACATCAAACCCTGCTGTGTGGGATGAAGTTTCATTTATTGATATTTCAACTTGGGTTTATACAAAAGTTGCTGAAAATAACAAATGGACTTCTGGCGCAAGGTATTACATCTATGTCCGTGCAATAGATAATGCTGGGAATATTACACCACATACTACAACTTGGGTACAACTTGATTGGATGCCACCTGTGTCAAAGATTACCTCTCCTACATCGGATAATGTGTATTATAGTTCTTCTGCGATAACACAAGTTGCTGGTACAGCAGAGGATACTTTCCCTGGTACAGGTATTAATGAAGTAAGAGTAAGAATTAGAAGGTCAGACGGCGCATATTTTGATGGTTTAGGTTGGAGTGGTACAGAAAATTCGTGGTTGCTACATTCTTCGCTTATCAGCGGTACTCCATATTTGTGGAGTAAAGATTTAACAGGTATTTGGCAGTCAGGTTATGCATATTATTTCAACAGTCGTGCAAAAGATGCTGTACAAGTGCCACCTACTGAAAATGTTGAAGTTAATTTCTCAACTTTAACTTATATTTATGATACAACACTGCCAAATGTTGAAATTGTATCCCCACAGAATAATATCTGGGTAAACACGCTGCCACAAATTCAAGGTACAGCAAACGATCCAACGGTTGTAACATATGGTGTCCCATCTAATATTGACAAAGTAGAAGTAGCAATTTGTAGGTTATCAGATGGTAAGTATTGGACTGGAAGTTCATTTAGTGTGACAGAGATTTCATGGTCTACTGCTACAATTGTTGAAGTACAACCAACATCATGGACCTGGACATACAGTGGTCTTGTAGGCAACCTTGATCCATACTGGGCTGATAACACATCATATACAGTCCATGTTCGTGCATATGATAAAGCAAGCAATTTAGCCTGGGGGACCACACATTATTTCATCTTTGATACCTCAGCACCAACTTCTGCTATAACATATGGTTCTCCAACTAATGAAACAAACCAACCTATAGGATACTTGCCAGATTATCCTGTAAGGACAACATTGACTTCAATCACAGGTACTGCAGCAGATTTTGGTTTAGGTAGAACTGATAAAGTTATGGTACAGATAAGACGTGTTGATCCCACACCGGTTAAATATTTAGCACCTGATTTCACTTTTGTAGATTATACAACAGCAGTTGTTGTTAATGTTAATGCAGATGGTAGTTGGGTTTTGGACACTTCAGCAGTTGGATGGTTATCTTTCTCTAATTACGAGATGCAATCAAAAGCTATTGATAAAGCAGGCAATGTTGAAACAGTATGGTCGCAAGTAAGAACATTTAGGATGGAGCCAGAACGAGCAAGATCTGTCATCACAAGTGTAGAAGATGGTAAGTATTATAGGACTGTTTCTGCGATAGGTGGTACTGCTACACAAACACCACTTACTGAACGGCTTGATATAATGATAAGACGAAATACAGACGGGTATTACTGGTCTGATACTTTAGGAGACTGGGTTGATTATTCAACTTGGGTTGTGATATACTCACCTACACTACCAAACTGGTCTTATTCACATCCTGACTTACAATTTGTCCATGGGTCAAGTTATACTGTTGCATCAAAAGCATGGAGGTTGTCACCACTTGTTGCTGAATATGATACAGATCCACCAGGACCACCACCAAATGTTATGCCTACATTCTGGGTTGACAATGTTGAACCACTTGCTGTTTTAACTTTACCAAACAAACCATATGTTAACAATCTACCAACAATATCAGGGACAGCTGATGATGCTTTGTCTGGTATAGAAAAAGTTGAACTACAGATACAAGATTTAACTTATCCTTCAACATACTGGTCTTCAAGTTTACAACAATGGGTTGATTATTCAACTTGGTGTATAACAACATATGTTTCTTCAACAAAAGAATGGTATCTTACAGGTTCAACACCTACTTGGCAAAACTTGACCACTTATAGACTTACTGTCAAAGCATATGATAAGTCAATACCTGCAAATACATACCAACCAGCAAGTTTTGATTTCACATATGATATTTCTGTACCTACTGCTACTATAACATCATTAGTCCACGGTTCTACGATGTCAGTTGTAGATGTTATCTCAGGCAGTTGGTGGGATTTACCATCAAATGATGCTGTAGATAAAGATGCAACACCTTCGCCAATAAGTGTTAAGATACAAGCGCTTGGTGGTACTTATGCTGGAAGATACTGGAGGGACGATCCTGCTGGTTGGGTATTAGCTGAAACTTGGAATAATTCAACAACTACTGTTAAAGTTTATAGTTCTTCTTGGACTTATATAAAACCTTCAGCATTAGACTGGGAAAACAATGTATGGTATTCTGTATCTGTTAAAATAAGAGATATTGCTGATAATGAACAAACAAATTTTGTTGTTGGTTTATCATCAATAATGTTCTTATGTGATGAAACACCGCCTGAAACTACTATAACATCGCCTGCACAAGAATATCTTAACACGACACTTGTTAACCTTGCAGGGAATATTTATGATGAATTAAGTGGTGCTGCTACAGTTTATATAATGTTAACTTTATGGTTGCCAGATGGGACAACTTATTATTGGACAGGTGCTGAATGGTCTTCAACAACATTACCAACACCTATTGTTACTGAAGAGCTATCACCTAAGTATCAACCAGGGACTGCTTTGTGGTCACATCCGTTCCCTGCAGAAATTACTTTTGCATCAATCGGTGGATATACAGATAAGAAGTATAACCTAAAAGTTCAAGGAGTAGATGGTGCGAAACCTTTTGGCAATGTTGAAAGTTGGGATGAAGGATATACTTTCTATATTGACACAACACCGCCTACTGTTGCAATAACTTATCCACAAGACGGCGTAATTTTAAACTTTATGCCTGTGATATCAGGCACAGCTGATGCTGACCTTTCAGGTCTTGACGATGTTGAGATAAAGATTTCGTCTTGGGTTGGTACAGGATGGAGTTTGGTTACAACGGTTACCAAATCAGAGGGTGTTTCTGTATTTGTCACGTCATTTAGTTATCAAACATCAGGACTTATAGATGGTACCACATACCAAGTTGTAGCAAAAGCAAAAGACAAAGCAATAAACTGGTCAGTAGTATTCTCGACAATTACTTTTGTATACGATATTACACCGCCACAAGTTGTTATCACAAAACCACCTGTTGATTATAGATATTATGGAACAAATGTTGATGAAACAGATTATTATTTAGACAATTTCACTGGTAGTATAACAGAACAATTTGGTATTGCAAAAGTAGAATTAAGTTTGTTTGATGTTAGTATCTCAAGTTATTACAGTTATTACACCGACAGCTGGCAAAGTGGTTCCACATGGTCTGTAGTTGCGGTCAGTGGGTTAGATTGGTCAACAGGTGTTGTAAAAGAAGCGCTTACAGATGGACATATGTATAAGATAAATGTTCGTGCATACGATTTAGCAGGAAACCTATCTTCTTATCCAACAAGGTATTTCTATTATGATGCTTCAGCACCACAGGTCTCTATATGGATACCAACAAGTGAGTTCCATAATTTCTTACCAACAATCTCAGGTACTGCATGGGATATACAAACACCTATAAATAAATCAAATCTTTATCAAGTAAGAATAAGGATACAAGAAGACCCGCCAAGTGGTAACTGGTGGGATAATGTTTCTAAAGCGTTTAATATACCTGATATTAACAAAGAACAAGCTTGGTATCAAGCAAGCGGTATACTAGAAGGAGCAGCTTCTGACGATTATTATGTTACAGATGTTGACGCACCTACTTGGACCTCAAATAGGAAGTATCGTGTTGAAGCAGTTAGTTTTGACCGTGCAAGAAATGTATCTTCTATTGTAGCGAAAGAATTTATATTTGACACTGACAAGCCGGTAGCGTCAATTGTTGAGCCACAATATTCTGCATATAACTACCTACCAACAATTTCTGGTACTTCTGCTGATACAAATTCATTAGGTCAGGTTGATTATGTTAAAGTTCAGATTTTCAACTATACAATAGGTGATGTTGAAAAAGAATGGTTTATACCACAGACAACTACTACTGTAGCTTTTGAGATATGGTTTGAGACATACACTTGGGCTTCAGGAAATAAATATAGGATAAACGCTTATGCTGTAGATAAAGCAGGTAATTATTCGTTAGAATGGTCAACAAAAGAGTTCAGGTTTGACAACCAAGCACCAGAGGCACAGGTCCTCTGGCCAGCAAAGGAAGATTTTGTTTCAACAATATTTGATACAATCTCAGGTACTGCTAAAGATATACCTACAGTAGCAGTAGGTGATTCTTATGGTGGTGTAGGACTTTCCTTGATACAGGTGGCAATACGAGAAAACTTATCAAATTTATGGTGGGGTGGGGCAAGTTTTAACCAAACATCACCTTTACCATTTACTTACACTGATAGTTTATCACCAGAACCTGTTGAATGGAGTTATGTTAGTTCAGCACTTTCGTCTGAATTACAAAGTGGTGTGTCATATTATGTTACATTAAGAGTAAGAGATAACGCTTTAAATACAGCAGATTTCTTTGTCTATGGTTCAACATTTACCTTTGATAATACACCACCTGTGTCAACTGTTATAATACCACAACAAACAGAGATATATTATTCGTCATTGCCTACAATATCAGGAACCTCTGCTGACTTACCACCGGCTGAAGGTTTGTTATCAGCAGGGGTAAGAACTGTTGAGCTTATAATACAAGATGTAACAGTTGGTGCACCTGAAGAAAACAAATATTGGACAGGTTCCGCATGGACTGGTGTAACACCTACAACATTTACTGCAAGTTCTATAGATAACTACCAGACATGGTATACTACAGGTACTGATGTTCCACTTTCTTTAGCATGGATGCAAGGTCATAGATACAAAATTTCATA
>CAZLOB010000009.1:0-60017 GCA_964561135.1 uncultured Elusimicrobia bacterium | reverse complement strand
TAAGAATAAATTATTATTTTTGACTAAACATGTAGGGCAAGGCTTTAGCCTTGCGGAATATATTGCAAACCTAAAGGTTTGCCCTACATTAGTTTTTTTATATTTTTTATTTGTAGGGCAAGGTTTTAACCTTGCAAAAATTATGAAAAACATAATTTTGTTAGGACTTACAAGTTTACTGACAGATATTTCTTCTGAAATGGTTTATCCTATATTAGGTTTATACCTTGCCTCTTTAAACACACCATATACTATCATAGGTATTATAGAAGGTATAGCAGAAAGTATCGCAAACTTACTTAGGGTTTTCTCTGGCGGTATCTCAGACAAACTTAAAAAAAGAAAACCATTCATAATAGCAGGTTATTCTTCGTCAGCATTTGGTAAAATACTTTTATATTTAAGCACAAACTGGATTTTTGTTTTGTTTGCAAGATTCATTGACAGGGTTGGCAAAGGTATAAGAACAGCACCAAGAGATGCGTTAATCTCAGAATCTACTACTGATGAGAAAAAAGGTAAAGTTTTTGGGCTACATCGTGCAATGGATACCTTTGGTGCAACATTAGGTGTAATAATTGTTTATCTTTTATTTTTATATTCAAAAGATAATATACCGTTTAAAAAAGTTTTTTTATGGTCAGTTATTCCTGCATTGCTTGGAGTAATTATTTTATTTTTTGTAAAAGAAAAACAAACTGAAAAAGTAGAAATTAAAAAATTAAAATTTAGTTTTTCAGAATTCAAATTTTTCCCTAAAAAAGCAAAAATATACATTCTTATTTCAACACTATTTGCATTAGGTAATTCTTCAAACCAGTTTTTACTACTTCGTGCAAAAAACTTAGGTTTTGATTATTTATCAATAATACTTTTGTATTTAGTTTACAACATATCTTACACAATTTTTTCTTACCCAGCAGGTGTTGTAGCAGATAGAGTTGGCAAAAAAATAATAATAAGTATAGGATATATTATATACAGCTTGGTTTATTTATCTTTTGCTTTCGTAAACAAAAATTTCGTAGAACTAATTTGGCTATTATTTATTATTTATGGTATTTATATTGGTTTTGTTGAAGGACAGGAAAAAGCCTTCCTTGCTGAAATTTCACCACAAGAATACAAAGCTTCTATTTTAGGGTTGCAGTATACATTAGTGGGGCTAATGTTATTTCCTGCAAGTTTTATAGGTGGTGTCCTTTGGGACAAAATCTCACCGTCAGCAACATTTATATTCAGCAGTTGTATAAGTTTTATATCTATGATATTATTATTAATACTTATCTAAACCTTAATTATTCTGCACCTTCAATTTCTACAGTCCATGTAGTAATAGTAAAATTACCTAATATCGCGGTAATAAGCCAATCTACAAAAGTCATTTTTGTTGTTACTCTTACTTTATTGACTTTTGTTTCTCTTAGTATTTTATTAATAGTATTCTCGTTTATTGGTACTAAACCCCACAAAGCATACCATACTCTATATTTTGTCTTAAAAGGTAAAGCCTCAGTTTGAGAAGCAAGTGTGATAGGTCGGTCTACATCAGATAACACTCTTACTGTATAACAACTTGTTAAAAATAATAACGATACTATACATAGTATTGTTATTAGTTTGTTCATATAGTTTTATCCTCCTTTTTGAAAGTTTTTACTTAACAACTACTTAATGAAATATTTAGCTTATTTTCTCTAATATTTTAGGAAGTACTTCTTTTGTTGTTTTATCAATCTTTTCAACGTTTTAAGCAATACTTCTCTTATCAACTTGTTTTCTTCTACAATCACATTTTTTAATTCTGTTACCATTTTTGTCTGCCTGTTTATCACCTTGCTTAGTTCACTAATATCAGCTTTCGTCTTCTTGCTGTTTTGCTATGTAATAAAAGCAGCACTACAGCATACCTATTGCTACACCTAAAATTTCCATTTTATTAACTCTACCTTCTATTTTTTATTAAAATCATAAAAATTTTATCAAGGTGTATCACAAAAATTCAGCAAAAATTTTTTTTAAACTTATGTGAATAAACTATTGTTTGAACATCTCTTATTGCTTGATTTAAATTATCATTTACGATGAAATAATCATAATACTTACTTTCTTTTAATTCTTTTTCAAGCATTTTTAACCTTTTTTTAATTTCTTCAGGTTTGTCTTTAGCACGAGATATAATTCTTTGTTTTAAAACTTTAAAAGATGGTGGCAAGATGAAAATTAAGATACTTTCAGGAAAAATTTTTTTAATGTTTTTACCACCTTGGACATCAATATCTAAAAGTATGTTTTTGCCAGAATTAACTGCTTTTATTAACGGTTGTTTAGGTGTAGCATAATAATGATCATATACTTTTGCCCATTCAACAAACTTTTTTTGTTTCAACAATTTAAAAAATTCTTCTTTAGAAACAAAACAGTAGTCTTTACCATTAACCTCACCTTTTCTTTTAGGACGAGTAGTGTATGAAACAGAGAATACAAAATTTTTGTTTCTTTTAATAAGTTCTTTACAAATTGTTGTTTTCCCACAACCCGAAGGACCCGAAATAACAACTATTCTACCTTTTTTTAGATTTTTTTTATATTCTTCTATATATTTTTGTAGTATGTTCATATAGAAAAGCATTTTTTGCAACAACAGTTTTTACTATTCTACAACTTTTTTTACTACATTTTTATATTGCAATGCTAAAGCATTGCCCTACAATTTTGTTTTTCTTTTTCACATTTTTACTTTTTTACTTTTATTTTGCAAACTAAGGTTTGCAACTACTTTAAACTTTTTTTGCAAGGATAAATCCTTGCCCTACATTTTTTTTATTTTTATATATTTATTTTTATATAGCAGACCAAGGTCTACAACTACAAATAATAAATGCACGGCTACTGCCAAAGGTATTCTACCTCCTTCTGTAGAAAACCGTGCACTACATCTTTAACTTTGAACCTTTGTTCCTATAGATATTTCTCTTTAAATTCAGGACGGATACGTTTAAGTTCTTCTTTTGGGAACATTTTTAACAAATCCCAACCTATATTTAATGTAGTAAAAATATCTCTATTCTCATCTTGTCTTTGTTTAATAAATTTTTGTTCAAACTCTGAAACAAATTTTAAATAAATTCTATCAACTTCTTCTAATGCCGACTCGCCAAGCACTATCGCTAATTCTTCAACTTCTTTCCCTCTTGCGTAACATGCAAACAATTGGTTTGCTAAATCAGGATGATCCTCACGAGTCCTATCTTTACCTATTCCTTTATCTCTCAACCTTGACAAAGATGCCATAATATCTATCGGTGGATAGACACCTTTTCTATGCAAATCACGAGACAAAACAATTTGTCCTTCAGTTATATACCCTGTAAGGTCTGGGATAGGATGTGTTTTATCATCTTCAGGCATGGTTAAAATTGGCATAAGTGTTATTGACCCCTTTTTACCTTTAATCCTTCCTGCTCTTTCATACAATGTTGCTAAGTCAGTATATAGATACCCTGGATATCCACGACGACCAGGTACTTCTTTCCTTGCAGCAGATATCTCTCTTAACGCTTCAGCATAGTTCGTCATATCGGTTAAAATCACTAATACATGCATCTCTAAATCAAACGCTAAATATTCAGCACAACTTAACGCAAGACGTGGTGTTGCAATACGTTCTATCGCAGGGTCATTAGCTAAGTTTATAAACAATACGGCACGTGCTAACGCACCAGTTTTTTTAAATTCTGAAATAAAAAACTCTGCTTCTTCATATGTTATACCCATTGCTGCGAACACTACTGCAAACTCTTGTTGTTCTTCTTCAACTTCTGATTTTAGTACGGTTGCTTGTCGTGCAATTTGTACTGCTAAAAGATTATGTGGTAATCCTGAACCGGAAAATATGGGTAGTTTTTGTCCGCGGACAAGCGTGTTAAGACCGTCAATCGCAGAGATACCAGTTTGTATGAACTCTCTTGGATATGCACGAGAATACGGATTTATTGGTGCACCGTTTATATCAAGATGTTTCTCAGCAACAATCTCAACACCACCGTCAATTGGTCTTCCTAAACCGTCAAAAATACGTCCTAAAATTGTCCTTGATACACCTAATGTAACTGTTTTGTTTAAAAACCTAATTTTTGTAGAACCAATATTTATTCCGGTAGATTCTTCAAAAAGTTGTATCAAAGCAGTATCTTCTTCTATTTCCAACACACGTCCTAACCGTTTCTCACCAGAAGATAAAACAACTTCAACAAGTTCTTCGTATCTTGCTCCTCTTGCACCATCAACTAAAATTAACGGTCCTGATACAGATTTTATATTTTGTGTCTCTAACATAACTATCTACCTCTAACCTGAAAAGATTTTTATATATACTGGTGGTTTCAATACGACATCTAAATTCTTAATTTTGTTTAACGCAGCAATAAGGTTCTTCTCTTTTACTTTATGCGTCAACAAAAGTATTGGCACACCTCTTCTTAATTTTACCAAAGGTTCTTTCTGATACACTGAAGCAATTGATACATTGTTTTTACCTAAAACATTAGAAATTTTTGCAAGCACACCTGGCCTGTCCACTGTGATAAACCTTAAATAAAAAAACCCCTCAACTTCTTCCGAAGAGATTATGTTTAACTTTTTTGGTACATACTCAACAAATTGTTCTCTTCCACCAATAGAACTTGTTATATCTCTTGCAATGCATATTAAATCTGACACAACAGCAGACGCTGCTGCAAACCCACCAGCTCCTTTCCCCACAAAAGTTATTTTTCCACAAGCATCTCCTTCTAACAAAATTCCGTTGTATTCATAGTTTATATTAGCAAAAATATTGTCTTGTGGAACTAAATATTTTCTTACTTCAAAATAATATTTATCTTTGTAGACACTACTATGACCCAAAAGTTTAACTTTATACCCAAAAGTTTCAGCAAAGTAAACATCTTGTAGTTCTATATTTTCAATACCTTCAATTTTCATATCTTTTAGTTTTACCCAAGAAAAAAATGCAAGCGAACTTAATATACTTAACTTACAAGCAGTGTCATAACCAGATATATCATAAGAAATATCAGCTTCAGTAATACCCATATGTCGGATTTTTTTTACAGCCGTATCAAAATTATATTTGTTATATGTCATCAAAGATAAAATATAATTTGTTGTTCCGTTAAGAATACCAGTAATACTTAAGATTTTGTTTCCTGCTAAACCTTCGTTTAAAGATTGTATCACAGGTATCCCAGCAGCTACTGCTGCTTCAAAATATAAAGTCTTTTTATATTTATTTGCAACTGAAAAAATTTCATCCCATCGTTCTGACAAAACAGCTTTGTTGGCAGTTACTACATGTTTACCATTTTTCATACTCTCAGTAATTATCTTATATGCTGGATCCAACCCACCAATAAGTTCCACAATAATATCTATCTCAGGATCTTTTATAACTTCATTGTAATCAACAACAAATTTAATGTTCGGTGGTAATAAATTTCCTTTACTTTTATCTTTATCACAAGCAACTTTAAATTCTATTTTACAGCCAGATTTTTGTTCTATTATTTTTCTATTTTTCCGATATAATTTTAAAACGGCAGAACCTACATTACCAAGACCAATCAAACCAACTTTTACAGTCTTCATTTCAAATTTACTCCAAGTTCTCTAAAAATTTTTTTAAACCTTAACGCAGCGTCATGAAACCTATTGTTAGCAGTAACCAACGCTAATCTTATATATCCTTCACCATTTTTGCCAAAACCAACACCAGGCGCTACCGCAACACCTGTTTCTTTAAGTAACATTTCGGCAAATCTTAACGAACCTAACTCTTTTGTAATTTTTTCTGGTAGTTTACACCAAAGATACATCGTCGCTTTTGGCACGTCTACTTCCCAGCCTATTTTTTTAAACTCTTTTATAGTCAAATCTCGTCGGTATTGATATACCTTTCTTACATCATTAACAATTCGTTCATAATCAAGCAATGCTTTCACTGCAGAAAGTTGTATAAAAGTAGGTACACCATAGTCAATAAAAGATTTAAACTTTTCTAAATAACCAATAATTTTTTCATTCCCTACCACAAAACCCACACGCCATCCTGCCATTGAAAATGTTTTTGAAAAACTATGAAATTCTACTGCAATATCTTTTGCACCTTCAAATTGTAAGATTGACGGTGCAACATATCCGTCAAAAGTTATCTCAGAATATGCGTTGTCATAACATAAGATCAGATTATTCTTTTTTGCAAACTTTATTGCTTCTTTAAAAAAATTTTCATCTTCAACAACAGCAGTTGTAGGATTGTTTGGATAATTTAAAAAAATTATTTTTGCTTTTTTAAGAATTTTCTTAGGTATTTTTGAAAAATCAGGAAGATAATTATTTTTAGAGTCAAGTTTGAACAAATATGGTTTACCACCAGCTAAAATTGTTGCATTATAATACACAGGATACGCTGGATCTGGTACAAGAGTATAATCTCCAGGATTTAAAATTGCCATACAAAGATGAGCAACACCTTCTTTTGAACCAATTAAAGCCAATATCTCTTTCTCAGGATCAAGTTTTACATTGAAACGTCTAAGGAACCATTCTGCAACAGTGTTCCTAAACTTAGGCATACCTTTTGCTTGAGGATAACGGTGTGTCCTTGGGTGTTCTTTAACTGTCTCACATAAACGTTCAACAATAGCAGTATCAGTAGGTAAATCTGGATTGCCCATTGAAAGGTCTATAACATCTAAATTTCTTTGGTATGCTTCAAGTTTGAGTTTATTAATTCGTGAGAAAAGGTATGGTGGTAGTTGTTCAAGTTTTTTAGAAGCTTTAAATTCACTCATAATTACGAAAATAACATAATAACGAAACAACCTATTTGTTTATATAGTTTCTTATCCAATCGGTTGGTCTAAAGGAAATTTTTTTTCTTTCTGGCAGTTGAACAGGTTCACCAGTTTTTGGATTTCTTGCAAGTTTTGGTTTTGTAGGTTTCACTTTAAACTGTCCTAGGCCAGAAATTGTAATTTTTTCACCGTTTTTTAACGCTTCTGCTAAAACCTTAACAAACTCACGAAGTATTTTTTGTACAATTAACGGACTCTGTTGTGAATTTTCAGCAATTTTTTTCACAAATTCCTTTCTTTTCATTTTTTTCTCCTTTTAAAATATATCTGTTAATTTTCGTCGTTAATTTCAATATAATTTTCTTTAATAAACCTTTTATACCAACTTTCATATTGAACAAAATTAGTAATATGTATTTCAAATGGAGCATCTTCAAACATTTTTTTAATCATAACTTTAATTTTTGCTTGTTCAAACAAACTTTCAGGAATTTCATTTGAAACAATTAAGATATCAATATCGCTATCAGGACGATAATCATCACGGACAACAGAACCAAAAACGTAAACTTTCACATCTTTAAAATTTTCTTTTAGCATCTTTTTTATTTCTTTTACATAGAACTTATAATTTTGGAAATACTTTTTTGCATTTTGATTTTGAACAGCTAAAATTTTATATAAACTTTTCATTTAGTTTATCTTCTAAAAACTTAAATATTTTCTTAGCAAATTCTATAATTTTTTGTATCTCATCTTTATTAAATTCTTTTGGAAAATATCTACTTGTTATGTATGCATCTTCTAAACCCCTAAATTCCAACGAATGTTCTTTGTAAAACTCGAGTATCTCTTTTGTTTCATAAACTTCTGCTAACTCATTAAATAATCTATCCAAATAATGAGTTTTAGGGAAATCAAACGATTTTAAATAGATTAAATATTTTATCCATAATTGAACAGATTGTTCAACATCAAGTGCAGCTAAGTTATACCTCCCTTTTTCAAAATCTTCGTTTGCTCTTTCCCAAAATTCAGATGCTCTTTTCTTCAAAAATTCAATATTACTCACTTTAGTATTATTACCTCTTTGTCCATTGGAAACTCTTTCTTGCTTTAGGCTTACCAGGTTTTTTACGTTCAACCATCCTTGGATCACGTTTTAACATACCATGTTTCTTAAGCAAAGGTTTCAAGTCTGGATTATATTCGACAAGCGCACGTGCAATAGCAAGTTTTATAGCTCCTGCTTGACCAGTAATACCACCACCTTCAACTTTTATCTCTATATCCAGCTTACTTTTTAAGTTGGTTAATAACAATGGTGACATAGCTTCGTGTTTTTGTACAAGGTTACCTCCAAAATATTCGTCCAAATTCCTACCGTTTATTAAAATATTGCCATTACCTTCTTTTAGAAATGCTACAGCAACAGAAGTTTTCCTTCTTCCAGTTGCCATTATAGGCTTTTGAGTTATTTGTGTTGTTTGTGTTGTCATAGCATTTTAAACCTCCAATGATATTTCTTTTAACTTTTGATTTATTTTTACATTATCATCTTTATATATTTTAAGACGTTTGATCATTTTTGCCCTAAGTTTATTTTTTGGTAACATACCTTTGACTGCTAAACGAAGTACTAAATCTGCTTTGTCAGGAAAAAGTTTTTCATAAGGTATATATTTATCACCACCAAGATATCCTGAATGTCTAAACAAAATTTTTTGTTTCAATTTCTTACCAGTAAGAACAACCTTCGCTGCGTTTTTCACAACAACAAAATCGCCACAGTCTCTATCCGGAGAATATATCGGTTTATGTTTACCTATTAACAATTTTGCAATTTGTGAAGCTAACCTACCTAAAGGTTTACCTGTAGCATCTATTAAATACCAATCTCTTTCTATTTTATAATCAAACTTTGTATGTTTAGCAATTGTAGTTGATATTTTCATAGTTTTTTCTCCTTAAATTGATAAAAGGTTGACTGTTAACTATGAACTAATATTGTGTTATTTTTACAAGAAAAAAATTTTGTTGTCAATAATTTATAAAAAATTACAAGAACTTTTTAAAAAAAGAAACAATTGTATCACCATAATTTTGTTGTCTAAAACATACCAATTTTTTTGTGAACAAAATCTCTTTTTTACTATGCTGGACAACTAAAATTCCTTTAGATGATAAAAGATCACTATTGGCAATAATATCAATTGTAGGTTGAGAATAATTTGTGAGAACATAAACATGATGTTTTTTTTCCACATATGGCGCACCTATAAAAATTATGTCAAAATTTTCTCTTTTAAAACTCTTATCTAAAATTTCTTTTGATTTTTCAATCCAGAACAAATCTTTTAGTATATCCGCTTTTATAATATAACATCTTTCTTGGCAATTTAAACTAATAACATTTTGTGATAAAATTCTAAGACAACCCTTTTCTTTTTCTACGAAAATACAATATTTTGCACCACGAGATATTGCTTCAAAACCTACAGCTCCACTGCCTGCATAAAGGTCTAAAAACAAACAATCTTTTAAATACGGTGTTAAAATATCAAAAACTGATTTTTTAATCTGTGCAAGTATAGGACGGATATTTTTTGGTACTTTTAATAACCTACCTTTGTACTCACCTGCTATTATTTTTATCATTATTTTGACCTCTTGAAAAAAATTTGAAAATTTTATATAATTTTATTGCTTCGAAATCAACTTTTCTTTAATCTGCAACTTTCAACAAACTTTTTAGATTATTTTCTTTCGATTTAAAAGGAGGTTTACCACTATGAAAATATTAGGTATTCTCGCATCACCACATAGAAACGGTGGTTCAGCACAACTTTTATATGCAGCATTAAAAGCCGCTTCTTTAGAAGGCTGTGAAACCGAAATTGCTTCTTTATACGATGGCGAAATAAAAAGTTGTATCGGTTGTATAGACGATTCTGAACCTAATTGTAAATATCCCTGTATTTTCGATGATTATGGAAAAATTTTACTTGAAAAAATATATTACTCTGACGGGATAATCTTTGCAACACCTACATATTGGTATAGTGTATCTTCACCATTGAAAGCTTTGATTGAAAGGATAACATCTTTAGAACATATGATAACATATGGTGAACAAAGTTATATTGAGAACAAAATTGTTTCTGCGATAGCAGTTGGTGCTGACGGTGGTGTAGTCTCAACTATATCTTATCTACTTACAGTTTTTAACTCAATGGGAGCAATAATTCCGCCATGGGCTATGGCATATTCACATCAAGCAAAAAAAGCTATATACGATGACAAAGCGTTAATGGACGCAATAAATGTTGGCAAAATAACAGCAAAAACTGTAAAGTTAATAAAGGGGTATAAAGAAACCGTACGATACGAACATGATAAAAATTTACTTGAAAAAATAAGAGAAGAACTCATTAAAACTTTAGCAATATAAATCTATTTTTTCTAAAATTAACTTTTCCAATCTACTAACGTACCTACTGATTTTAACAAAGTTTTTTCAAATAAAAAGCAAACAAAATAAAAAGGTACCAATATAGGAAAATAAAACAAACAATATACCAAATATTCACCAGGATTGAACCTAAACCTCAAAAACTTTGAAAAAACAAAAAATGTACCTAAAGAAATAAGTAATGAAAAAATAAACGGAAAAATACCTTGCAAAAGTAAAAACAAAATTGATAAAAAGTAAACAAAAAATGTAAACCCTAAATTTGAAGATAAATAGTGAGATAAAATAATAAATGTTGGAATAAACTTGCTAAAAAAATTAAATTCTTTTATTATAAAACCAAAAATTAACGGTGTAGTACAAAACAACACCACATTAAACACTATCGGTAAACCTCGTATAAACTGCTTTACATCTTTAACAACTTCTTTCCACCAATATTTTATTCCTAACGACCATCTAACCCTTTGTATAAACCATTCTTTCAAACTTGAAGGGACAACCGTTTTAACTTTAAGATCCACAGCAAAAAAATATTTTTTTCTTAGCCTAAAAGCTTTTAGCATCAAATCCCAATCTTCATTAATTACTTCAGAAAACCTTCCCAATTCTTCAAACACATCTTTTTTAATACCAAATGCTGCACCACTTAAAAACAAATTTGTTTTAAAAACCTTTGAAATAAGAAAACAAAGCGCCGCAGCAGTTAAAAAATCGTAACTAATCAGTTTTGAGAAAAAGTTGTTGATTATAGCTTCTTTTGGCAATTCAACAATATCATATTTATTTAATAACTCGTTTAATTTACTTAAAAAATTTTCGTGATTTAAAAGTTCAACATCGTTATCTAAAAACAAAAAGATATTGCCTTTAGCAAACTTGCTTAAAAGATTTAAAAGTTTTGGTTTTCCTCGTCTAATACCGTCAGAATAGACAAAAATTTTGCCAGAATATTTATCTAACACTTTTTGTACTTCATCAGTAATTACTCCATCTACACCTATTAAAATCTCTTTTTCATCATAATTGTTTTTTATTATTTTGTCAATAATATCACTCAAAAGTTTCGGCTCTTTATATACCGGGATTAATACTGAAATATAGTTTTTCTGTCTCATTTTAGTTTTTTCTAAATTCTGCTATTTTTTTCTTGAATGTATCACAGTATAAAGTGTTGGGACAAAAATTAAGGTGATAAAAGTTGAAAATGTAAGTCCTGAGACAATTGAAACACCCATTGAAGAAAAGTATTCTGCACCACTACCACGAGATAAAGCTAACGGTAGAGTACCTAAAATAGTAGTTACAGCTGTCATAAGAATAGGTTTAAGACGTGTCCTACAAGCTTCTTTTACTGCATCAATTAATTGCATCCCTCTTGACCTTAAAAGTTTAATATAATTAACTAAAACTATAGCATTGTTAACTACCACACCTACAAGCAATAACAACCCAACAAAACTCATTATATTAAAATTCTGTCCCCATAAAAATATCCCAACTAAAACACCAACTACTGCAAACGGTACTGAAAACATTATTATAAATGGATCCAAAAAATCTTCAAACTGCGCTGCCATTATTAAATATACAAGTAGGATACCTAAAAACAACATTAAAGTTAAATCTCTAAAAGTGGATTCTTGTTGTTCAATCTCACCACCAAATTTTATGCTATAACCATAAGGAAGGGCAATACTTTTGATTATTTTATCTATATCCTGCCTAACCTTACTTAAAGCTCTACCATAAATATCTGCTTCAATTTTTACTATTCTTGTACCATCTTTTCTTTGTATTTCTTTTGGTGCGATCTTTCTTTCAAAAGTTGCTATATTGTGTAGAGGAATAACTTTACCTGTTGGCAAAACAATTGGTAAGTCTGTTAAACTTTTTATATCATTTTTATAATCTTTACTTACTTTCACAAAAATGTCATACGAGCTTTCAACTAAATTTCCAGTAGGAGGTGTATACTGAGATACTGTGAATCCATAAAATATTTTCCGTAGCATATCTGCAACATAACCAGAAGAAATACCTAACATCTTAAGTTTTTCTCTATTAAGTTTCACGATAATTTGATAACTTCCTTCTTCCAAACTTATTGTTATATCTCTTATTCCTTCTATTTTCTGCAGTTTATCTTTTATTTCGTTAGCAATTCTTAAACTTTCTTCTAAATTATTCCCACGTAGTTCAACTGAAACAGCTTTCCCAGCACCACCTAATAATGTTGATGAAGCAGTAGATTGTGCTGATGTTTCAAGTTTTATTATTCCAGCAATTTTTCTTAAATTATTTCTTAAAATTTCTGCTAGCTCAAAAGAATTCTTATCTCTAAACTCTTTGTCCACTAAAGAAATCATAATTGAGCCTGTGTTAGAAGCCTCCTGCTGACCAACAACAGCAGAAAGTCCTCTTATACCACTTTCACCACAACGAACTAAAATTGTCTCATAATATTTTTTTGGAATTGTGTTAAAAATTTCTTGTTCTATTTGTCTAGCTATTTTAAATGTTTCTTCAATACGCATACCTTTTGAGGTTTCAAAATTTATATTAACTATACGTTCATCACTTTTCGGTATAAACTCTTTACCTGTGAAAAATATAAATATAAACAGAGAAACTAAAAATGCGCCTAAAAAACTAACCAAGGTTGTTTTTTTATGTTCTAAAGACCAATTTATAACTTCTTCATAAAATTTTTCTAATTTATTAATTATTTTAGTGACAAACACAACAGGCTTTTTTTGAAACTCTTTTTCTGAACAGAGTCGCGAGGTTACCATCGGTGATAATGTTAAACTTATTGCTAGCGAGCAAAACAAAGTAACAATAACTGCAACCGCTAATTGTTTAAAAAGCAATGGTATCAAACCACTTACAAACAATAACGGAACAAAAACAACTACAGTAGTTAAAGTTGAAGCAATAATAGCAGCAGCAACTTCAGAAGGAGCATCTATCGCTGCTTGGAGCGAGTTTTTACCCCAACTTATATGTCTTAAAATATGGTCAACTATAACTATTGAATTATCAACAACCATTCCTATCGCTAAAGACAAGCTCATCAAAGAAACCATGTTTATTGTATAACCAAAAAGATACAAAAACAAAAATGCTAACATTAACGAAATTGGTATCTGTAAAACTATAATAAACGCAGGAATTATATCTGCTAAGAAAAATAAAACTGTCAATATTACAAGAATACCGCCAATTAAAATTGTATTTCTTAAATTTTCTACAACTTTTAAGATATATTCAGAAGAATCCATCACAACATTTATCTCAAGCTGTGGGAAGATTTTTTTTAGCTCAGCTAACTTTTTGTTTACTTTAGAACACACCACTACAGTATTGGCTTGTGCTTTTTTCCTAACCATTATCAATAAAGAATCCTTACCATTAACAGTTGTCTCACCTAATCTTTCTTTATAAGCATCTTCAACTTTGCCAACTTGATATAAATACACAGGCTTGCCTAAAAAATTACCTACAATAAGATTATTAATTTCTAAAGGATCTTCAAACTTCATTGGAAGTCGTACTAAATATTTTTTGTATCCTTCATAAATTTCGCCTATTGGCAATTCTATGTTTTCTTGCTGTATTGTAGAAATTATTTGCTGCACTGTTAATCTATAAAATGCTAATTTTTCAGGATCTAAAATAACAGAAACTTCTTTTTCATCTCCTCCACGAAGTATCGCACCGGCTACACCATCAATTTTTTTTATCTCATCAACAATTTTTTTGTCAACAATGTATCTTAGATCTTTTATTGGTCTATCAGAAGTTACTGAAATAAACATTATAGGCATCATTGAAGGATCAAATTTAAAAATTCTTGGTTTATCAACACCTTCAGGTAAAGCCATTTTTGTAAGTTCAAGCAAATCTCTTAAATCTGAGGCTTTCTCATCAATGTTTGTACCCCATTTAAATCTCGCTATAACAATAGAAAGATTTTCTTGTGATCTTGACTCAACAGTATCAACACCTGAAACAGATGCAACTGCATTTTCTATAACCTTTGTAACTTTTTCTTCAACATCTAAAGCAGTTGCCTGAGGATAAGTCGTTATAACACTTAAAACAGGTAGTTCTATTTGAGGAAATAAATCTATTGGTAGTTTAAATATTGCTATAATTGAAATTATAAAAAGAAAAATATACACAACAACTGTTGCAATCGGTCTTTTTACTGCTATTTCTGTAATTTTCATAAAAATCCTCCGGAATTAGTTAATAGTTAACTATTAACTGTGGACTATTAACTGTCAACTATTGACTATTAACTATTTCAACTTTCATCCCGTTTGTTAAAATTTCGCCACCTTGATAAACAACCTTATCAAATTGTTTTATTCCAGATAAAATTTCAACATAATTTTTATACCTTAACCCAATCTTTACTTCTCTTTCTTCAACTGTATTGTCTTCTTTTACAACATAAACAATTTTTCTGCTATCCACATCTAAAATTGCTTCTGATGGAATAACCAAAGCATCTTTCTCATAAAACACAAGTTCACCTTTGACGAAACTACCTGATTTCAAAAAATTGTTCGGATTATCTAAAACCACTCTTACTTCCATACAACGAGATGCAGGATCAATATAATTTGAAAGTTGTAAATCTTTTGATATAAAAGTTTTATCTTCTATGTTAAATTTCACATATGAATTTTTTTGGATTTTGTTGACCAAATTTTCAGCAATACTAAAGATCAACCTAACTTTACTGGTATCACTTACTATACATATAGGTGTTTGTTGAGAAACAACTGCACCAATATCAACAAAATATTTTGCTAAAATTCCATTTATTGGAGATTTAAGTTCATATACAGTAAATTTCAACAAAGGTTCATCTCTGTCAATTTCACAAATTACTTCGTCTTTTTTAACAAAACTTCCTTCTTCTTTAACTTTTCTTAACAATCTTCCAACAACTTTAGGCATTAAAGTAATTTCATTTATCCCCTTAATTTCACCAACAAAATTTACACTGTCAGCTATTTTTTTGTATTCAGCCGATTTAACCTTTACAGTATAAACATACTGTTGTGTTTTTTGTGACATAAATTTTATTATTTTTCTTTTCTGTATCGCTTCAAAAACTCTATAAATACTAACTGATACAATAATAATAACTACTATTGATGCAACAATTTTTCTTTTCATATTGCCCTCCGAAATTAGTTAATAGTTCATAGTTAATAGACTAAAAAAATTATGATTGCATGGCTAAAGCCATGCCCTACAACTACAACTTTTTACTTTCTTACCTTAAATACTTCTTTAATTTTTCACAAGTTATTATATAATCACACAATGTCTGATAATAGTTTATCTTTGTGTTTGAAAAATTAAGTTCTGCTTGAAGCAACTCTAAGTAAGAACTTCGTCCTTCTAAATAATAATTTTTTGCAACTTCATAGTTTTCTTTTGCTTGTTCGACTATTTCTTGTGCAACAAATAAAGAATCTTTAAGTTGTAGATATGTTGAATATAAAGAAGCGAGTTCTAAACTAAAACCATTTTCTGCTTGTTGTTTAGCAAGTTCAACTTGTTTTATACTTTCTTTTGTTTGTTTATACTTTGAAAAAGTTGCTCCACCATTAAACAAAGGCCAGTTTAATATAACATTCCAACTATACCTATCATCCCATTCATTAATGGGTTTTTTATAGTCATCAACAGTCCAATCATAACTACCTGAGATAACAATTGAAGGAAAAATTTCACTTCTTACCATGTTTAAATTATTTTTCAATATTCTTTTTTGTAATTCTAACATTTTAATCTCAGGCAGAAATATTATGTTTTTATTAAGTTCTCCATAATAAAAATTTTTTTCTAACAAATTACCAGTCTCGTCATTCAAAAAATCTTCAAGTTCGCCAACAACATCTACTTCATAATCAACACAAAGTATTGTTTTTAAATTTTCTTTTGCAAGTTTATAACTATTTTGCATCTTAAAAAGATTAAGTTTTGAATTAAGAAAATTTATTTTTGCAGAAGAAAAATCTAAATACGAAACTCTTCCTTCTTTATATAAACTTTCTGTAACTTTGTAATTTTCAGAACTAATTTGCACTGCTTTTTCTATTACTTCAAGCGATTTTTTTGCTAAAAGTGTCCTTAAAAAACCTTCTTTAAATTTTATTAAAATATCTCGTTTCACTTTTTCATATTCTTTTTTGCTAATTTCGTATTGAGCTGAAGCTATATTGTAAGAATACACAAACTTATCCAGAGGTAAAATCTCAGAAATAGATAAATTCGCAACATAAAGTTTATCAGAGGTTAAAGTTGGTGGGAAAGACGAACCAAAAAGAGGTCTCATTTGTAGTGGCAAGGAAGATAAATCAAGTTGTGGTCTTGAAAGTAAAGTATATCTAAAACTTGTTGAAAGTTTTGGCATCCATGGTGTCAACATTTCTAGTTTTTTATATCTTGCTTGTATAACTTTTGATTCTGCTTGTTTTAACTCTAAATTATTTTTTAGCAAAATATCTTTTGCTTCTTGATAAGTTAACTCTTTTGAAAACAACATTCCAAATTGAAGAAAAACTATTATAAGAAATACTATTTTAACTTTCATAGCTTATTTCTCCTTGTTAAAAATTAACATGTTTATAGAAACATCTTCGTTTAATATCCCATGAAGTAAGATTTGCCAAAAAATTTCTTTAAGTTTATCAATTTTATCTTTATAAAAATAAACCATTGAAGAAACAGCAGATGCGTACGCTAAAATCATAGAAGGGACAATTTCAGTCAACTCAATAGTTGGATCGAATTTCTTTATGAGTCCTTTTTTAAACATCTCTTCAATAATTGGCAACATTTTCTGAGTTAATTTTTGTAACTTTTCTTTTATTGCTTCAACTCTAGGAACTGGCTCCTCTTTTATAAGTTCTCTTCTTATTGCCAAAAATAAGTTCATATTCTTAATTTGAAAATCAATGTAAGTGTCATAAACACTTTTTAACTTCTCTATAGCACGAAGTTTCACATCCTCAAGAATTTTAGTTAAACTTTCTTCAAGTTCATTAAGTAAACTTAAAAGAATTTCTTTAAATAGTCCTTCTTTAGTTTTGAAATAAAAAAATATTGTACCTTTAGCAACACCTGCACGTTGAGCAATTTCCTCAACAACTGTTTCATGATAATCCTTTTTAGTTAAAATTTCTTTCCCGGCTTGAATTATTTTTGCATATGTATCTTTTTCTTGTTCCATATTTATTCTCCTTTGACCGACCAACCAGTCAATATAAAAATAAATTTTAAACTGACCGGTCAGTTAAAAATATAAAATTATAAGTTATTTGTCAAGAGGTCAAAAAATCTTTTTAAATAAGGAAGTTAACCTATTTTTATGCCTTCAAGATAAGATGCGTAAATATCATAATCTTCTTTACTAAAAAGGACAAACCTTATTATTTTAACATGTTTCAATTTTGGCAAAATTTTAGTTATTGTATCAAACACAACTTTTGTTGCTTCTTTTATAGGATAGCCGAAAGCGCCAGTTGATATAGCAGGAAAAGCTATTGAAGATATTTTGTTTTCTTCTGCAACCATAAGCGCATTTATATAACAATCAGCGAGTAATTTATCTTCTGGTTTATCAATACCATATCTTGGTCCTAAACAATGTATGACATATTTGTTCGGAAGATTATAACCCTTTGTTATCACAGCTTCTCCAACTTTTATAGGTGCATATTTTCTACATTCTTTTTCAAGTTCAGGACCAGCAGCACGATGTATCGCACCTGCGACACCACCACCTGGTCTTAGATAGGCATTTGCTGCGTTAACAATTGCTTCTATATCAGGCTGTTTTGTAATATCACCTTGTAATATTTCTATCGTTATATTTTTTATTTGTCTTTTAATCATAGCTATTAGGATTGGTTTACAGGAAATTTTTTAATCTCTTCTAAAGTTTTTTTAATTTCTTCTTCAGGATATTCATAATCTTCAAGTTTTCCTTCAAGATATAAATCATATGCTGAAATATCAAAAAATCCATGTCCACTAAAATTAAACACAATACATTTCTCTTCACCCGTTTCTTTACATTTTATTGCTTCATCAATTGCAGCTTTTATAGCATGAGCTGTTTCAGGTGCAGGAAGTATTCCCTCTGTTTTTGTAAAAATAATTGCTGCTTCAAAAACTGCTTTTTGTGGATAAGCAATAGCTTCAACTATTTTTTTATGGACTAAATAGCTCAAAATTGGAGCATCACCATGGTATCTCAATCCACCAGCATGTATTTTAGGCGGAACAAAATTATGACCTAAAGTATACATCTTCAAAAATGGTGTTAACCCAGCAGTGTCACCAAAATCATATAAGTATAAACCTTTTGTCAAAGTAGGACAAGCAGTAGGTTCCACTGCAAGAAACCTTGTGTTAATTTTTCCTGTAAGTTTATCTGTTACAAATGGGATTATAAAACCACCAAAATTGCTCCCACCACCTACACATCCTATTAATATGTCAGGTTTTTCTTCTATAAGCTCTAATTGTTTTTTTGTTTCAAGTCCAATCACAGTTTGATGAAGTAAAACATGGTTTAATACACTTCCTAAAGAATACTTTGTATCATCATGTATTGCAGCATCTTCAACAGCCTCTGAAATTGCTATCCCTAAAGAACCAGGTGAGTTAGGATCTGATTCTAAAATCCTCCTTCCAGCATTAGTAAGATTAGTAGGAGATGGATAAACATTTGCTCCCCACATTTGCATTAATGATTTTCTAAAAGGTTTCTGAAGATAACTTACTTTTACCATGTAAATAGTGCATTTTAAATCAAATATATTGCAAGCAAACGCTAATGCAGAACCCCATTGTCCTGCGCCTGTCTCAGTAGTTAACCTTTTTACTCCTTCGATTTTATTATAATATGCCTGTGCTACTGCAGTATTCGGTTTATGTGAACCAGTTGGAGACACACTTTCATCTTTATAATAAATCCTAGCTGGTGTTTTCAGGTATTTTTCTAATTCATATGCACGAACTAATGGTGTTGGTCTCCAAAGTTTATATACGTTTAAAACTTCGTTAGGTATCTCTATCCATCTTTCAGTAGAAACTTCTTGCTGAATAAGTCCCATCGGGAAAATAGGTAATAAATCCTTTGCCTCAACAGGTTTTCCTGTTACAGGATTAACTGGAGGTGAAATTTGGTTCGCTAAGTCAGACAATATATTGTACCAAGCTACAGGTAAATCTTTTTCTGATAACACTATTTTTTTCATTTATTCTTTTCTCCTTCTTCTATACTATTTTATTTAGATACCAATTTTTTCTAAGAAATCTCTTAGTTCGTTATAAAATTTCGTATTTAAGATTGTATTAAGCAATGGCTTTTGCTGCTGAGAATAAGAATAAATTTGTTCATCTTTGTAAATTATTCCGTCTATTTGAATATCATCATTATATTCACAATCTTTTTCTTTTAAATTTAACAGAATTTTCTTATCATAAATTTTTAACCCAAGTTTTGGTATTAAATCTAAAATTTTTTTTACAGTATCAAAAGACACTTTTGTAGGTATTGTAACAATAATAAGAATATCAATATTATCTGTAGTTCTTCTTGAGAAATGCTCCATCCCTGCTTCTGTATCAACCACAACATATTTGTAATTTTTTGACAATTTCGATAAAAATGTTCTTAAAAGTTCATTAATATAACAATAACACTCTCTACCTTCGGGTCTGCCCATCACAACTAGATCAAAATCTTTATACTCAACTAATGCTTCTTGAAGTTTCATATCAACATATTCAGCTTTTGACAAGTGTGTTGGTATTTGAGCATTCCTAAGTTCTTCTCTTATATCAGCAATTGTTAAATTGTATTTTAAACCTAAACTTTCGGCAAGGTTTGAGTTAGGATCAGCATCAACTACTAAAATAGGGGTAAGATTTTTCTCAATTAAATAGTTTACAATACCACAAACTACAGTAGTTTTACCAACACCACCTTTACCACAAACAGCAATTCTTTTTGTCATTTTTTTATTCTATTTTTTATTGCAAATATACGATGCTGTAAAGAAAGCAAGTTTATAAATCCTTCAGCATCTTTCTGGTTATATTCCAAAAGACCTTTTGATTGTTTATCAAACGAAGCAAGATTGTATTCATACAATGAGTTTAAAGAATATCTAGACTTGACAAAGATATTACCTTTATATAACTTAAGTACAACTTTACCATTAACATATCGTTGTGTTTCATCAATAATTTTATCCAAACTTTCTCGTTTTAAAGTAAACCATTCGCCATTGTATACCAATCTTGCATATTCTAAAGCAAGATGTTCTTTAAATTGAAATGTATCTTTATCTAAAGTTAAATATTCTAGTTCTTTATGAGCAAAATATAAAACTGTAGCAGCAGGTGCTTCATATACACCACGAGATTTTATTCCTACAAGACGGTCCTCAACTATATCTGTTCTCCCTACAGCATTTCTTCCAGCAACTTTGTTTAAAACTTGTATTATTTTTGTGCCACCATCTTTTTCTAAAGAAAAAATTCCATCTTTCGTCAAAATCTTTACAGGGATACCTTCTTTAAATTCGATTTCAATTATCTCATATTCGTCAGGAGCTTCTTTTGGAGAAACCGTCAGTTGAAACATTTTTTCATCTGGTTCATTATTTAAATCCTCAAGCATCCCTCCTTCATAACTAATATGCCAAAGGTTAGCATCTGAAGAATAAGGTTTTTCTTTTGTTACTGTAATAGGAATTTTATATTTTTTAGCATATTTTATTTCGTCTTCACGAGAAGTAAGTTTCCATTGTCGCCAAACAGCTATAACCTTTGCTTCAGGATACAAACACTTAAAAGCATGCTCAAACCTTACCTGATCATTGCCTTTGCCTGTTGCACCATGAGCTAAAATTTTAACATTTTCTTTTTTTGCAACTTCTACAACCTTTTTTGCGATCAAAGGTCTTGCAATTGAAGTACCAAGTAAGTATTTCCCTTCATACACAGCATCTGCTTTTAAAACTTTAAATATATAATCTCTTACAAACTCTTCTTTAGCATCAATTATATAAACTTTTTTTGCACCAATCTTATACGCACGTCTTTTAATTTCTTCAAAATCTTCGTTTTGGCCAACATCTACAACACACGCAATTATATTTGCTTTATAGTTATGTTTTAACCAATGTAAAATTACAGATGTATCCAGCCCACCTGAATACGCTAAAACAATTTTTTGTTTCATATTTTATAATTTTTTCTTTTTTGTTTTAATTAAATTTTTGTTATTTAGACATAATTTTAATAAATTGTATAAAACATTTTTCATTTCTTTTCTTTGAACAACAATATCAACAAATCCATGCTCAAGCAAAAACTCAGCTGATTGAAATCCTTCTGGAAGTTTTTGTTTAATTGTTTGTTCAATAACTCTTGGTCCTGCAAAACCTATAAGAGCTTTTGTCTCTGCAACAATTATATCACCAAGCATAGCAAACGATGCCGTAACACCTCCTGTTGTCGGGTCAGTAAGTACAGAAATATAAGGAAGGGTTGTTTTTTTAAACTCTGCACAAGCAGCAGATGTTTTTGCCATCTGCATCAAAGATATTATTCCTTCTTGCATCCTTGCACCACCAGAAGCTGAAACAATAACAATTGGTAGTCTCATCTTTTTTGCTTTCTCAAAACTCAATGTCACTTTCTCTCCAACGACAGATCCCATACTACCACCCATAAAATTAAAATCTAATACACATAAAACTGTCTTAATACCGTTGATAGCACAAATACCACATACACATGCTTCATTAAGTTTTGTTTTTTCTTCTGACTCTTTGATTTTACTGTCGTATTCTGGAAAACCTAGAATATTAACGGATTTATAGTTTTTTGCAAATTCTTTAAAAGAACCTTCATCTGCTATAAGTTGTATTCTTTCATACGCTGTCAATCTAAACATATACCCACATTTAGGGCATATTTTATAGTTATCTAATAATTCTTTTTTTAACAAGATATTGTTGCAGGATGGACAATTTTCAAAAATTTCTTTTGGTACTTGGACTGTTTTTTTCATATTTTTTGTTCTATTAATTTTTTTAATTGTAAAATTTGTTTTTTAGCACGTTCTACATATTCAGGATCGCCACTTAACAACAACTCTTCCCATATAAGTAGTGCTTCTTCATATCTACCATATTTTTTATACAAATTAGCAAGGATTGCTTTCACCATATTTGGTGCTTTACCAGCATCAACTATTTCCTTAAGTTTATCAATCATTTCCAAATATTTCCCACCAAGTTTGTAATATATTGCTTGCTGATATTTAACTAATTCCCAATAGTCACTATTAGCATCTTCCTTCTGAAACTCTAAGTTTCTAAGACCTATATCAACAAGTTCTAATGCTTCATCCGGACGTTCAAGATTCCATGCTAAAGATCCTACACCATAAAAATATACATAACTATACAAAGGATCCAAAATTACGACTCTTCTACAATAGTCAATAAATCTTTTATACTTTCCAGGCTGGATTTTAGTTATATGTTCAAAATAATCTTCAGCATGGCAAACATCTTCTGTAAAACAGATACCTTCAAAACAACAATGTTCTTCTGGTGCAGAACCGCCATAATATTGTAAAAGTTGTATCCAAGCAATATCACTAACAAATTTTCTTAAACCTAAAATAAAACCAACACTGTCAACAACAAAATATTTTTCTAGCGGTAGCCGATGAATAAAGATACTATATTTTTCGTCGTAAAGACCTACAGGATTTTTTATAACTAAGTTTATAAAAATTAACACAATTACCAAAAACAAACAAATAAAAATCTTCCTCATAAATCTTTATCTTTAAAAACAAAACAGGTTAAAAACAAAAACACAGATGAATAAACACATGTGTAAAGTAGTGCCTTTAATAAACTAAATTGAGAAACAAAGTATTGGTTGTCAAAAAAATCTTTTAAGTTAAGCAGTTGAAAATTAGGGATAATGTAATAAAAAAATTTAAAAAAATATTTAACCACATCTACTTTTATTTTTTTTATTATAAACATTAACTCATTTGTAAAATGACCAGCAATCCATAAAAGAGTTGACACTATAGCTGCCACTGACCTTGATGTCATAGAAACAACTGTAAACAAAGTTATTGACGAAACTATACACATTTTAAGAAAAATACAAAAAATTGTAAAAAAATATTCTTTGCTAACATAACACTTTGAAATTTTTATAAGCAGCAAATGAAAAATACTCATTATAAAAATACTCACAATAACTGTCAACAACATACCAAAATATTTACCTAATACATATTTTGTCCTTGAGATAGGTTTTGAAAGAACAATATAAATACTTTTTGTCTCAACATCTTGCAAAAAAAGTTCAACCGAGTTTAAAAGTACTAAAATAAGACAAAACAATTCTATCATTGCAATACCTGTGTTTAATAAAACACGTTGTGGTTGTTCAAACCCACTTAACCCTGTCAAAAGTAAACCAATAAAAATTAATGCAAAAGAAAATAACAAAAACACAAGATATAATTTTGTCTTCAAATTCTCTTTTAACGAAAAAAAAGATATTTTAAACAAGTTTTCCATATAGTTTTTTACTATGTCAAATTTTAGTGAATAACAACAAATTTTTATAGTGTTATATTTCTTTAATTAAAAATATAGTGACACCAAGCCCATACGCTACAATAGTGTTCACTAACCATCCTATCGGCGATAAAAATTTTATTTTCTTATTCAAAACTAACATTATAGGTATTAACAACAGCGAAATAATATATAGTTTATATGGTAACAAAAAAAAATAACATTATGATAAGTCTGAAAACAATTGAGTATACTTTCTTTTGAAAATAATTATATGCGATGGTGCCGGTATAAAATAAACTATCAATGTGTAAAATCACAATACTTAAACCATAACTACCAGCTATTAAAAGACAGAGTATTATAACAAAAGGCTCCACTTCCCACCTTGAAAAATATGATGAGAAAACAAATATAAATACTATGTGTATCAACTGATCCCATAAAAAAAACAGAATGTTATCCTTAATATGATAATGCCTTATATTATACGCACGGTATTCATCTTCTAACATATGAAGCACAAACAAAATTATTATACACCATACACCTGTTAGTTTTATGGGATAATCAAACCAAACTTTTGTAAGATCGTTCCAGGTAAGAATTAACCCAAAAATAAAAAATATCAAAGAATGAACTATAACACCCAAAAAACTTCTTTTTTTCCAGTTTGCAATAAAGTTTGTCTGAAAAACAAAATCTGTTAACAAATGTGCTAGCAAAAGTCTAAAAAATATTTTCATAAATTTTTTGTTTTTACAAAATTTAATAATATTATTTCAACAATTCGTCTATAATTTTATACCAAAAACTTCAATTTCTTGATGTCTACCACGAAGAACAACTTTACCTAACGGTATCGTTGTGACCCTGTTATTAAGTCTATTATTAACATATTCTGAAATTACAATTGGAACATTAAACTCTTTTGTAAGCTCTTGTAACCTTGAAGCAACATTAACTGTATCACCAACAGCTGTATATTCCATAAGTTGTGCTGAACCTATATTTCCTACAATAGCTTCGCCAGTATTTATTCCAGCACCCATCTGTATCTTAAAACCGAATGGAAGGTTATATACTTCGTTCATCTTTTTAAGTTCGTTAAACATTTCTATCACACATTTAACAGCCAAATATGGATGGTCTGGCTGTTCTATAGGAGCATTCCAAAAAAACATTATACAGTCACCTATGTATTTATCAATTGTGCCATTGTATTTAAATATTATCTCGCTTAAAACACTAAAACAGTCGTTTAAAAATTTTACCACATTTTCAGCACCAAGATGTTCAGCAATAGTTGTGAAACCACGAATATCAGCAAAAACTACTGTAATTTCTTTTTTTTGTCCACCAAGAGTACTTAAACTACCAGTAGGATCTTTTAACAACTCTTCCATTATATATGGATTTATATATTTTGAAAATATCTTTTTAATAAGTCTTTTCTCTTTTTGTTCAAAAAATAATTTGTACAAAACACTACTAAACCCTATAAAAACACCTCCAAAAGCAAATGGAACAAAATCAACCACTGAATAAAATTTTACAAAAATTAAATACGAAAAAAGATAATCTAACATAATGAAAATCAAAATTAAACTTATCACTAGAAAAACTGATAAGTTATAAAACACAATACTCAATATTGCTAAAATGATAACTAATATTACTAATAAATATTTTTTGTTAATTTTTTTACAGTAACTCTCTGTCAACAGATTTTCGACAATAGTCGCTTGTATTTCTACACCTGGATATGTGTGGATATAAGGCGTTGGATAATGATCATAAGCACCTATTGCTGTCGAACCAATAAGCACTATCTTATCTTTAATCCATACTGACGGTATCACACCACGATATATATCAACTGCTGAATAACCAACAAATGTTGAAACAATCCTACCTGTTGTTTTATCATAATATTCTGATGGGCCATAATAATTCACATAGATCTTACATGGTATACTAGTCATATCCATGTTTATATATTCTTTCACTATAGCAAGACTAAAAGAATCTATCATTTTTCCCTGATATGTTTTATATAATGACACCTGCCGTACTATACCATCTTTATCAGGTTCTACATTAGTAAACCCAAATTTTGCCACCTTCTGTATCTGTTGCATAGGTAGGACAAGTTTTTCAGTTGAAACTTTTTGTACAACACCATTTATTAAAACATTTTCATATACTGTTTCAAAATGTGACGCAACAATTGTTCTCCCTTTTGCTAAAGATGATATTAACATTCTATCAGAATAAGGATTGCTTCTTTCAGGGAAAAGAATATCAAGTGCAACAATTTTTGCCCCAGCATTAAGAAGATTTTCTACAATCCTTGCAATAATTTTTCTATCCCAAGGCCATCTGCCAAGTTCAGCAAGTGAATCTTCATCAATTTTTACAATAATTATTGTATCAGATGATTTTTTAGGACCACGAATTTTGAAGCGTAAATCATAAAATATATTCTCTAAAGGTGAGAAAATGTTGGCTATATACAAAATCGCTGTTAGGAAAATAAAAAAAAATGTAACCAGAAGATAACTAAAATGTTTTCTTAAATTTAATTTCACAAACTATTTCTATTATCTAATAATCTTAACTTTGAAAACTTCTGTTGTCGTTATATTATCTGAAGAATCTCTTGTGCTAATATAAAATGCATAAAAACCTTTTTTAAGAATTTTTGGCGTTGTATAACTATAAAGCCCAGCTTTTTTATTACCTGCAACAAGTATCATTTGATTCTCAGAAACAACCTGATATTCGTTAGGAGGTTTCTTTTTAGGTATTACTTCTATTAACTTAACTTCAACAACTTCTTTGTCATCTTCAACTTCAGCAAGTATCGTATTTGACAATTTATATCTTATAACAGGCATCTCAGGTAAAGAAACTTTTGGGGGTGTATCAATTATTTCAAATTCTTCAGAACATACAACATATCTTTTATCATCTAAGATACCATTAAGTTCTATGTAATAACTACCTGCAAAATAATCTTTTAACACATCAAATTTTGCTATAAACAATCTTGTTTCTAAAGGCATTAACTTAATATTAAATGTTTGAGAAGAAACGATAACATTTGACTTTGTCTTTAAAAACGCATTTATTTTAGGAGAAACTTGTGATGTAGAAGTTTTATTTTTTACAAAAAATGACAATTTTATTTTTTCATCATAGTTGTATTTTTTCTTTATTTCTTCTGACGAAATGATTATTTCAAAATCAGGTTTCTCTTTTACAACAATTTTTTCTTCTTTATATTTACTTACAACTTTCTCTTCCTTTAGTGGCTTTTTCTCTTCTACTATATTAACAGTAGTACTAACCGGTTCAGAAACAACTTTTTCAACTACTTCTGCTACTGTTTTTTTAACAAAAGTAGAATAAAAATATTCTTTTTTGTAAGGCAACAATTCTTTTACCTTTGTTAAAAACAAAAAAAAATTTTTTTCTTTTAAAATATATTCATTTAATTCACACACTAAATCATAATCTTGTCCTTTTCTTAACGCGATGACATAATCAGTAAAAACTTTTTGTTTAATTTTTTTTTCTTCTATATAAAAAGAAATTGAGAAAATTGAATCTCTGTTGGCAAAAACTTTTAGAGGAATCTTAGCTGTAGCTGTAGAAAAGACAATTTTATCTTTTTCAATAACAACTTTTACTGATGGTTTTAAAAAAATTATCTTTATTACCAAAAAAACAATTAAAATTGACAAAAAATATATAAACTTATAGTATTTCATCAAACTTCTTTCTAATGTTTCTCAACAGAAATTTTATCGTACAAATTTTTTTTATTTCTTTTTGTGGAATTATTTTTGTCAAATCTTTAGATGAACAACATAAAGAAACAAAATCTTTTTTATTCAACAAAGCCTTATGTGCGATAGGTTGTACAATTTGGTACGCCTGTTGTCTACTTAACCCTCTTTTAACAAGCTCACTAAGAAGTGTTTGCGAGTAGAAAGTGTTATATGATTTTTTTAAGTTCTCATGCATATTCTCAGGATACACTACAATATTTTTTATAATCTCTGTAAACCTATATAAAATAAAATCTGTCGCTATACTTATATCTGGCAAAATAATTCGTTCAGCAGAAGAATGAGATATATCTCGTTCATGCCATAACGCAACATTTTCATACCCAGCAATTGTATAACTTCTGATCACACGTGCTAATCCACATATATTTTCTGATAAAACAGGATTTCTTTTATGAGGCATTGCAGAAGAACCTTTTTGCCCTTTTGTAAACATTTCTTCAACTTCTAAAACTTCTGTTCTTTGTAGATGTCTTATCTCTGTTGCAAATCTTTCCAATGAAGCAGCTATGTTCGCTAATGTAGTAAGATAATACACATATCTATATCTTGGGACAACTTGTGTTGAAACAGGTTCCGCTGAAAGACCTAAGTTTTTTAATACCTTCTTTTCTATCTCAACAGAAAGTTGAGAATAAGTCCCAACAACACCTGAAATCTTTCCTACACTTACAATTGTTTTTATATATTCTAACATCTCATAATGTTGCCTTATTTCGTAATACCAAGTAAGAAGTTTATATCCAAAAGTAATAGGTTCAGCATGGACACCATGTGTTCTACCTATCATTACCAAATCTTTATATTTTAAAGCTTGTTTTTTTAATACTTCTAAAAGATTTTTCAATCTTTTTAATATTTGTTCACAACTTAGTTTTAATTGCAATGCAGTCGCTGTATCTAAAACATCAGAAGAAGTTAACCCGAAATGTATCCACCTTGCTGAGTTATTACCTACAGACTCGCTTAGCTGGTCCACAAACGCTGCAACATCATGTTTTGTAATTTGTTCTATTTCTTTTACGCGACTTATATCAAGTTTAACTTTTTTAACAATTTCATCATATTCATTTTTTGGAACAATTTTTTCTTCAACAAGAACTTTTAACACTTCAAGTTCAATTTTTAACATTAGCTGAAACCTTCTCTCTTCTGACCAAATTTCTGCCATCTCAGCTAAAGTATATCTTGGTATCATGGCAAGAATTTTATTTTTTATTTCTTGCTAATATTAAATTTTCGCCAGTTTTTTCATTGTATGCAGAAATAACTTTTTCTTCAATATGTTGTCTTAATTCGTTAGTAATTGGATGAGCAATATCTTTATGAGAACCATCACTTGTTTTTCTTGACGGCATAAAAATTTTTGCACCGTTTTCTACCGCTATAATACGTAAATTATGTACAACAAACTCATTATCTAAAGTTATTGTAGCGTATGCTTTTACTTTTTTTTCTTTTCCTTTCCTCTGTGGATATATTCTTACTTCTGTTACTTGCATATGTTTATCCCTCCTAACAGTTAGAATATACTTTTAACAATAAACAAACTACATCTTTTAAGTTGTTTGTGAGCTGCTATTTTTCTTTTTATATCCGATGCTTCTTTTCTATTTTTAGCAATAACAAAAAAACATGAACCTGAGCCTGTCATACAGACTTTCTTACCAGAAATTTTCTGTAAACTATCTTTTATTTTTCTTAAATCTGAAACTAAATCCAAAGCGGATTTTTCAAGGTCGTTATCAACAATATCTTCAACTTTTTTTTGTTTTAACAAATCTATTATTTCTTTTTTATTAATCTTTACTTTTTCATTTTTTAAAAATTTTCTATCGTAATTTTGATAAACTTCTTTCGTAGACAAAATTATATTAGGATATACTAATAAAAACCATAAAGGTTTATTTTTCCAAGAAGATAATGATAACTTTTTAACTTTTTCGCCAGTTGATTCAGTTATACATAACCCTTTATATACAAAAAAAGGAGCGTCTTTTGATAATTTCGAACAAAGTCTAACTAACTCTTTTTTTGACAGTTTCAAATTAAATAACTTTGTTAACCCTTCCAAAACACATGCAACATCTGACGATGCACCACCAAGACCACTACCTAAAGGAATATTTTTTTCTAACTTAATTTTTATCCCTTGTTTAATTTTATACTTTTTTTTAAACAAATCTACAAGTTTATAACACAAATTTTTTTTACCATCTATGGACCTGATGTTACATTTAACAACAATTTTATTTTCAGGTATGACAGAGATTCTGATATTATCGTATAATGAAACTGTCTGAATAACAGAAAAGATGTTATGGAATCCATTTTTTCGTCTGGCAAGAATTTTTAACAAAAGGTTAATTTTTGCTGGTGCTTTTAAAAACATTCTTTTTAATGCCCTTTAGCTTTTTTCTAACGACTTTATTTTTTGGATTTAATTTTAACGATTTTGTATAATATTCATATGCTTGTTCAATTTTATTAAGTTTAAGTTTCACATCGCCAATGTGTTCGTAAACAACCGGATCGTTACAATCTTTTATTTGTTCAAACAATTTTTCTGCATCTTCGTACAAGTTTTTTCTATAGTAAACCCATGCAAGTGAATCTATATACGCATAGTTTGTTGGTTCATAAGAAAGCGCTTTTAAAATAAGTTGCTCTGCTTTATCAAGATTAACATTTTTGTCTGCATATAAATAACCAAGATAGTTTAATGCTTCATGGTCTGAAGGATCTTGTTCTATTGCCTTATTCATAAAATACTCTGTATTCTTGAAATTACCGAGTTGGTCATAACAAACACCTAAATAAAAATCTATACGTTTAAATGTAGAAGATATTGATTTTAACTCATATAAAACATCTATTGCATCTTTGTATTTTTTGTTATCATAATAAAAATAAAAAAGCATAAGTTTTGTCATCTCAGAATTAAACTTTTTATTAGCTGAAACAAGAACTCTCTTAGCAGCATTATGTTTTTTTGACGAAACAAAATAGTATGCTAACTTAAGATATGGTATTTCATCAACATTTTCAGCATATCTAATATATTTTTGCATATATTTTGCTGCGAACAATGGTTGGTTTTTATATTCGTAAAACAAAGCTATATAAAAATAATATTCTGGCAAAAATTCTTTCTTTGGTATTTTTAATATTTTGTTTAAATATTTTTCTGCTTTTTCAATATCTTTTTTTGTAACAAGCAAAGAAAACAATACTGCAACAGTCCTATAATCTTGTGGAATAAATTCAAGGTAATCTTCATATTTTTGAATAACAGAAATATAATCTGTTGTTAACAACAAAAGGTTATTCAATAGTTCAACAATCTCTTTTTGTTGTTCAGGGACATTTTTCAAATATTCTTTTGCTTTTTGAACATTACCAAGTTTATAGTTTAAAATTGCTATAGGTAAATAAACATTTGTATCATCGGGGTTTAATTTTAAGTATCTTTCATAATATTCTAACGATTTTTTTTCATTAGATAAAAAATATATTTCTGCAAGTTTAAGCAAAGCATCTTTATTATCTTGTTGTATTGAAACAATTTTTTCAACTATTTTTGTTGCTAATTCTTTATAGTTGTAGAATAACAAAATGTTTGCTATTTCATTTAGCATCTCAACATCATAAATACTTTCATATGCTTTATCAACTGCATTTTTCAACTTTTCTACATTATCTGTGATGATGTAAAGATAAATTAGTTGTTGAAGAACATAAATTGATTGTGGATCTTCTTGCACAACTTTCTCAAATTTTTCAATAGCAGATTTATAATCTTTGTTATGTATATCAATAAGTCCTTGAGTATAATAGTAATAGCTCTGTTTAAATGCAAATAATGGTAAGATAAATAAACATAAAATAAGTAGTTTTTTCATACAACAAAATTTGTTAAATCACCTATGTTCTGAATTCTCACAACAACTTTGTCTCCTTTTTTCATAGGACCTACATTAGGTGGCGTGCCTAAACTTATCACATCGCCTGCATACAATGTCATAATCCCTGATACAAAACTAACAACTGTTTCAACATCAAAAATCATATTTTTTGTATTAGAATTTTGTACAATTTTATCATTAAGCAAAGTTTGTATAACCAGATTTTTTGTATCAACATCAGGTACAATCCACGGACCTATTGGTGCAAAGGTATCAAAAGATTTAGCTCGCGTCCATTGACCATCTTTCTTTTGTAAATCCCTAGCAGTTATATCATTAAAACATGTATAACCCAAAATATAATCCTTAACTTTTTCTTTTGGCACATTTTTTGCAGTTTTTTTAATTACAACAGCAAGTTCTCCTTCATAATCAAGTTGATTTACACATGAAGGATAAATAATATTGTCTTTATCACCAATAACAGCAGATGACGGTTTCAAAAATATTATAGGTTCTTCTGGAATAGACATATTAAGTTCTTTTGCATGATCAATATAATTAAGTCCTAAACAAATGATTTTAGTAGGTATAGTAGGTGGTAAAAACTTAATATCAGTAGTAATAGGAATTTTATTATCGTCTATAATAAAATTTTCTTCAAAATAATTTGGTTGGATTTTTTGAAAAGAGTTAGTTGTTAAATCTACAACAACATAATGTTCACTGTTATTATACAAAATTTTGGCATAAGCAAAGTTCATTAAAAGATTGCTCCAAAAAATCAAATTTGTAACACATCAAACATGTTATATAAACCAGCAGGTTTATCTTTAACCCATTTTGCTGCAAAAACAGCTCCTTTTGCAAAAGTTTCTCTTGAAGTAGCGATATGTTTTAACTCAATTCGTTCACCATATGTAGAATAAATTACTGTATGTTCACCAACAATATCACCACAACGTATAACATTTACACCGACTTCGTTAGGTTTTCGTTCGCCTGTAATACCACTGCGTCCATACACAAATTCTGTCTCAGGAAGGATGTGTTTTATAATATCCATAATTTTTTTTGCAGTACCTGAAGGCGCATCCTTTTTTTTGTTATGATGCGCTTCTATTATTTCTATCTCATAATTTTTATTTTTAAGAGTAGTTGTTAAAAACTCAACAAGTTTAAAAATTAAGTTTACACCTAAACTCATATTAGGTGACAAAACTATAGGGACAAAACTTGAAGCATTTTTGATATTTGTAATTTGTTCTTCAGAATGCCCAGTTGTTCCTATAACTAACGGTTTCTTATTTTGTAGACAAAGATTTAACACTTGTTGTGTCCCTTCAGGAGAAGAAAAATCAATTACTACATCTGTAAAAGAAATATAATTTTTAAGAGTAGGTTCTACTACAGGTAAGTTATCATATACTTTTTGTGGACCTTTAATATCAGAAAGACCCACAATGTTCACATCTTTATCCTGTATACAAACATCTATTAAAGTTTTACCCATCCTACCTAAAGCACCGTTTATAGAAAGGTTTATCATAAATTATTTCTCTCTCTCCATTGGTTTTACTTCAATAGGAAGGATAATCTGTATCGCATTTTTATTCACTACAAGACGTTTAACTTGTGTACGGATTATTTCTCCAGTAGTTAAATCTTGGATATCAGCATTTGTTACTTCTAAAAAATTTTTTTCACCAACTTTCTCCATACGTTCACCTGCAACATCAATAATTTCAGAAATCCTCTGAACTAAATATTTCCTAAATAAATATTTCAATTTAGGTCTTATTTTTACAAAACCTGTAATTAAAAACCTGTTTGTATAAATTGCTAACGGTACCTCAATAATTTTTGCCATCTTTTTACCTCTTTTTTTAGATTCATTTTTCTTCTTTATACTCAGCGTCAATTACTTCTTTGGTTTCTTTTTTTGTTTCTTGTGATGTTTGTTGTTCTGAAGAAGGGCCTGTTGCTTGAGAGGTCTGTTGTGCACTTTTATAAACAGCTTCTCCTAATTTATATGAAGCTTTTATCAAGTTTTCTTTAGCTCTTCTTATTTCATTTACATCATCAGATTTAAGTTTTTCCCTTGCTTCGTTTAACGCACGTTCTATCTCTAAACGTTCTTCTTGTGTAAGTTTATCTCCATATTCTTTTAAAGATTTTTCTGTAGAATAAATCACCCCGTCAAGATTATTTCTTTCTTCTACCAATTCTCTACGTTTTCTATCTTGTTCAGCAAATTGCTCCGCTTCTTTAATCATACGGTCAATTTCTTCTTTTGACAACTTATGTGGCGCAGTAATACGAATAGATTGTTCTTTACCAGTTCCTAAATCTTTTGCTGAAACATGTAAGATACCATTTTCGTCAATATCAAAGGTTACTTCAATCCGTGGGACACCCCGTGGTGCCGGTGGTATTCCATCAAGATAAAATCTTCCTAAAGAAACATTATCTGCAGCCATTGGTCGTTCACCTTGTAAAATATGTATTTCTACAGATGTTTGATTGTCAACTGCAGTAGTAAAAATTTCTGATCTTCTTGTAGGGATAGTTGTATTTCGTTCAATAAGTTTTGTAAAAACACCACCTAACGTCTCAACACCAAGTGAAAGCGGTGTAACATCTAAATGTACAATATCCTTTATCTCGCCTGCAATAATACCTGCTTCAATTGCAGCACCTATCGCTACACATTCCATAGGATCTATACCACGTTCTACTTTTCTACCTATATAATCTTCTAAAAATTTTATAACGATAGGCATTCTTGTTGGCCCACCTACCGGTATTACACGTGTTATGTCCCTTATAGATTTGATACCGCTGTTAGGTTTTGATTTAGCATCTTCAATTGCTTGATCAATAGATTTTGCACAACGTTCAACTATAGGACGAACAAGTTGTTCAAGAGTAGCACGAGTTATCTTCATAGTAAGATGTTTTGGACCGGAAGCATCTGCAGAGATAAATGGCAGGTTTATCTCTGTTTCTAAAACACTTGAAAGCTCGATTTTTGCTTTTTCAGCAGCTTCACGAATACGCTGCATCGCCATTTTATCATTTCGTAAATCAATACCTGTTTCTTTTTTAAACTGTTCAACAATATATTCAATTAATGCGTTGTCCATATCGGTACCGCCAAGTTGTGTATCACCAGCAGTTGAAATAACATCAAAACTTTTTGCACCGCCTGCTTCCCAAAACCTCATTATGGTCACATCAAGTGTTCCACCACCAAGGTCAAAAACTAAAATTTTTTCCTCGTGACCTGCTTTGTCAATACCATATGCTAAACATGCAGCAGTTGGTTCGTTTATGATTCTTACAACTTCAAGTCCAGCAATAGTCCCAGCATCTTTCGTTGCTTGTCTTTGATTATCATTAAAATATGCAGGGACTGTGATGACAGCTTTCTCAACTTTATCTCCTAAGAACGCTTCTGCATCACGTTTAATTTTTTGTAACAAAAATGCAGACAGTTGTTGTGGGGTATACTCTTTGCCATATATTTTATATTTATAATCCGTACCCATCTTACGTTTAAAAGCATAAACAGTACCCTCAGGATTTGACACAGCTTGTCTTCTTGCAGGTTCACCAACAAGAAGTTGCCCATCTTTTGTAAATGCAACGTATGATGGGAAAGCTTTCCCACCAACGGTTGTCCCTTCAGCCGCTGGGATAATCGTAGGTTTACCTCCTTCTAAGACCGCAGCGGCTGAGTTTGAAGTACCTAAATCTATACCAATAATTTTTGCCATAGGCTACCCACCTCCCTTCTAAAACAAAAGTTTAATTAAAAATCAAAACATCTTCATCCAAATTTATTTGATGCAAACTATCAACATTCGGTTTCTTAAAAATTACTAAAACAACATAAGTTGTTCTTGAGAAGAAGTTTCGTTTTTAGAACCTTCTTTATCAGCCCATCTGATGCTAATTTTACCGTATTCACCATCATAGCCAGGAAAAATATCAACCTCGCCATTACGCACTTTTAATATCCCTTCAACAATTTTTGGATTTATTTTTTTCCTTAATTCTTCTTCAGATAAATAAAGTAAAACATCAAACTCTGTAGCAACTTGTGTAACTATATACAAATATTCATTAAAAGTTTTTTGTGTCCCTTTACCTGAACCTAACGCATCAGCAATTATCTCCATAAGAGGAATAACATTTTTATACGGTATCGCATTATCTGGGACAAACCCTTCTTCACGGTCTGCAAGTTGTTCAACTCTGTTTAGAACACCTATCGTAAGTTTTTTCCCACATACAGGACATAAATACTTGTATCTTTTTGTTTCTTTAGGTGAACAACATACTTTACAGTTTCTGTGCCCATCATAATGATACTTACCTTCTTCAGGGAAAAATTCAATTGTATACAAAAACTTTTTTCTATTTTTACTTTTTATAATCGACACTATTTCCATATAAACATCTTCGCAATTATCTTCTATCTCAAAAACATTTGCTTCACGAGCAATATTTTGTGGCGAATGTGCATCTGAGTTAGAAATTAAGGTTATATTATCCAATTTTGATAACCGCCAGTTCATCTTAGGATCAGAAGATAGACCCGTCTCTATACTATATACATATTTATAATGTTTACCAAAACATTCTTCAATAGAATCAAACCCACTTAACGAACCAAAAATAGAAAAATGTGGCGTCCACGCATGTGCAGGAATAATAATAGATTCCTCTGTCACAGAATATACAAGATCAACAAGATCAATACAATCTAACGAAACAACCGGCCTTCCATCAGAAACAAGATCACCAAAGTTTGAAATCAAACTGTTAAACTTTTCAACTGAACTAAAATCTGGCATAAAAATTATGTTATGTACACGATAGTTTTTACCATTTCTATAAAAAATATTGCTTACTTCGGTTGTAAGTATAAATTTTACATCATTGTATTCATATGTATATTTGGACACTTGTCTAAGATAACTTTTAAGTTCTTGAAGCCAACCTGGATGAGTAAAATCCCCTGTTCCTAAAAGTCCCACTCCTTTCAGTTTTGCCCAACGTGCTAACTCAGGTATATTCATATCTTTAGATGTAGCACGGGAATATTTTGAATGTATATGTAAATCAGCAATTAATCTCATGGTTTCAAAACTAAAATTTTTTTATTAGATTAACAAATTCGTTTATAATATGCTCAAACTGTGTTGTGAACCTTTCCACACGATAACTAAAATAATGGTAAAACGCTATTGTAGGTATAGCGACGATGAGCCCTGCAGCTGTTGTTATCAAGGCTTCTGCAATACCTTTTGCAACAACTTGTGGTGATGCATAACCTGCATGAGCAATAGATTCAAACGCTTTTATCATACCAGTGACTGTTCCTGTGAACCCTAACAAAGTTGAGATAGAAGCTATTGCACCTAGTAATGGGAGGAACCTATTAAGTCTAAAAATTTGTTGTTCAGCAATACTTTCTATAGCTTCTTCAAAATTTGGTGTATAAAGTTCGTCAATACCTTTAATGAAAACAACCTTCATTATTTCAGGAAGTGTTTCAGCAAGTTTTTTTGATTTCTCAAATTCTTTTTTTGAAATAAGTTCAAAAATTTTGTGTATCACTTCAGGGTTGAATTTTATACTTGAGTAAAATAAAAGGCGTTCAATAATTATTGTAAACGAAATAATAGAACAAAGCGTAATCGGATACATTAAGATGCCACCTTTGAGAAAATAATCCAACATTCAATCCCCCTTTCTTTAAAAACAAAAATTCAATCCAATTTGAATATATGGTTCAATATACATATGTGGTTGTATCGCATACCTATTTTTTAACGGATAGAAAATAAAAAATCCTATATCAAGTTTTTCTGTTATTTTATACATAATCTTATATTCTGAAACAAAATTTTCTTCAATATAAGTATCGTTTCTTACCTTAGTACTAGTATTATACAACAATTTTATCAAAAAGTATATATTTTTAAAAATTTCTCTGCTAAAATAAATCTGAGAACTTAACTTTGGAAAAAATAGCACTTCATCAAACAGTAACCATTTCATTTCAAAATCTACAAAAAAAACTTTTGTTTTTACATATAAAGAAAAAATTTCTTGATTGTCAATATAGAAAGGTACTACTTCATCATTTTCAAAAATATAAGTTGGATATTTATTATATACAGATTTATCAAAAAATATTGAGATAGAAAAATTGTCAGTCAAGCACCCACATTTTAGACTGTAATTTTTAACTGTTGGAAGATAAAATTTTGTGTTCTCTCTTACGTTTATGTAAGGAAGAGATATAAAATAGGTGTTTATATAATTATGATAAATCTCTTTTTTATTTATAAAAGAGAATTCAAAATGTTTTGTTTGTTGGCTTAACTCTAATTCGTAATATAAATTATTATCTTTGTCTAAAGAAGTAGAAACTTTAGTTGTATTACCACTATATACAACATCTTTTAACAACATTTTTGTTGTAAATGCAAAATTTTCTATATCATCAAAATTGTAATAATTTCCTTCAAGACTAAAAATAACATTTATTTTGTTAACTAAGAAATCCATTCCAATTTTGTTCACAAAAGACAATTTTTCACTATTCTCATTTTTATACAATGTTGCTTGTGGAGTTATCAGAAACTCAATTTTATCAAACACAACTTTGCTTATATTTAAATCCATTGAATATTGGTTAAAAAACTCTGTTAAATAGTTTGAATACATTTTTATTTTATCAACAAATATCAAAGAGCCAACTCTTTGTGTATACATAAAAGTTGTATCAAAAGAATAAAATTTTTTTTCTTCACCAAAATATGAAACTTTTGTATTGTTAAACTCAAACTCAAAATTTATGTTTTTGTTATTAAAACTATCTTTTGTTGTTAAAAATACAGAAAAATCTTTGCTAAAAAATAAACTAAACATATTTTTTTGTTGTTGATAACGATATAAAACGGTATCTGGTAAATTTATCTTCTTAACTTGTGGTAAAAACATAAGTATTTGTGGCGAAATTATATCGTCATACTCAACTAATAGCGAAGTATCAAAATATTCTGGTAGAGAATAGAACTTAAAAAACATTGGCGTTTGAATTTCTTCAAAAGCAGATGTATTACTACTAATAAATATATCTTTATCTTCAGCATACAAAGTTATAAACAAAAATATTATGATAGTATAATAAAGTTTCACAATTATCTAATTTGCCTCAATCTTAATTCAGATTCTTCTGCCCACAAAGTGCCTGAATAGTTTGACTTTAATTTTTTATATGCTTTTTTGGCTTCATCATAAAGATTAAGTTTTTCAGCACAAACTCCAACCATATACTGTGCTTCTGCACAAAAATCAGTTTTTTCCGGGAAAAGATATACGATCTGTAGATATTCCACTGCTGCCTCTTTATATTTTCCAAGATTATAATAACAATCAGCAAGAAGTTTTTGTGATTTTACTGCAATGTCTCTATTTTTTGATTTAACAGCTAAAGATAAATTTTTAATAGCATCTTCAAACTTATTTTCTTTAACAAGTTTTAACGATTCATTATATAAATATTCACAAGTTTCATCAAAATCAGAATATTTTGATAACAACAATTCTTTATAAAAGTCTGCTTGTTTTTTATCCTCTTTTTCATAATAATAATTTATTAATGAAACACAAACTTTTGGAGTATATTGTGAATCCGGATATTTTTCAATTATACTTTTGTAAATATTTTCAGCAAGATTTTTTTTATCAGTTAATTCATATACTTTTCCTATAAGAAACTCTGAATATACAACTGTATCAACATCAGATGATATTTTTTTAATCAAAGTTGCAATACGCATTACAGAAGAAAAATTTTTGTTTGTCATCAAATGTTCAACAGATTTTTTTAATATTTCAATTTTCTCATTATCAGATAAAAGTCTTAATGATGTAATAATATGTTCTGAAAAATAAACAATCACATCCAGATCGTATATAGAACATAAGTTTAACAAATCTAACACTTCATTTTTTGTATAAAACTTAAAGTCTTGTGGTAAAAAAATTTTTAATTCTGCTAAAGTACTGACAACATTTTTTTCATGTTGCAAACTTTGATAATACTTTGCTAAAAAATATAATAGTATACACTTTTGTTCCGAAGAAATACATTCTTTTTGTAATAACAAAATTTTTTCATACATATCTTGATATTTGTTGTTAGACAAATACAACCTCAAAAGTCTTAAATTAAGAAGAAACTTTTCTTCATCATCTTGGATAAAAGATAAAAGTTTGTTTATATTTTTTTCTGCTTTTTCAAAATTGTTAGTTTTTATATACGCATTGGTTAATAACGATAATAAATATTTTTTTTCCTCGTTATCAGTAACTTCATTTGCTAGCTCTAAAACAAGTTTCTCAACAGATTCATAATCTTCAGTAACATATTTTAATTTTACATACAACAACTTACTTTTAATAATTATTTCTTTATCTAAATTTTTTGTGTTTAACAAGTCGTTTAATATTTGTTCGGTTTCTAAATAACGAGAAAGATTAAAATTTATTTCTGCTAAAGAAAATTTAGATAAATATTGCAGCTTAGCGGAAACCTTTGATGAAAGTATTTGATTATAATACTGCAATGCTGTCTGATATTCAGCAGATACTTTATAACATTCAGCAAGTTCGTACATAACTAAAGTTTTGAGTTCTGTATCTAATCTTATGTTTTCTAAAAGTTTTTTTAACATATTTTTTGCAAGGTCATATTCTTTAAGTTCCTTATATGCTTTTGCTATGTATATCCTTGAGGAAATATGATATATAGAACTTTTTTTTGTACTTAACTCAGACAATACTTTTATTGCTTTTTTGTATTCATTTAAGTTAAAATATGATAGACCAGTTATATAACAAACATCATCATACCACTTGTTCTTACTACCGAATTGGTTTTTAAGTAATTCTAAAGTTTTTATTGAAGCTGTATAATTTTTGTTATTATAATAAGCTAACCCTAATAAATATAAAACATTAAGATGTATTTCTTTCTCGAGATTTTTATCTTTTAACTGCAAAAGAATAGAGATGGCTTTATCATAATTATGTATACGGAAATAACAATATGCAAGTTCAAACATTAAACTTTCCGTATCATTAGACACTTCTTTAAGAAGTTGGGTATATATATTAATTGCGTCTTTGAACCTATTTTGTTTAACAAACAATTTTGCTATATTGTATTTTACTAAAAATTTTATCTCATCTGAGGGAATATATTTAAGATCTATATTTTTCAAAATTGTTTCTGCTTGTTGATAATTTTTTTGTTCTTCATATATACTAGCAAGACGTAATTTTGCATAAACACTAAGTTCTTTATCACCGTTTTCTGACACCACTTTTTTAAAATTTTCAACTGCATTTTCATAATTTCCTTTTGCACACCAACTTTCTGCCAAAATATAATTTATCTGAGCGAGTATTTCTTTTTCCACCAAAAAGTTTGTTTCTTTCAAATATGATTTAAGTAATGAAATATTTGTTAACACAGAATTATATTTACCAGTTTTGAATAAACCAAAAATTTTTGTATAATAAAAATAAGGTAATAATGTCTTTTCAAAATTTTGTATATCAATTTCATCACAGAACTCTATTGCCTCTTCAAACTCACCTAAGTAAATATTACACTCTGCGATCATGTATTTAACAAAATTTTCTGTTTGTTTATCTAAAAGATAACTTTTTAAAAGCAACCTAAAAGTTTTTTCTGCAAGGGTATATTTTTTATTTAAATAATATACACTTCCTAACAAAAATAGAACATCTTTGTCGTTTTTATCTTCTTCCAACAAATAACTTTTTTTAAGCCAATATTCTGCAAGTTCGTATTTCTTATCTAAAAAATACTGAATGCCTAAACCAAAATATGAACAAAAAATTTCTGTTGAAAAAAATAAAAAAACTAATAAAATTTTCATATGATATACTTCTCTAAATCTTTCAACTCAATTGTCTGTTGTATATTATCAAAAAAATTTTTTATGACAACCTTACTTTCTTTTACTTCTTCACCAACAATTAAAACATATTTACAGTTTTCGTTGTTGAATAACCTCAGCTGTGCTTTTAAACTTTTTTGAGAAAAAGGGCCAACAATTTGAACATCTTTTTTTTCTAACAGTTTATTTATTATACTAAAACTTGGTAACAAAAATCTTTCATCAACAACTGCAACACCGACTTTTATACTTTCAACTTTTTTTTCATACTTAGGTAGTATCTCAACAATACGATTTATACCAAAAGCTAATCCACAAGCATATTTTACTTGCGGCTCTAATTCTGAAATTAATCTGTCGTATCTTCCACCAGCACAAATTGTATTCTGTGCTGCATCTAAGAGTTGTGTTTTATATTCAAAAACAACACCATTGTAATAATCTAACCCACGAACAAGTGTTGGTACAATCTTATATCTTATTTTATTCTCATCAAGAATAGTTATCAAATCATCAAAATTTTTCTTACAACTATCACAAATATATTTTTGTAGGCTAACTTTTTCTGACAACTTTGCAATTTTATCAACATCTGTTTTACAATCAAACACGCGTAACGGATTTCTTTCAAGTCTGTTTTTACAAACATCACACAACAATTCATTACTTTTTTTTAGTTCTTTTTTAAGTTCTACAATATATTCTTTTCTACAATTTACACATCCAATAGAATTAATCTCAAGTTCAACTTTTATATTAAGTTTTTCAAAAATAATATTTGCAATTTTTATCAATAAAAAATCGCTTGACGGTGGTGCTTCAGCAAAAATTTCTACACCAAACTGATAAAACTCTCTATATCTTGCTTTTTGAGGACGTTCATATCTAAACATTGGCCCAAAATAAAAAAATCGTTTAAGGGGATATTTATCTTTCAAATTATTTTCAACAAACATCCGTACAATACCTGCAGTTCCTTCTGGACGAAGAACAATTGTCTCTATCTCATTTTCAGTTCTTGCTACAATTTTAAACATTTGTTTTTCAACAATATCTGTTGTTTCTCCAATACTATGTTGATATAACTCTATTTTTTCTAACACAGGAAGAACAACTTCTTTAAAACCAAAAGTATCAACTGTCTTACGACAAATATCAACCACAAAATTTATTTTTTCTACTTCTTCAGGTAAAATATCTTTTACACCACGAACTCTTTTAAATTTCATATACTTAACTACCAATGTTTAAACAATAAATTTAATCTTCTATATCCTTCTTTAATACTTTCATCAATAGTTTTGTTTTTCAACGGAGTAAGAATCTCAAGTGTCAAGGGAACATCTATTAATATTTGATCTAAGACAGGCACAATCTTATCCCACGATATTTTACCTTCTAACGGGACAAGGTGCTCATCTGTATTGCCGTCAGTATCGGAGATGTGTGTTGAAACAATGTATTTTGTTATATTCTTCAGGTTGTATGGTAAGTCAGATTTATACACCATTGTAGCATGACTAATATCAAAACAAATACCAAAAATTTCTTTACAATTAATTTCTTCTATAAGCTCAACAAGTTCGTCAAAATATCCAAACATAATATGTGGCAGTTGGTTTTCTAAAGCAATTTGTATCTGAAAATTATTTTTGTATATAAACTCTGCAAGTTCTTCTAATAAAATCTTAGTTGTTTGAAACCTTTTTTGATATTCTTGTTGTGAAAGATGATTTTTGCTAGTATTAGGTTTTGATGCTGGATGAACAATGACACATTTTGCACCTAAAATAACAGCTGATTCAATAACATCTTTTGTATCATTTAAAAGTTGAATAACAAAATTTTTATCTTCTGCAGGGAATTCATATTCAGCAGAAAAAGGTGAATGAATAGAATATACTTCAATTTCATATTTGTTTAAAAAATTTTTTATATCCTCAACTTTTGTTTTATTAGACCAGTCAAAATGTTTCTTCTTACCATAACAAAGAGACCAAAGTTCAACTGTTTTTATAGGCGTTTTTGCAACTAATTCTATTGCAGAATATACATCCAAATTAAACCTATCTGCAAAACCAGTAGATACTGAAATTTTCATAAAATTAAGTTTGTTTTTATCAAAAATTTTGTTCTTTTTCAACAATTGTTGAATTATTTAGCAAATTTTAATAATATATTCTACAGACTTAGGAGGGGTGCCCGAGTGGTTTATGGGGCTGGTCTTGAAAACCAGTGTGGTCTTTTTGGGCCACCGGGGGTTCGAATCCCTCCCCCTCCGTGAAAAATTTTTAACAGGTAAGACTTAAAAAAGAAATCTTTTATTAGATTTTTATTCTTTTTTTATCACACTTTTATACCACGCTTTTAAAAATGTAAACAAAATATGTAACTCACCTAAATAAAAAGCTACTACATAACTGCAATATAACGCACTCAATGGAAAAGAAAGCCTGCTGGATAATAAATTGGTATAAACTTTTTATTTCTGCGAGAACAAATACACTAAAAGTGCTTTTTGTACATAAAGACGGTTTTCTGCTTGTTTTAAAACGACAGAATTTTTGCCATCAAGCACATCATCAGTAATTTCTTCTCCACGGTTTGCTGGTAAACAATGCATCACTATACAATCTGATTTTGCTAAAGAAAGCAGTTTTGAATTTACTTGGTATGGTTTAAAAATTTTTATTCGTTTCTTCTTTTCTTTTTCTTGTCCCATTGAAGTCCATACATCTGTATAAATTATATCTGCATCTTTTACTGAAGAAATATCATCTGTAATTCTTATATTATCTTTAAACTTTTGCTTGGGCTGATATTTTTTTGGTATAACAAAGTAAGAGTTCATACCTAACATTTCTGAAATATATATTAAAGACATACATACATTGTTTGCATCACCTATGTAAACAAATTTTATTTTGTTTAATTCATCAAGACCTATATTTTTATGTTGCATAATTGTGTATATATCAGACAACACTTGACATGGATGTTCTTTATCACTTAATGCATTTATAACAGGTATTTTTAGATATTTTGCAAATTCTAAAATTGTCTCATGTTTTATAACACGTAAAATTATACCATCTAAATAACAATTAAAAATGTTTGCAGTATCTTTTATTGTTTCTCCGCGGGAAAGTTGTAGTTGTTTCTCATCAAGTTCTATTGCAACACCTCCTAATTGATATATTCCGACTTCAAACGAAATTCTTGTACGAGTTGATGGTTTTTCAAATATGAGTCCAATATACTTGTCTTTTAAATCATCTGTTTTCTTACGTGTGGTATATTTTGGGACAAGTTGGTAAATTTCTTTTATTTGCACTTTAGTTAAATCTCTTATGCTTATTAAGTTCATTGTCTTATCTCTGTACCTTTGTTTGAAAATCTCAAAATTTTATATTCACAACTTATAAACTTGTTTATCTCAAAACTAATTTTTTCTAATAAATCATTATTAAGTTCTGAATCTTTATAAATTGAAACAATTGTAGAGCCAGAACCACTTAACATACAACATAACGCTTTGTTCCTCAAACAAATATCAAAAATTTTATCCATCCATGGCATAAGCTTTTTTCTATACGGTTGATGCAAAAAGTCTTCTGTTGCAAATTTTAGAAATTCATATTTTTTTGTAACAAAAGAAGAAACTAACAATGCTGTGTTTGAAACATTATAAACTGCTTTTTTAAACTCTACACTTTTTGGTAAAACTTTTCTTGCTTTTTTGGTAGAAATTTTTTTGTCAGGAATAATGGTTAAAACTATTAAATTTTTTGGCATCTGAAGTTTGATAAACCTAATTTTATCATCGTATGCGTTGCATATACATAAACCACCATACATCGCCGCTACAACATTGTCAGGGTGTCCCTCTAACTCTACAGCAAGTTTTAATACCTCATATTCAGACAAAACTTCCCCACATAAAATGTTGCCAGCTAAAACACCAGCAAGATATGCCGTTGCTGAAGAGCCCAACCCACGTTGTAAAGGAATATTGTTTTTTATACGTATCCTCAAAGGAACTACTTGTGTTTTACATAAATCAAAAACTTTTTTTATACCTTTATATACATAATTTTTTCCATCTTTTGATATATCTTCAGCATTGACGCCTTCAGCAAATATCTCAAGCTTAAATTTCGCGTTTGGTACAACTTCAATCTCAAATTCATTATATAACGACAACGCTGCTGCTAAACAATCAAACCCTGGACCTAAATTTGCTGTTGTTGCAGGGACTTTTATTTTCATATACCAATCTTTGTAGACTCGCGCATAGCACAAAATGAACCACACATTGAACAAACTTTTTTTGTTTTACTCAGAATTTTTTTTCGTTCTTCTAAAAATTTGATTTTATCCAAAACATACTTTTCTTGTTGTTTCCAATTAAGATCTTTGCGCGCTTTAGACATTTCTAAATCTATAACATCTTCTTTATATTTTTTTCTTTTAACAATATCAGCAGCGTGTGCTGCAATCCTTGCTGCAATAACACCAAGATAAACATCGTTAGGGTCTGGCAGTCTAAGATGTTCCGCCGGGGTAACATAACAAATAAAGTCAGCTCCTGCAGTTGCTGCAATTGCAGCTCCTATCGCGGAGTTTATATGGTCATAACCTGCAGATATATCTGTTACAAGTGGACCTAAAAGATAAAAAGGTTTACCACCTGAAAGTTTTTTTTCTAACTTAACATGTTTTTCAATGGTATCTATTGGCATATGTCCGGGTCCTTCAATCATAACTTGTACTGATTCTTTATTTGCTATTTTTGACAACTCTGCTAACGTTTTTAGTTCAGCAATTTGTGCTTCATCGTTTGCATCCGCGATACAGCCAGGTCTTAACCCATCACCTAAACTTAATGTCAAATTGTATTTTTTTGCTATTTTTAATAATCTATCAAAATGTTCATATAACGGGTTTTCTTTATTATTTTTTATAATCCATCCTGCTAAAAATGCCCCACCACGACTTACTATCCCACATACACGTTTATGTTTTTTTAAAATTTCAATGTTTTTTCTAGTAACACCACAATGTACTGTAATAAAATCCACTCCATCCTCTGCGTGTTTTTCAATAACTTCAAAGATATGGTTAACAGAAATATCCTTTATAGTTTTTCTTCGTTTCAAAGTTTCACAAACAACTTGATATATTGGCACAGTACCTACGGGTATCGTTGAATATTGTAAGATTGTCCTTCTTATATGATCAATATTACCACCAGTTGACAGATCCATTACAGTATCAGCTTTTGCTTTTATAGCAATATCAAGTTTCTCAAGTTCAAATTTTAAGTCTATATAATCAGGCGAGCTACCAATGTTAGCATTTACTTTAGTCCTCAAATCTTTACCTACAGCAACAGGCTTTACTTTAGATTTTATATTTTTCAAAACAACAATTTTCCCTAATACAATGTCCCTCAAAAACTCATCAAAAGATACTTTTTCTTCTTCAGCAATTTTTTTAAGAGTGTTTAAAACAGTTTTATCTTTTAATTTAATTTGTTCAATAATAGTCATAAAATTATATCTCCTCGATTTTATAAAATTTAGATTTTGTTATACTAAAAACTTTATATAAAATCAACAATATACTCCCCATTGTAGAAGTGTTGACTTAAACAATTCTATTATTTTTTTATTTGTTTCTTTATTTATTTCTTCAAATTTTATTTGTGGGAATATTTTTATTCTAACATCGTTTTGTGAATAAATTCTGCCAATATCTTTTATAATCTTCCCTACACTTAAAAAATCTGTCTTAACACAGATTGGGACAATATTTAACTTAAATTTTTTTGCAAGTTTTATTGCTAATGAACTAAATTTATCTTCGTCAATTTTTTTACTACGTGTAGCTTGTGGAAAGATAACAAGCGAAACTTTTTGAAAGAACAACCTTTTTGCTTGTTTAACAACAAAAAAATAATCTTTTTTTGGTTCTTTTCTACTTACTGCTATCGGATTAACAAATTTTATTAATCTACCTAAAAACGGATAATAAAGTAAACTTTTTTTAACTACATATGTAAACTTTAAAAATTTGCCAATTATAGCAGCAAAAATTAGTGTTTCCAAACTACTCATGTGGTTTGAAACAAAAATTACAGGTAAATTAAGTTTTTTTAATTCTTCAAGACCATCAACAACAACTTTTGTCCCACAACTGTTTACTAACTTAACAATTTTTTCTGAATAATACACATACCTTTCCCAAGAATACTTGCCCAAAATATATTCAATATAAGCTGATAATATTATTAACATCAGATTGGTATAAAAATACAATGTCAACATCGTTGTCTATTTTTTTAACTTTTTTATAACTTTATAATCTAGTTCTTTTAATGCACTTATAACAGCAAAACCGTCAACTTTTGTTTTTTTTACAAGTTCTATATTATCTTCGTTTATACCACCTATTGCAACAACAGTGATATTCTTTTTTTCAGCCAGAAGCTTAACTTTTTTTACAACTTCTATCCCTACTGGAGTGTATTCAGATTTTGATTGTGTGTAAAACACAGGTCCTATTGCAATATAGTCCACTGGTAATTCTAAAGCTTTCTTTGCTTGTTCAAAAGAATGTGTAGAATATCCAATAATAAAATTTTTTAATTTCAGTTTTTCCACAATTTTCCTTGCTTCAACAACAGGAAAATCATCTTGGCCTAAATGTAGACCATCTGCACAAACAGATATTGCTATATCAATCCGGTCGTTTATAATAAAAGGAAGCTTAAATTTTGCTAAAATTTTTTTAATTTCTACTGCTACTTTGTAAAAAAATTTATCAGGTTTATTTTTAATTCTTAACTGAACAACATCTGGATTAAACTTACAAAGTTGTTCTACAAATTTTTTATATTCTTTGATTGTATCAAATTCAGGTAAGATACAATACAGCCCTTTAATTTTTATCATAGAATTTTTTAATTACATATTTTTCAATATCGTAGACTTTGTACCTCAATTTTTTAACTTTAGGAATCTTTTTCGTATTCACAAGTTTTGCAATTTCTTCTAACACACGAAGAGACTCCGTTACACGATGGAAGTTTGACACAACAAGTTGTTTAAGATTCTTATATGAATTTTCAATAGCTGTCCTTCCTGGATCAATTATGCTTGTACGTTGAAAAACTGTCTGCGGATAAAATTCTTCAAAAAGTTTTACAATTCTATGTCTTATATTTCTTAATGTTTTATAAATTTTATCTTCTTTATAAACGAATCTTAAAACTTCTTCTACTACACGCAACCCTTCCGTAATACGATTTATATTAGCATCTAGCAACCTCAAAATTTCTTTTCTCATTTCATATTTTTTATTTTTTTAATCAATCCTGTTGTTGAAAAACCTTCAACAAGGTCAACTCTTACAACTTTTGGGACAATACCCCAACCTACAACTTCTTTAAGTTTATAATCTTTACCTTTAACTACAATATCAGGTTTTAATTCTGATATAAGTTTATATGGAGTATCTTCGTCAAATAAAACTACATAATCAACATATTTTATACTATCTAATATTTCTGCTCTAACATTTTGTGGATTAACAGGTCTATCTTTTCCTTTAATTCTTTTTATAGAACTATCTGTGTTCAACCCTACGATTAAAATATCGCCAAGTTTTTTCGCTTTTTTTAACAAAACGATATGCCCTTTATGAATTATATCAAAACAACCGTTTGTAAAAACAATTTTTTTTCCTTGTTGTTTTAAAATTTTAACAACCTTTTTAAGTTTTTTTAATGAAACAATCATAATTTATCCAAAGATTACTTGCTCTACTAATTCACAAATAATATGTATAATCGTAATATGAGCTTCTTGTACCCTAGGGGTATCGTTAGATGGGACACAAATACAATAGTCAACAAAATTTTTTATTAACCCTCCATCTTTACCTGTTAATGCAACTGTTACACAACCAATTTTTTTTGCTATCTCCATCGCTTTAATCACATTAGGCGATTTACCACTTGTTGTAATCCCAATAACAACATCACCTTTTTTAGCAGATGCTTCAAGTTGTCTACTAAAAACGGTTTCATAACCATAGTCATTACCTAAAGCTGTAAGTGTTGAAACATTTGTGTTTAACGATACCGCATCTAAAGGGGCTCTTTCTTTTTTATATCTTCCTACAAGTTCTGCAACCATATGTTGTGCATCAGCAGCAGACCCACCATTACCAAAAACTATTATTTTGTTATTCTCTTTATACGCATCAATAATATGCTGTACAACTTTTGATATGATCTCAAGTTGTTGCTCGTCTTCAATCAACAACTGTTTCGTCTTTATACTCTCATTTAATAGTTTTATAATTTGTGACTTCATATAATTCCCCTTATTTGATTTAATAATTTGCTTATTATCAAAAATAATAAATCAAAAGTTTGTTTTCAACATTGAGTTATTGTTTCTTTTATTTTTGTTGAAACCTATAGTAAAAATTTTGTATTAGGTCTTTAAAAAATATGAGAATGTATGATTTGATACTTAAAAAACGAAATAAACAAAAACTTACTAAAGAAGAAATTGAATTTATCATAACTGAATATATAAAAGGTAATTTACCTGACTACCAAATATCTGCATTTTTAATGGCAGTGTATTTTAACGGTTTAGATTTTGATGAACTTTTACATCTTACTAAGTGTATGACTTTTTCAGGTAAAGTTTTTGATTTATCCTCTATTGATAAACCAAAAATTGACAAACATTCAACAGGCGGTGTTGGTGATGGAGTCTCTTTATCTTTAGCACCGATAGTTGCAAGTTGCGAAATTTGTGTACCTATGATTTCAGGCCGTGCCTTAGGACATACTGGCGGTACTTTAGATAAACTTGAGTCAATACCAGGGTTCAAAGTTAATCTTACTGAAGAAGAGTTTGTCAAGCAACTTAAAAAAATTGGTGTTGTTATAGCAAGTCAAACTGAAAATCTTGTCCCTGCTGATAAAAAACTTTATGCCCTACGAGATACAACAGCAACGGTTGATTCAATACCACTGATCGCTGCATCTATAATGAGCAAAAAACTTGCCGAAGGTATAGATGGATTACTTTTAGATGTGAAAACAGGCAATGGGGCTTTTATGGAGGAAATGAAAGATGCTGTAAAACTTGCAAGAACAATGCTAACCATTGCAAAAAAGTTTAACAAAAAAGCAGTTGCTTTAATTACAAATATGAACCAACCATTAGGAGAGTATGTTGGTAATGCATTAGAAATTTACCAAGCTATAAAAATTTTAAAAAATGAAGGACCCAAGGATATAACAGAACTTGTAGTTTATGAATCAGCAAAAATGTTACAACTTGCTTGTATAGAAAAAAATTTTGATTCAGCAAAAAGAAAAGTTGAAAAACAAATTGTTTCTGGTAAAGCATTAGAAAAATTTAAACAACTTATTGAAGCACAAAATGGTGACCCCAAAATTATTGATAATCCAAAACTTTTACCACAAACAAAGTTTTGTGAACCTGTTTTATCTAAAAAAGAAGGATATGTTTCTTTTATAGATACAAAACTTGTTGGTACAGCATGTTGTTATTTAGGTGCAGGACGACAAAAAATCAGTGATAAAATTGACCATTCTGTCGGAATAAGAATTATTAAAAAATTAGATGATTATGTTGAAAAAAATGAACCTTTATGTTATGTTTATTTTAACAAACAACAAAAATTTGAGCAAATAAAAAGTATGATTATTAGCGCATATAAAATTTCTTCAAAAAAACAAGGTCAGCCAAAATTAATACATAAAGAAATTTGTTAAATAAAATGAATTATCTACCTTATAAATGGAATATACTTCCTCAACCTGAACCTACTAAAGTAGAACAACTATCATCAGCGTTTAATTTTCCAAAAGTGTTAATAAAAATTCTTCTAAGTAGAGGTTACGATACAGAAGACAAAATAAAAAGATTTATCTTCCCAGATATAATTTATCTTGATAACCCATTTTTGTTTCCTGATATGGGGAAGGCAGTAGAAATTGTTAAAAAACATATTGAACAAAAAAACAAAATTCTTATTTGGGGAGACCGCGATGTTGACGGTGTAACATCAGTATGTTTGTTACTAAAAACACTTAGAAACTTTGGAGCGGATGTTGTTTGGTACATACCACAAACAGAAGGATATGGATTGCATAAGAATATATTAGAAAAATATATTAACGAAATCAAACTTGTAATCACAGTTGATTGTGGTATTACAGCAGCTAAAGAAATTCGTTATTTAAAAGAAAACAATATAGATGTTGTTATAACAGACCATCACGAACCTGATTTATCGTTAGTAGACGAAATTATTGCTTTAGATGTACCTATAATTAATCCCCATCTGCCGGGATATACTGGCTTAAGAGATTTAGCAGGTGTTGGTGTTGCATTAAAGTTTGCAATAGCGCTAATGTTTTCATACGACAAAAATTATTTTAACAAAACTTTTATCGTTTTAGATATAGAAACTACAGGCCTTACACCATTCACTGACGAAATATGTGAAATCTGTGCTATTAAAATAAAAAATTTTGTAATCCAAGATACTTTTCATACATTAGTAAAACCTAAAAATAAAATCCCTAAAGAAGTTATAAAAATTCATGGTATCACAGACGAACTTGTAAAAGATGCCCCTGCAATTGAAGAAGTTTTACCAAAATTAATTGAATTTATAAATAATAATACATTAGTAATACACAATGTTGATTTTGATTTATCATTTATTAATTATTATCTAAAAAAACTTTCTTTACCACAAATACCTATATCTCAAACAATAGATACTCTTAGTCTCGCAAAGACATATTTCCCATTATCTTCGCATGGGTTATCCGCTTTATCTAAGGACCTTTTTCTTAAAGTAAAACCTACACATCGTGCATTAAACGATGCTTTGGCAACTTTAGAACTTTTTTACTATCTTTATTTATTCTCACATCCAAGATTCCGAATTTTTATTGATGATATAATACCATTTGCATCTTTGGGGACAATTTCAGATCTTGTTCCGTTAGTCGAAGATAATAGAATTATTGTGAAAAGAGGAATCGAAAATATTGAATCTTCGAACAGTCCTCCGTTTAAAGTCTTTTTAAAATTTTTAAGAAATAACTTACAAAAAACAAATATTTCTGCTGAAACAATTTCATGGTACTTTATCCCGTTACTAAACTCAGCTGGACGTATGCAACAAGTTGAAACTGCAGTAAACTTTCTGTTAGCAGAAAAAATTTCTGATGCAGAAAGATATTTTGCACAACTTTTAGATTTAAACCAAAAAAGAAAACTGTTACAAAATCATAATCTCAGTATATTTTACGATTTAGTTGAACAACAATGTGATCTAAAAGAAGATTTAATTATCCTTGTTGTAGCAGAAAACATAGAACATGGTGTTACAGGTATTATAGCAAACCATATGTTAAGAGAGTTTAATCGTCCTGTAATATTATTAATATTAAACGATGAGATTGCAATTGGTACAGCAAGGTCACCTAAAAACATTAATATTTATAACATACTTAAAAAATGTGAGAATTTATTTGATAAATTTGGCGGCCATGAAAACGCCTGCGGTTTAACAATTAAAAAAGAAAACATACCGTTGTTCCGTCAACAACTTAAAGTTCTTCAAAAAGAACTCGAAATTACACCACAAACAATTGAAATTGATACCGAACTTACTTATGAAGATATCAATTTTAATACATACAAATTTCTTCTGTTATTAGAACCATGTGGTCCTGAAAACCCATATCCTGTTTTTATAATAAAAAATCTTAAAGTTATCGAATGGAAAACCATAGGCAAACAGAATAATCATACATTGATAACTTTCGAATCTGCTCAAAAAGGTGTAACGATTAAGTCAATATGTTGGAATAATCCTTATATATCTAATTTATTAAAAAACTTTACCTATTTTAATATAGTAGGAGAACTTGAACTTGATGAAGAAGAAAACCTTCGTGTAGTATTACTTGATTTACAACCTATAATTTAACAAAAAGTGACTCAGATATATATAAATTTTTATCAGATTGGTCAATTGCAGAAAAACAATTTGATCAGCAAATTTTTTTCAGTAAAACAAATAGTTTTCGGTAAAAATATAAAACTTATGCCAATGGTTACTTCTAAAAAACTCTATGAGCATCCAAAAAAGAAAGACAAAGTAATAGTTATTTTGGGACAAAACTTATCATCAGGCGGTGGTCATCTGTTTACATCTTTTGTTTGTTCTTAAAAAACTTATAAATTTATTAGACCAATAAAAACTAAAAAAATTTGTTTCTTTATATTTTTTGTCAAACTCAGCAATTATCTTTTGAAATAAAATTATTGTCAACCTATTGTAAAAAAATAAACAATTTTGTATTTTTATTTGTATGAACAAACTTTTAAAAATATTATTAACAAAACTGTTAATTTATAACAAAATTGTTGATTACATAACAGGCCTGTTAAATAAATTAATCTTTAAAAAAACAAAAGAAGAATATCTGTCTTCTCTTACAAAAAACAAACAAAAGTTTTGTCAACATAATAATGTTTCACGACTGTCAAAAACAAAATTTTATTGCTCTGACTGCGGTAAAGTTTTACATTTTCTTTCTGATGAAGATATTATGTTATTAGAACTTGCAAGTATATTGTTGATAGGAAGTATATTTTTTCTTATATTTAGCAGAAGAAAAGAATAAACTACAATTTCTTAATCTGTTCAATCAATTCTTTAACACAATTATCTACAGAAACTTTTTTTATTATTCTTCCTTTTATAAACAAAACACCGGAAGATTTACCCATTGCAACACCTATATCAGCAGATGATGCTTCACCAGGACCGTTTACTTCACAACCCATTATCGCTACTTTGAGATTTTTCCATACCAAACTTTCTTTTTCTATTTCATTCTCAAACTCTGAAATAATTTTTAAAAGATCAATTTTACATCTACCACATGTTGGACAAGATATAATTTCAATACCATATTTTGCCAAATTAAGACACTGCAAGATATAATATCCAACCTTAACTTCATCGACAGGTAAACTAGATAACGAAACTCGTATTGTATCACCTATCCCTTGCCATAAAAGTATACTTATACCAACTGCAGATTTTATACTTCCCCAAAGTAAAGGACCTGCTTCTGTTATACCAATATGTAAAGGATAATCATATTTTTCTGAAATCGCATGATATATTTCTACAGTTGAAAACACATCCGCTGTTTTTGCAGAAATGACTAATTTGTTAAACTTATATTTTTCAAAAAGTTCTACATTTTCATCAAGCTGTCTTAACATTAGATGTTTAACATCTTTTAATCTTTTTTTATAAGCTCCAGCATTTAAACCTATTCTTATAGGAACATCATATTCTTTTGCAACTTTGATAATCTCACAAATTTTTTCTTTAGACCCTATATTTGCCGGATTAATTCTAATTTTGTCAACACCAGATTTAATAGCTTCTATCGCTAACTTATAATCAAAGTGTATATCAGCTACAATTGGTATTTTAACCTGTTGTTTAATTTTTTTCAATGCTAAAACAGAATCCTTATCAGGTACTGCTACACGTATAAGTTTACCACCCGCTTTCTCAACTTCTTTAATTTGCTCAACTGTTTTTTCGACATCAGCAGTGGAAGTTTTTGTCATAGTTTGTACAACAATAGGCCCACCACCACCTATAACAACATTTCCAACTTTAACCGCTATTGTCTTTTTTCTCATTATTTTTAATCAATTTAGTTAAAAGTATTTACCTAATAATAACTTTAATTTCTGGTATGTCTGTTTTTTTATTTTTTCTTTTTTAGTAACAACAGCATATTTTAACGCATCTTTACAGCTACATTCTCTTTTAGTGATATCTAACTTTCTAACTACTAACTTTATTAAATTTTTACATTTTTCTGTATTAATCTTCATATTCTTCATAACTTCTTCAACAGTAACTTCATAATTTTCTTTCCATACATCATAATCTGTAGCAAGTGCCACTGTTGCATAACAAATTTCTGCTTCACGGGCAAGTTTTGCTTCAGGTATCGCTGTCATACCAATAATATCAAATCCTAATTTTCTGTAAACTTGTGATTCAGCTTTTGTTGAAAATTGTGGCCCTTCTATACAAACATATGTCCCTCCATAATGAACATCTATTTTCAACTCTTTACAACAATCGTATATTAATTGTCGTAAGTTTTCACAAAACGGTTCAGCAAAAGAAACATGACATACAATACCATCACTAAAAAATGTTTGTTTTCTAAATTTTGTTCTGTCATATATTTGATCTGGTAAAATGAAATCACGTGGTTTTATTTCTTCTTTTAGTGAACCACATGCTGAAATACTTAACAAAAATTCAACACCTATAAGTTTCAACGCATAAATGTTTGCATGAACATTTATCTCTGTAGGTGAAATAGTATGACCGCGGCCATGTCGTGGTAAAAAAGCTACTTTTTTACCTTCTAGTTCACCTACGATTATGTTATCCGATGGCTTCCCAAAAGGTGTTGTAATATTATATTCTTTAACATTTTGTAACCCTTCTATGTTATACACACCACTTCCTCCAATGATACCTATTTTAACATCTGTTGGTAATTTCTGTTTTTTCATACAGTCCCCCCTTTATAATAAACACAAAAATTATTCACCTAAAATTTTTATCCATACATTTCTATAACGAGGTCCATCAAACTCGCAAAAATATACCCCCTGCCATGTACCTAATTTGAGTTTGCCATTATTTACAAAAATTTCAACTGATGCTCCTATTATAGAGGATTTAATATGAGCATCAGAATTTCCCTCCATATGCCTGTAAAAACTTTCGTCTTTAGGAATAAGATCGTTTAATTTCGCAATTATATCAGCTACAACATCAGGGTCCGCATCTTCGTTAATAGTTACAGCAGCAGTTGTATGTGGTACAAAAACATAACAGATACCATTGTTTATCTTAGATTCATCTACTATTTTTTCTATTTCACTTGTTATGTTCACAAACTCAATCTTTTTATTTGTTTTCACTTTAAGTTCTTTTTCATAAATTTTCATAGTTGTTATACTAAATATTCATTTTTTATTTTTTTTAAACTATTAAATATGTTTTTCTTTATATTAGGCCAATATGTTTGAAGTTGTTCAACAAGTTCCATAAGATATTTTCGTCTTTGAAAAATTTTGTCAGTTTGATATGGGCATTTTGATTCTAATATAGGTAACTTTTTGTAATTAACATATTTATGTATCTCACCTTTTGTAACATATACTAACGGACGTATTAAAACTATCTCTCCTTTAAACATTTCCAATTTTGCTGGCATTGTAGAAATTTCGCCATGATAAAATAAGTTCATTAAAAATGTAACAACAACATCATCTAAATTATGTCCTAACGCAACTTTCTTACAACCTATTTTTTTCGCTAAAAGAAATATTTCTTTTCTTCTAACCCAGCTACATCTAAAACAATTTAAATTTTTTTCAGTCAAAATTAAATTTTTATTAATAACATAATTTTCTGTAGAATACATTTTTAAATATTTGCACAACTCACTATCAATATAATTATCGTCAAAAAAATCTACATGTACTGAATACAAAGAGTATTTATAAGGTAAGTACCTTTGTTTTTCTTTCAAAACATCAAACAAAGTAACACTATCTTTCCCACCAGAGACTGCAACAAGTATTTTATCTCCATCCTCAATCATTTGGTAGTCACCTAATGCTTTACCAACCTTTTTTAAAACTATATCAACTATTTTTTTGTCTTGCATAAATATTAAATTTTTTTTCTTAATACTTAATATAGCACAAATATTATACAAAAATTCTAATTCTTATACAAGATAATAACTTGTTATTTGAAAATAATTTTTATATATTAAAACATAGCAATTTTTATATATTAAAACATAGCAATGAAAAACTATAATACAATAGCAATAATTGGCACTCAATGGGGTGACGAAGGTAAAGGCAAGGTTGTACATTATTTATCTCGTAATGCTGACTATATTGTACGTTATCAAGGCGGAAACAACGCTGGACATACTGTTGTTTTTGATAATAAAGAATATGTTTTACATCTTATACCTTCAGGAGTGTTGGAACATAAAAAGTGTGTAATTGCAAACGGTGTTGTTGTTGACCCTGAAGCATTATATAATGAGATACAATTTTTAAGTTCAAAAGGATACAATGTCACTCCTGAAAATTTATTTATTTCTGACCATGCACATATAATTTTGTCGTATCATAAATATCTTGATCTTGTTCGCGAGAAGACACAAAAAATTGGCACTACACAAAGAGGTATTGGTCCTTGCTATGCAGACAAATATTCAAGGACAGGGATACGTGTCTGTGATTATCTTGAAGAAGATACATTTTTAACATTACTTAAAAAAAATCTTGATGAAAAATATCCGTTGATAAAAAATTTTGTACCCATCTCACGTAAAGAACTGGAAAAACAAATTATTAAACAGCATAAAATATATTCAAAGTTTTTAAAACCTTTTGTTGTCAACACAACTAATTTACTAATTGATGTTATAGAAAAAGGAGATACTGTAATATTTGAAAGTGCACAAGGAACGATGTTAGATGTAGATTTTGGTAGTTATCCATATGTAACTTCTTCCAATCCAACTGTTGGTGGAATATCAATAGGTACTGGTTTACCACCAAAATATATAACAAAAGTGATCGGTATTGCAAAAGCGTATACCACACGTGTAGGAGAAGGACCGTTCCCAACAGAGATAAAATCAAAATTACAAGAAATTATCCGTAGACAAGGTAGTGAATACGGTGCTACAACAGGTAGGCCACGCCGTTGTGGCTGGTTTGACTGTGTAGTTGTTCGCCATGCAATAAAAATAAACAGTATTGACGAACTTGTTTTAACAAAACTTGACTGTTTAAAAGGGATTAATCCGTTAAAAATTTGTATCGCATATAAATACAAAGGAAGATTATATTACGACTTCCCTTCTTCAAGAAAAATACAATCTTTAGTAAAGCCAGTTTATATAAACACTGCTGGGTTTAACGAAGATTTAACTGGTATAGCAGATTATGATAAACTGCCAAATAATGTAAAAAAATATGTTCAATTAGTTGAACGTTATTGTGGTAAAAAAATCAAGATGTTCTCATTAGGCAGAGAACGAGATAAAACTATTTTAAGATAATATTAATGAAAAAAATTTATTTTCCATTCTTTTTAAAATTTATTCTAATTATTACGACGTTGTCTATACTACCACTTTTGTTTCTTTCTATACAATCAAACAAAATTTTATATCCGGCGTTATCAACTTTATATAGAGAACTTCATACAAAAACTATAGAGAATATCACAACAAAAATTCAAGGATATTTTGAAACAATTTATCAAGTTTTACCATTAATAGAAGAAACAATTGCTCGGCAAGATCTCCCTTGGGAAAGTAAACAAACTATGTTAAGATCTATCATAGATACAAATGACAACATCATTGCAGTATCAATTCTTGACTTATTTGGCAAAGAAAAAGTCAAAATTTATAAAGAACAATTTCTACCTTCTGCTGTTTTAGAAGATTTTAGTAAGACAAAATTTTTTTTAGATTTTAAAAATTCTACTTCACAACAAAATATATTGACTAACTTTCGTTACGAAGACAATATTTATCAAATCGACGCTTTTTATAAACACAAAAATTTTTTTATTCGTATAACATTGTCTTTAAATTCGTTATTTAACCAACTAAAGGAGTACTATATAGGTAAAACAGGTTTTTTAACCATAATTTCTGCTAAAGAGAACTCTTTAATTTTTACAAACACATATGATGAAAATCTTGCAAAAAATCTTGTTAGTACCCCTATTGTTGAACTTGCACAATTTTCTACAACAATTGGTTCAAAAGAGTTTAAACAGGATAATATTACTTATATCGCATCGTATAATTTTTTACCAATGATTAACTGGGTCATAATTCTTCAACAACATAAAGATGAAGCGTTCCTACCAGCTACTTTGTTGACAAATCGCGCAACTAAGATTATCTTGATATTAATTCTTATCTCTATAATAATTTCTTTTCTAATTGCGACTGGTATTTCTCGCCCTATATTAAAAATTATAAACGCTGCGAAAACCGTT
>CAZLOB010000008.1:0-4984 GCA_964561135.1 uncultured Elusimicrobia bacterium | reverse complement strand
AGCCCAAGATGAAACCCATACATTGTTCACCACAACCCAGCTTGAACCATAAACAGCAATATCCTTCCATCCTTCAGAACCAAACCATGCAAGATTATCTGTCACATTTATCAATCTTATTTCAACTTTTTCTACACCGCTTGTTGGATCATAACAAGTACCTGTTATTTGTGTGATTACACTGTAGTAATTTTCGGATAGTGGATACGTAACAGCACTTAATGGTTTATCTGAATCAAAGCCAAACTCTCTTGAAACAGGATCACTTTCATTGCCTGCTAAATCAACAGATTTTGCTACAACTTTATATCTCTGTCCGCTTACCCATGATGGTGTTGCAATTTCCCACCAGTTAGGCATTGAAACAAAATCTGCTTGTTCCCAATAAGCATTTTCTTCTGTTTGAGTAAATCCGTATCCGTCCCACCATAAACCTGTTGGAGGATTAATCTGATATGTTATCTTAACAGAAGATATACTTGCATCGGAATAGCCAGAATCTATACAACTACCGGAAATCGTCGGTAAAGCATTGTGCCATGACTTGTTTGGTAGAGTAATTTCAACTAATGGTTTTGTCACATCGTATCTGAAGAAAATTGGTGATGATAACGCCCCTTCATTTCCCGCTTTATCTTTAGCATAACATCTTACACTATATTTGTAACCTGTTTGTAATGGTGGTGAGATCAAGACCCAATGAGGTGGTGATTCAATCCATGTTGCAGTTGAATATTTTGGTGTTGTAGAAGTAAACGACGAGGTATCTGGATCGTACCAGTTACCTAACGGATCTATTTCACGAATTTCAACAAAAACTCTTTCTATACCAGAATTAACTACTGGTAAATCTGAAGCAACCCCTGATATTGTTGGTACAAAATTAATTTTTGCATCATTAGTAGGATAAGTTACACTAGCAATTGGTGGATGTGTGTCAAACAATATTGTGTACCCAGCTTGTGGGAATTGTGCTTCTTGATCGTTACCTGGCAAAGGTAATGAAGCATCAAATGCACGTGAACGTATTTTGTAGTATCTACCAGATACAAATGGTATGTTGCTTACAGAATATACCCATGACGATTGATAAACAACAGCGTTGTTCCATACTTCAGGACTATCGACCCAGCCAACACCTTCTAACCAATAAGTTGAAGGATAAGTTAAATCCTTTATTGAAACTTTAACAAAACCAACTTCTGATGGGACTCCAGCAACAAGAGCTCCTTCAAATGGATAAACGTCTGCTTGTGTACCAGAAATAGTTGTAAGTGTAACGGTTCTATAGAAACCGCCATCAACTGGATAAGTAACAGTTGATGTTGGTGAAGTTACATCCCAGACAAATGTAACAGGACCTTCTCCCGGTAAATCTTCAATATTCCCAGCATTATCATATGCACGTGTATAAACATAATACGATGTACCGCTTGTAAGATAGTTTGGTAGTTCAGTATCTTGTCTTTGCCACTCCCAAACACCACCACCTAAAGGTATCAACGCTGTATTTGGTAGTGGTGTTTCATTTGTTGACCATATACCACCAGTTGCCCACCATCTATTGTCTGATAACCTCTTAACATATACTTTTACATCTACAACACTGCCACCAGCAGTATCAGAAGCAGTTCCGGAAATTAGTGTAAGTTGTCTTCTATAAGAATTATCTGCTGGTAATGCAACATATGATCTTGGTTTTGAAACATCGTATGTAAAGACAGATGTTGAATATGATACACAAAGATTTGTTGCAGCATCATAAGATTTTGCTTCAACAATGTATTCAACGCCATCCTGCCATGGTAAGTTTGTAAATGTTGCAAACCATATACTCCAGGAAGGTGTTACTGTAGTTATTACAACAAACCAAGCATCTTCTGGCTGTAGTGTATCATCAAACTGTTGTGTATTATTATTCCAGTATCTTAAAAGACCAACATTTTCTCTTATACGAATGTAAACTGAAGATACTTTCCCAGGTGAAACATCGCTTGCTGTACCAGAGATTGTTGGCAAGTTGTTATATCTAAACCCAGTACCTTCTTGAGGTATTATTAATTTTACAGTTGGTTTTGTAATATCGTAAATAAATGTATATGAAGTAATTGGGGATTGATAATTTAGAGATCTATCTTGTGCACGAACACAAACCAAATAACTTCTTCCATCAACCCAGGTTGGTGTTGAACCTGTATGATACCAAACAGATGAATCGCTACCTTCAACTACATTGTTTGAAACACTAAACCATGCAAGACTGTTTGTTGGTGGCGGCACTTCTGTCTCATATATAGTAAATCCTGACCCGTCCCACCATAGACCTGTTGCACCAGGATCATCTCTTATTGCAATTTTTACTTCTTTTAATCTTGAACGTGCAGGTGCTGGCGGTCCTTCATCCCAAGCAGTACCTGAAATTGTTGGTAAGAAGTTATGATACCCTTGCGATGGTGTATATAAAGATGTCCTAGGTAGTATATCATCAAGTGTGAAGCTTCTTGCTGGAGGTACTGTGATATTTTCTGCTTTATCATAACAAGTTACAGAAATGACTAACTCTTTGTTATAGATCCAATTGATCCCTGTTGCATACCATACAGTATAAAGTCCTTCAGGTGTTGTAAGTACTGCTGTAATATAGTTTGTTGGATGTGGTGTAAATTCGTAACCGTTCCAGAATGTTCCATCAGTGTTGTTTTTGAGTTTTATATCAACCCTAACAATACCTGAGAAATCATCTGTTGCAGTACCCGAGATTGTAGGTATAGGTCTTGCTGGACCATAGAATGGTGAGGCTGATTCTGGTATAACAATACTTACAGCAGTAGGTGGTGTTGTATCGTATTTAAACTTGGCTGTTGTACCGACAGATTCTTCGTTTTCTGCTAAATCTCTTGCACGAACGTTTACATAATGCCATTTAGCATTATTTTCAGAAGTAAAGCTAAAGCCGGTGTAGTACCATTCTGTCCAGTCAGCAGTTAAAGATGATGCTTGTATCCAATAATTTGAAACAACTGTTTCAGATGACCATTTAACTTCTGGTGGATACCAATAATAACTTGCACCATCTGTAAGGTCTACATACCAAAGTTGTAATTTAACACCTACAACACCGCTGAAATCATCCACTGCTGTACCTGAAATAGTGACAAGCGGTTTGTTTAAAGAATACGCATCATTATCTACAGGTAATACTATATAAGAATTTGGTGCAACATAATCAATGTAGAATATTACTGATGATATACCAACTTCAAATGTTGTCTGAACATTATCAGCGTTATCTATACCACGAGCAATCAAGTTGTATCTTACACCGCTTGTCCACATCTCAGGCGATACATTTAACCACCAATAAGTAGCATCAGGTGACAAGTTTGCGTCAGGCCAATCTGAAGGTTGTGATGAAGCCCAAGCAACACCTCCTTGCCACCAATATCCATCAGACAATCTTTGTATCGCAATCTCTACTTTCTTAACACCAGCGAAATCGTCCGAACATTCACCTTCAAAGATGTTCAAAACATTTGTTGTATTGTTATATCCAGCGTTATGTTGTGGTTTTATAACTGAAGCTAATGCTGGTTCTACATCAACCATGAAAGATATTGTTGAGAAATTAATTTCCGTATTGTCAGCATTATCAGTAGCTTGCGTGTTCATATAATAAACTTTTCCTGAAACCCAAGGTATCTCTGTAGTATAAACCCACCATGTACCACCAGAAGTTAAGTTTTGTGTATAGACCCAGCTTGAATATGTTACCCACCCTGTATGACCCCAGTAATATTTTATACTTTCTGTTTCATACCAAATTCTTATCTTCGTATATTTCACATTATCAGGTAAGTCATCAATTGCAGTGCCTGATAATACTGTAAGTCTATTAGTTGTATCATTGTAGAAACCACCATCTTGAGGTCTTACTGCTCTTGATACAGGTGGTTGTATATCAACAGTAAATGTTCTTGTAGAAACAACTGTTTCAATATTTCCAACTCTATCAGTTGCTTTAACTCTCATACGATAAATTTTACCTGAGACCCAATCAGGTACCTTATCAGTTATCCTCCAGTAGAAAACATTATCAACTTGATCATAAATATCTGCTTCAAACCATACATCATCTTCAGTATATTCAGCAGCGGAGACCCAACTGCCTGAAGAAACCCACCATTTCCACCATTGGTCTAAAGAAGATGGTACAACAGGATCATACGGTGGTTCATCTAAACGTATTGTAACCTTAATTCCACCCTGAAGTATTCCTGAATATTTGAAACCAACATATGGCATGTAATCTTCTGAAGTTCCAGAAATTGTTGTTAACGGATCAACAGTTGAATATCCCCTACCTTCAGCAGGTCGTTGGACAAAAGAAACAGGTGGATGTGTATCTATATTGACAACATATGTAATTGATGAACCAATAATATTCAAATTATCTACAGCACGTGCTGTAATTTGATAATCTTTCCCGCTTTCCAAAACAGGTGTATTGAAATACCATTCAACTACACTTTGTGGATCATATCCTTCAACAAAACTTGCTTGAGGCCAAATAGAAGGTTCTGTTGTCTGCCAGGAAGAACCATCCCAGTAAGTACCATCTTGGACTGACTTAATCAACACTTCAACTTTGTTAACTCCAGACCTATAAAGTGGTGATAGAGGATAATCAATAGCAGTACCTGAGATTTGTGGTAATGTTCTATAGTATGCATTATTTGATATGTTAGTAAACGCAACGGCTGGTGCAGAAGATTCGTATCTAAAGTAAACTTCTTGTGTTAGTTGTTTATTTCCAGGCAACGGTTTTGCTTTATCATACGCCCAGTATGAAATTTTGTATCTATGACCTTGCATCCATGCTAAAGAAAGTGGAACATCAGTACCTGTAGTATACCATGTCTGGTAGTTATCTATAGAACTTGCAGTAAATGTTGTAGGTGTTACACCAGTCCATGCGGAACCTGTC
>CAZLOB010000007.1:0-5450 GCA_964561135.1 uncultured Elusimicrobia bacterium | reverse complement strand
ATGGAAGCAGCAATAATTACAACATATAGATGTATAAACAGATGTGTTATGTGTAATATATGGAAATATCCAACAAAAGTTGAAGAGGAATTTGAAGCCAAGATTTTAGAAAAACTTCCTAAATTAAAATTTGCAAATATTACAGGTGGTGAACCTTTTTTAAGAGATGATATAGAAGAGATTGTGAGTATATTGTTGAAAAAAGCAAACAGGGTAGTGGTTAGCACAAATGGGTATTTTACTGAAAAAATTGTAGATGTAGCTAAAAAATTTAAGAACAAAAATTTTGGTGTAAGAATAAGTATAGAAGGACTTCCTGCAGCAAATGATGAATTAAGGGGACTAAAAGATTGTTTTGACCATGGATTAAGAACATTATTGCAGCTGCAAAAAATAGGTCTTAAAGATATAGGTTTTGGGATTACCGTCTCAGACAGAAACGCAGAAGATATGCTTGAACTTTATCAATTAGCAAAAGCAATGAATGTAGAGTTTGCAACAGCATGTGTCCATAATTCTTATTATTTTCATAAATGGGATAACAAAATTACTGAAAAAGAAAAAGTTATAAAATGTTTTGAAGAACTAATAAATGAATTGTTAAAAACCAACAGAATAAAAAATTGGTTTAGAGCATATTTTAATTATGGTTTGATAAATTATATCAAAGGGCAACCGAGGTTGCTTCCATGTGGTGCTGGGACTGATATGTTCTTTTTAGACCCCTTTGGTGAAATAAGACCTTGTAATGGTATGGATACTGATTCTTTAGATAACAGCATGGGTAATTTGAAGGAAAAATCATTTGAAGAAATATGGTATAGCGAAAAAGCAAAAATGATAAGAGAAAAAGTAAAAAATTGTCCAAAAAACTGTTGGATGATAGGAACAGCCGCTCCTGCTATAAAAAAACATATTTTTAAACCTTTAGTATGGGTGGTTAAAAACAAATTAAAAGTAATCCTTGGTAAGAGAGTATGCGTAAGTTAAAAATATGTATATTAGGATTTCGTGGATTTCCCAATATTCAAGGTGGAGTAGAAAAAAGAGTTGAAGAGATTGCTACAAGGATAGCAGATAATGAAAATTGTGAAGTAATTGTTTTAGCAAGAAAAAATTACTTTCCTGTAGAAAATCAACTCAAAGAGTATAAAAAAGTAAAATTTTATTATCTATTTGCACCAAGAAATAAATATTTAGAAGCAGCAGTTCATACTTTTTTAGGAATTTTTTTTGCAAAGTTTTTAAATCCTGATATACTACATATTCAAGCAATAGGTCCTTCTTTATTTGTGCCGTTAGCAAAACTTTTAGGGTTTAAAGTTGTGGTTACTCATCACGGACCGGATTATTTGAGAGATAAATGGAAAGGTTTGAGCAAAATAATCCTGAAATTAGGTGAATTTTTTGCAGTAAAATTTGCAGATAGAATTATTGTTGTTTCAAAATATATAAAAAATTATTTAGTTAATAAGTACAAACGAAAAGATATATTGGTGATTCCGAACGGGATAGAGTTTCCAAAAGTAATAAATAAAACTGATATCATAGAAAAATTTGGTTTACAGCCAAAGAAATATATTTTTACCGCATGTAGGTTTGTACCTGAAAAAGGATTGCACGACTTAATTTTTGCGTATAGAAAAATAAAAAATTTCGAGTTTAGATTAGTTATTGCAGGTGATGCTGATCATGAAACAAATTATAGTAGAAATTTAAAAAAGTTAGCAAAAGAAACTGAAGGTGTTGTTTTAACAGGTATTTTAACTGGTGAAGCGCTAGCTGAACTTTATTCTAATGCAGGACTTTTTGTTTTACCATCATATTATGAAGGATTGCCAATTGCTTTGCTTGAAGCTTTAAGTTATGGTTTGCCAGTTTTGGTAAGTGATATCCCACAACATCATGAGATACCATTACCTGAGTTTCGTTATTTTAAAGTTGGTAATATTGATGACCTTGCAAAAAAAATTGTTGAATTGTATCATATTGGAATATCAGAAGAAGAAAAACAAAAATATTTTGAGTTACTTAAAGAAACCTACAATTGGGATAGAATTGCTCATCAAGTTTTTGAAGTATACAAAAATTTAGCCACAAAATAGTATAGCAAAAATTAAGCCATGTCAAATCTCTTTTTGAATAGTGCTTTTTTAATTCAATTTTTATTCTAATATTCTGCAGAACATTAGAAGAATCGTAGTTGAATTGTACTTTCGTAAAGATTTATTCTGCTTGATAAAAAATTTTTAATTTTATATTTTAAGATTTGCTTAAAATATCTTTTTATTATAATAATTAACTTTTGATGAACATAATTACGAAAAAGAAACATCAAAAAGTATTCTCTATGAATTAAAAGTAGAAACAAAAAATGTTAAAATTTTATTTCTTTTTCATGCAATAGAACGTATAAATAAATGGAAAATTACTGAAGAGATGATAATTGAAATACTTATTTTTCCTGATGAGGTTTTAACAGGACACAACAATAGATTTATAGCACATAAAGTTTATGGTGAACATATTGTTCGTGCGGTTTATGAATATGAAAATGAAATACCAGTTTTAATAACAGTTTATTTTCCTTATAAGAATAAGTATTTTAAAGGAGGCGGTGTTTATGAAGATAAAATACTCGCAAGAAGCTGATGTGTTAGTGATAGAGTTAAACGAAGGCAAACCAGTAGATTCTATAGATTTGAAAGAAGGTGTTATTTTACATCTTGATGAAAAAAATAAACCGTTGGAAATAGAAATACTTGATGCTTCAAAAGTAGTATCGCTAGATGAAATAAGGTTAATGACACCAATGATAAAAGAGAAAATAGTAGTTGGAAGAACATAATTTTCTTGTTAGAAATTTTTTGTCTGAGATGAAGTGGCTTCTGTTTCGTTTTAGAACTTGCAAAAAAAATTGTTGAGTTATATAAAAAAGAAATGTCAGAAGAAGAAAAAAAGATATTTTGAACTTCTTAACAAAACCTACAACTTAGACAAAATTTCTCATCAGGTTTTTTTAGTTTACAGAAGTTTATCAAAGAATTTTTCTATACACAAAAATTTAAAAAATTAAAATAAAAATACTATATCTAACTTACTTTTTTCTCTTAATGATGCATCAAGCAGATTTTCATGTTAGTTCACTATTATTAAATTAAATCATTCCAATATTCTGTAGAATATTGGAATAAGAGTTTGTCGTATTTGAATTAACCATAAATTATGCAAGATGAGATTTAAGTTTTTTATTTTTTAGATTATTACTTTGTTGCTTTTATTTTAAAAAAAGGTTTACTATTCTAATGTTCTGTAGAATATTGGAATAAGTTTTGGGATGTTGAAATTTTAAAATTAATTGTGTATTAAGTTTAACAAAAGGTTTTAAAAATAAAATTAATAGGAGTAGTCGATATGGATATTGCAACAAAGGTTTTTAAGGCGGTTGCTAATGAGAAAAGAATAAAAATTCTTAAGTTGTTGCTTAAAGAAGATGATGAGATGAGTGTCGAAAGTATTGCAGAGAGTTTAAAAATTGGCTACAAAACAGCATCGCAGCATCTACAAAAGTTGGCAAATGTCGGATTGGTTAAAAAAAGACAAAAAGGACTTTATTCTTTTTATTCAATAAATTATGATGCCTCAAAAATTTTTAACTCTGCAATATTGGATGTTCTAAAGAAAGCTTAGTTAATATATTACATCCATAAATTGTCAATTTTAATAATGTTAAAAATGAAAAATTGTCAATAAAATATTGTTGAAATTAATTTAGGAGGTTTTAAATGGAAAATATAATTAAACAAAAAATATTAAACAAACAAGCAGTTGTAGGAGTGGTTGGACTTGGTTATGTTGGGTTACCTTTAGCAATGCTTATTTCAAATAAAGGTTTTAAAACTTATGGGTTTGATATTGATGAAAATAAAATAGAGCTTTTAAAGAAAAAGAAAAGTTATATAAGTCATATTCCTGAAGAAAAAATTAAAGAAGCAAAAAATCTTATCCCGACTTCTGATTTTTCTTTGTTAAAAAAATGTGATGTTATTATAATTTGTGTACCTACTCCTACTACAGAAACAAACGAGCCTGATTTATCTGCTGTTATAAACACTGCTGAAACAATTGCAAAATATCTTCGTAAAGGTCAACTTGTAGTTTTAGAGTCTACAACTTATCCTACAACAACTCGTAATGTTTTAAAACCTATTTTGGAAAAAACAGGTCTTAAGTGTGGAGTTGATTTTTATTTGGCATTTTCTCCTGAAAGAGAAGATCCTGGAAGAAAAGATTATACTACTGAAACAATACCGAAAGTTGTTGGTGGTGTGGATAAAGTTTCAGGTGAAGTTGCAACACTTTTTTATTCTCAAGTTGTTAAAAAAGTTGTACCTGTATCTTCTTCTGAGGTCGCTGAAGCTACAAAGATGCTTGAGAATACTTTCCGTGCTGTAAATATTGCTTTAGTGAATGAACTAAAGATGCTTTTTGATAAAATGGGTATTGATATTTGGGAGGTGATTGAAGCATCAAAGACAAAACCTTTTGGTTTTATGCCGTTTTATCCCGGTCCAGGGTATGGGGGACATTGCATTCCTGTTGACCCTTTTTATTTATCCTATATTGCAAAAAAATATGATTTTACTACACATTTTATTGAACTTGCAGGACAGATAAATATTCGTATGCCTGAGTTTGTTGTTGAAAAAGTTGTTGATGAACTAAATAAAAGAAAAAAAACTATATTTGGTGCAAAAATTTTAGTTTTAGGTTTGTCTTATAAAAAAGATATTGGAGATCCAAGAGAATCACCATCGTTTAAAATTATTGAACTATTAGAAAAAAAAGGTGCTAAAGTTGACTATAACGATCCATATATCCCTGAAACACCAAAGATGCGTAAGTTTAAGTTTTGTAAAAAGTCTGTTCCTATTGATAAAAATGTTATAAAAAAGTATGATTGTGTAATAATAACAACAGATCATTCTTGTTATGACTATAAAATGATTGTAGAAAATGCAAAGTTGATAGTTGATACAAGAAATGCTGTTTTTAATCATTTAAAGAAAAATTTTAAAAATGTGGTTAAAGCGTAAGTGTGGAGTGAAAAAGTTAGAAAGTGAGAATGTGAGAAAGTAAAATATAGTATATGAAAATTGTAAACGATAAAATTTCTATTGATGAGTTGAAAAAACTTGCAGAAGAGACATTTGGTGATTTAGTGAAAGCAGTGGTTGATGTTGAGAGAGAAATAATGGCAGTTGGTGGTGAATTACATGCAGATGAAGAAATGGTATTGTTAAATTCTGGTAGTAAACAGAAGGATCTTTGGGGTATAAATCTTTATCCTGAAAAATATCCTGATGAAGGTTGGATTGAGTTTGATTCTATGATAAACTTGAGGCCATCTTTGGGGAATAGAAGTAGAAGTGTTGATGATTTAGAAATTA
>CAZLOB010000006.1:0-12762 GCA_964561135.1 uncultured Elusimicrobia bacterium | reverse complement strand
AGCGGTGTAGAAAAAGTTGAAATAAGATTGATAAATGTGACAGATAATCTTGCATGGTTTGGTTCTGAAGGATGGAAGGATATTGCTGTTTATGGTTCAAGCTGGGTTGTGGTGAACAATGTATGGGTTTCATCTTGGGCTTATACTGCTGCTGTAACATTTACAAGTGGTAAAAGGTATGAAGTAACATCGCGTGCATGGGATGTTGCAGGTTCATCTGAAGCTGTTTCTGAAATTCCTGAATATGATATATACTTTATTTTTGATGAGGTAAAACCTGATTCAAAAATTAACCTACCACAACATACAAATTATTACTGGTCATTGACAACAATTTCTGGTACTGCAAAAGATAATCCTTTAGAACCAGCCGGTGCCGGTATCAAAGAAGTTGAGGTTGCAATACAAAACTTGTCAATCCCAGGACCTAACAACTGGTGGAGCGGTTCCGCGTTTAATGCTGCACAGACATTCTTTGTTGCTCAAGGAACAACTTCATGGAGTTATACGTTTAATAACGAGAACTGGACTGATGGTAATGTTTATCTAATTGTAACTCGTGCAAAAGATAAGTCTATACCTTCAAATGTTGAAGATGTATTTAATGTTTCAGTAAACTCTGTTACATTTATCTGTGACAAATCTACACCAACAAGCACAATCACTTGGCCAACTGATTTACTAATAACTAACTCACTAATAACTATTTCCGGCACTTCAGAAGATATCCTTGTCTTAGGTAATGCAAGCGGTATAAGAAAAACAGAAGTTTCTATATATTGCCTGTCGCCTAATCCTGGTTGGTGGAACGGTACTGACTTTAGTGGTACATCACAACAATGGTTTACTGCAACTAATTTATCGCCAGCAAATACTAGCTGGGCATATACAGGTTTTGCACCTGCATTAGTTTCGCATTCAACGTATGTTGTATATTCAAGAACGTTTGATAATTCATTACCTGAACCAGGTAATTTTGAAGTACCGTTTGGTTCATCAAAAACTTTTGTATATGATATTACAAAACCGACATCTGTTATAACATTACCAATTTATACATATTATACAAACAATCCTGCTGCTTTACCTGACAGACAACTACCACTTATCTCAGGTACAGCATTTGACCAGTTTGGTATATCACAGGTTGAAGTATTAATTCGTGATTTAACTTCTGGTAATACTTATTGGACTGGGTCAAGCTGGATTGATTATGAACCTTTAGATTGGCCTGATGCTTCTGGAACAAATATGTGGCAGTTTACTTCAACACCTACATGGCAGTCAGGAAGACAGTATAGAGTTTATTCTAAATCAAAAGATGTTGCAGGAAATATTGAAGACCGTGGTCCTGCATTACCATCTTTGTATGATAGAACATTTACTTTTGATAACACGCCACCTGTGTCAAGAGTAACATATCCTGAAGATGGTGGATATTATATTTCACCGACTGTTATATCAGGTACAGCAGCAGATGTTGTCCCACCAACAGGTCCTAATACATCTGGTATCCTTAATGTTAAAGTTATAATTAAACGTCTTGATACAAATCAGTATTGGGATGGCACATCTTGGGTTACAACAGTTTACGAACTTGACACAGTATGGGTTGCAGCAGAAGGAAGATGGTATAGAGATTATGGTTTACCGGATTGGGAGGATGGTGTTGAATATCAAATACAATCTCGTGCTTATGATAACGCTACAAATCCTGAGCCTGAACCGTTGCATCCCGGTTCAACATGGATTTGTGACAAAACACCGCCGTTGGTTTATCTACAACGACCAATACATAGTTTAGTTGAACCACCTAATAAGTATTACAGAGTCCTACCAACAATTTCAGGTACTGCATATGATGCAAATCCAATATCAAAAGTTGAGATAAGAATTTATAGCTACATTGATGGTGGCTGGTGGGATGGGAATGGATGGAATATGGAACTATCAGCAGATGATGCATGGTTTACAGCAGTATCAACAACTGATTGGACAATTTGGTATACAACATTTACTTCTTGGCAGTCAGGATATGTTTATAAAGTTGAAGCAAGGGCACAGGATGATGCAGGAAATTATTCTACAGTTTATTCAACATCTATATTTAGATATGATACAACAAAACCTGAAACCTATGTTTCCTTCCCACCAAACGGATCCTACATTGGTGCATTAAGTGAAATTTATGGTACTGCGAAAGATTTGCCTGATCCCGCAGGGGCATATTATGGTCCATCAGGATTATACAATGTACGTATTGCTGTAAGAAATAACAGAACAGGTATGTGGTGGTCAGGTACAGGATTTACAGCTGAAACTTTGACAGAACGTCCTGTTTCAGGATTAGCAAGTTGGACATTTTCTGAAATTAATACTGCATCTTTAGAATCAGGTACATCGTATTATATCACAGCACGTGCTGAAGATAACGCTGGGAATCCACAAAGCGATGTTAATAACCGTGGTAATCAAGAGGATTGGTTCAATATTCGTGGGGCAACATTTACTTTTGATAACACACCGCCTGTCTCAAGAATAGAATTTCCAGCAAATAACGGTGCATACAATACACCGTTTACAATACTTTCTGGAACATCAGTTGATTTAACTGCTGGTGTGAACAAAGTAGAGATTTCAATACAAAATATTACGGACAGTGGTTATCCATACTGGAACCATAATTTAAATATTTGGGAAGCAAACGCGCCTGAAGAACGATGGATAACTATATCAACTTCAGGGGCTGGTGGCGAAGTTGTGAGATGGGTTTATGAAAACGCGTCAATCTATTGGACCGACGGAAGAATTTATCGTGTCCGTGTAAGAGGATATGACAATGTTGAAATACCACAAGCAAATGTTGAAACAGATCCGTTTATTTCATCACATACGTTTATCTATGATACAACAAAACCTACCTCAACTGTATTACAAGTACGTGTTGCTGGTGAATGGAAGAACATTGAAGAATTATATTTTGAAAGTGTTGAATACATTGGTGGTTCAGCAGCGGATAATCTACATCCGTTAAACAACAGTGGTATTGTACCCAACAGTGGTGTAAAGATTTGTTTAATACGAGATGAGAATGAAAACGAGATAATTGATGAAGACGGTTCTGATTTAATTTGGGATTTTGTTGAGTCAACATGGACTGCTTATACAGGAACAATTGGTTCTAACAACTGGGGTGTATGTTCAGGTGGTGAACCTTCATGGCAGTCACCAGCGTTCTCAACAACTACTTGGAAGTCAGGAAAGTTATATTTCGTACGTTCACAAGCAACAGACCGTGCTGGTAATGTTCAAGATTATGATGTATCTAATTGGAAGAGATTTTATGTGACACTGCCAGCAAATTCGTTTGTTTTAACACCTCAGTATGATACAGTTGTTGCTGGAACAAAAATGAGGATAACTGTAAGAGCGGTTGATATCAATGGTGATACTGCGAAGAACTATGTTGGAAGAATAAGGTTCACTGTTGATGGCTTGTATCCAGATGGTGCAGGACCTGAATATAAATATGTTTCAGGTTATAATTATCAACCTGAGGAAGGTTGGTTGCCTGAAGATTATACATTTACTTTAGCTGATAAAGGTGAGAAAACATTCTATACAGTTGCAGTGGATTCTGAAGCAGTACATCTTGTTAAAGCAGGAACAAGAAGGATCCGTGTAACAGATATACCGGACGGTTTTGGAAGAGATAATATTACAGGTTTTGTTGATGTAGTTGTTTTACCAGCATCACCGGTTAAACTAAGAGTTGTTGTTCCTGGTGTATCAAGAGCGCCTGGTGTAATTGGTGGTCTTTCCGGCTCACCGTTTACACAAACTGCTGGTGTCTCATTTGATGTAAAAGTTGATGCATGTGATAGGTATTGGAATGTTGTACCAACAACATCAACTTTAGTAAGGTTAAATGTAACACCGGGTTCTGACCCATATACTACATCTTTACCACAAGAAAAAGAACTTTTAGATGGTTCTGGTTTACCACAAGGGACAACAACGTTTGTTGTTTTCTTTGTCCAACGTGGTAATCAGTATCTAACTGCTGAAGATATCGGTACAACAAACTTTACTGCTCATACAATACCACAACCTGTACCTGTGAACCCAGCAACTGCTTTGAAACTACAAGTGATACTACCTGGTGAGACAGCAGAATGGGGTAAACCACCATATGATACCCCTGCCGGTGGTAAGATTGGTTTACCAACAACACAGGTTGCTGGTGTTACATTCAATGTTCAAGTTAACGCATGCGATTATTATTGGAACAGAGTTGATAATGCTAATCCAACAGTAAGAATTGTTACAACTGACAAATATGATGTTGAACCTTCAACACAAACTTTAGTTTCTGGTACTACAACATTTGCTATAACCTTAATTACTGCTGCTACTGTTTACAACAACATAATGGTTTCAGGTGCAACACATTATATCTATGCTTCAGTATATGAAGGTATTTCTTTATCAACAGGTGTATCTTCAGGTGTTTATGTTATACCTACGACAGCAGAAAAACTTTTAGTTGTTTTACCAGGACAGACACCTGAACCCGGTTCTTCAACAGGGTTAGTTGGTACACCTATAACATTTACTGCAGGTACTACTCAATATATTGATGTTTACCTTGTTGATACATATAACAACAGACATTCAACTGCAACACAACCTGTTGTTGCAATAGATATATCACCGTATCCAAATCCTGATGTTTCAATAGAACAAAATCCTGCTGAAGCACAACTTGTAGCTGGATATAAACAGTATAGTGTATGTTTCTTAGTTGCAACAGGACAAACAAACGGTCCTTCACAAAGAAGTATTTCTGCTACAGATACAGGTGGTAGTGGGACAAATTATGAAGGGTTTACAACACAAGCAATATATGTCTCGCCTGCGGAAATAGAGAAACTACAACTTGTTGTTCCTGGAGAGACAGTACAACCTGGTATTCCTGAAGGAAAAACTGGTTCACCTACTGCACGTACAGCTGGTGTTTCGTTTAATGTCACAGTACGTTCATGTGATAGATATTGGAACCATAACACAAATGGTACAATGGAAGTAAAACTTGTAACTACAGATCCTTATGATACAGAACCTGTATTTAGTTTAGTTTCAGGACAAAAAATACAATCGCTTACTTTAAGAAGAGCAAGACCTACAGGCAACACGCTTGATGTTGTATATGTTGATATAACAGCAGTTGAAGCATCAACTTCACCTATAACTTCATCACATACTGTCTCAGGTATATTAGTTAATCCGAACAATGCTGCAAGGTTGCAACTAATACTTCCTGGTGAGACAGCGGAACCTGGCCATCCTGAAGGTAAAGTTGGTACAATACCAAACATTACTGCAGGTACACCGTTTACTGTAGTTGTGAACCTTGTTGATAATTGGTGGAACAGAGTTGCATTAGATGAGCCTGAGATAAGGGTTTATACACCAAATGATCCTTACGATGTTGAACCTTCAACTGAACAACTTCTTGCAGGACAATATGTATTCACAAACGCTATAAACATAGTTCGTGCAGGGACACATACTGTTCTTGTTGAAGATATAGATGGTATACCACCACTTTATATATCAACAACATCAAGAAGTTTTATAGTTTTACCGAGAGCTGCATCACAACTACAAGTTTTAGTTCCTAACCAACAAAACCTTGCTGGTAACTGGTCTGGCTCACCTAATGCAACACCACCTTACGGTAAAAATACTGCGGTAACACAAACACAAACTGCTGGTGTAGCGTTTACTGTAACTGTTAACGCATGTGATACATATTGGAATATAACAACTACAAACACGCTTGTTTGGATACAAGTTATGAAGACAGCAACAGAGGTAGATCCTTACGCTGAAATCACACCAGCATCTGTTAATTTAGTTGATACTGCAACATTTACTGTTGTAGTAAAAACTGCACAAGCAAGAAGAATTAAAGTAACTGATGGTGATGGAGGACTTTTGGACCAGCTTGGTGAAGTGTTTAATGTTAACCCAAATGAACCATCTAAGATATTTGTGATATTACCAGGTGAGACAGCAGACCCTGGCTCGCCTACAGGTAAATACGGGACGCCTTCATGGCAAGAAGCTGGATATTCGTTTATGCCAACAATAAGGTTAGTAGATGATTATTATAACCCAACACCTGCACCACAGGATATTGTTGTGAGATTAACAACTGAAGATCCGTATGATAGTTACACCTATGGAGATTATATTGATTATGTTATACCTGCAGATAATACTGATGGTACATCTTCAGAATATCCTACTTTAATTACAGCGACAACTATTGGTTGGCGACTTACCGCTGATGATATATCACCAAATATATATCAAACATACATTACAGAAGGTGTTAAAGTTAAACCAAGAAGAGATGAAGCTGGTTATGAAAGAAAACTTCTTGTAACTTTGCCAGGTGAAATACATGTATGGGGTAAACCACCGTATACATTAGGTGATACAACTGGTGGTAAAACAGGTGTTCCACAAGTTGTAACTGCTGGTTTAACTTTCTCAGTTACAGTTTATGCATGCGATTATTACTATAACAGGATTGATGATACACTTTTTGGTATCTCACCTGCTGAAGGTAATCCTTTAGTAGGAGTGGAAACTTCAGATCCTTACGATATAGAACCTTCAGCTGAACAACTTGTTGATGGTAGGAAAGTATTTAACATAACATTAGTTAAAGCAGGAACATTCACAATAACAGCTTCTGATATAGATGGTGTTGGGATTTATTATCAACCATATACAACACCAATATCTACTTGTCAAGCAAATGTTGCTGTAAAACTACTTGCAGTACTTCCTGGTGAAACATACTTACCGGGTTCGCCAAATGGTAAAACTGGTATACCGGAAGTGTTTACTGCTGGTGTACCGTTTAATATCACAGTATATGGTTGTGATGAATATTGGAATTTAAATCCGAACGCTGTCGCTTTAGTAAGAATAACAGATTCTGATGTGTACAACTCAACACCGCCTGCAACATCTTTAGTTTCAGGACAAGCAATAATACAACATACTTTTGTTACTGCAGCAACACATTATATTTTAGTTGAAGATATTGATGATAGTCCACTTGCAAGTTATACAGTACCCGTTGTTACAGTAACAGCTAATGTTCCAACAAAACTTTTAGCAATACTTCCCGGTGAAACATATAAACCTGGTAAGTATAACATTGCACCTTATGGTAAAGAAGGAACACCTATTACTCAAACTGCTGGTGTTTCATTTAATGTTACTGTTTATGTAACAGATGATTATTATAACAGAGCATCAACTTTTGTTGCATGCTGGCTTACAACTGAAGATCCATACGATGTTGAACCATCAACACTAACACTTGTTGCAGGTGCTACTACATTCCAAGTTACATTTGTTTCTGCAACAGATCCATTCAACTGGAACAACTCTGGCTGGGAGATAACTGTTTATGCAGCGTCAACCTTGCAGATATATCAGTCAGCAGCTATTCCTGTACAACCAAACCCGTCAACTACTAACGATAGGATACAAGTATTACTGCCAAACGAAGTTGCACGTCCTGGTAAACCACCATACACTGATTCAACTGGTGGTAAAGAAGGTGTTGTTGAGCCACAAACAGCAGGAACAGCTGTTTTAGCAAAGATAAACATTTGCGATTATTACTGGAACAGAAGAACTGATAATGTTGTGAATATAAACTTAGACTGTGTTGGTTTCCAAGATTATGTTGGTGATGGTAACACACCTAAGTATGCTTCGTTAACAGCAGGAACAAGCGATTATTATGTTGTGTTCTACACAACAGGGTTATGGAGTATAACGGCGACACATGCTGATTATCTGTCATATAACTCTTCATTAATTGAGATAAAACCAGCTTCAGCTGAAAAATTGTTAGTTGTGCTACCAGGTCAAGTGATATCACCGTTAGCACAATATGGAAGAACAGGGATGCCACAAACTGCAACTGCTGGTGTTGGATATAATGTTACGGTTTATGCATGTGATAGGTATTATAACTGGCAACCAGTTGAAACTGTATCATCTACAGTAAGATTAACAACTACTGATTTGTTTGACACAGAACCTGATGATCTTGTATTACAAAATGGTACAACTGTCTTTACTATAATTCCTGTTACTGCAGGGACACATACGGTGACAGTTGTTGACTTAACCCCGCCTGTTATGGAAACAAATGTTTCATCAACATTTACTGTAGTACCAAACAATGTTGCAAGGTTGCTTATAGTTGTACCTGGTGAAACAATACTTCCTGGTTCACCAACTGGTAAACAAGGCACACCTTTGATACAAACTGCAGGGATACCATTTGGTTGCACTGTTTACGCGACAGATACTTACTTTAACCCAACAACTGATACTTCGTTTGTTAGAATTGATACTTCTGACAACTGGGATATACATCCGTCAACACAACAGTTAGTAAACGGGACAACAGTGTTCTTTGTTGCGCTTGTGACAGCAGGGTCTCAACATAGATTATATGCAGTAGATACAGACGCACCATACCTTGAAACATCAACAAGTTCTGTTATAACAGTACAACCTAAGATATTCCCGCTTTCAGAACTTAAACTCCAGATATTACTTCCTGGTGAAACATATGAACCAGGTAAGTGGGAAAACGGTGTAAATCCACCACCATATGGTAAAGAAGGACAACCTACACCACAAATTGCTGGAGATAATTTTGTTGTTACAGTGAACTTAGTTGATAAGTTTTATAACAGAGTTGAAAGCGGTGTTGATATGCCATGGGTTGAACTTGTCAAAGTAGGAGAGTATGATCCTTATGCAGTGTATCCTTCATCAAAACAACTTGTTAACGGTACAACAACATTTGTTGTACAACTTAGAACATCAGGTTGGGCATTAAACCCATCAAGTTGGACAATTACTGCAAGAGATGTTGATGGTGTTGATCCAACATATCCAGATGCTGTATCTGAAAAAGTTACTGTTTTGCCAAATGTTGCAAAGAAGTTACAGATAATACTTCCTGGTGAGACATGGTTACCTGGTTCACTTGAAGGAAGAACAGGTACGCCTGAAGTTTGGGTTGTTGATTCAACAAGAACAATAACAGTGCAAGTATGTGATGACTACTGGAATGTTACAAATACAAATATTACAGCAACACTTACTACTGAAGATCCACATGATACTCCTGACCCACAATCTATTGGTATCACAAATGGTAGAACATTTGTTGAAAGAAACTTGGTTACTGCAACAACTGATGGTTGGAGAATACAAGTTTCTGCAACAGGTCTTATTGAATATATCACACCGAAGATTGTTGTTAATCCAGGGCCACCTGTTAAACTTCTTGCAGTAGTACCAAACGAAACTTATGTTCCAGGTTCACCAACAGGTAAGACAGGTTCAGTAGTACCACAACAGGCTGGTATTCCGTTTACAATTAGTGTGTATATAACTGATAGCAGGTGGAACTTAGTAACTTCAACATCAGCACTTGTTAAAGTAGAAACTGAAGATCCGTATGATGTTGAACCATCACCAAAATCAACTACAAACGGTATTGCAACTTTTGATATAGAATTTAGGCGTGGTGTTGGTGAACAATACAAAATCATTGTTTCAACTGCAGCTGGAAATAATTTAGAAAAATATGTAACACCGCCAATACAATCTAACCCTGGTGTTGCTACAAAACTTCAACTACTTGTACCTGGTGAAGAAGCGGTTCCCGGAAGATGGTACACAAACGGTAAAGAAGGCACACCGCGAGCATGGTATGCAGGCGAGTTAGAAGCTGTTGTAGTAAATGTTGTTGACAAATATTGGAACCCAGTGACTACTGTGAACACTACAGTAAGATTATCTGCTACAGATCCGTTCTATGAAGCACCGCCTGACGCTGCTACAACAAATGGTACTGTAACAATTTATACATCTTTGGTTACAGCAACAACAACTGGTTGGAGAATAACAGCGTCTACAGCACCAAATGCTGATAATCCGTATCTGTTGCCAGATACATCGCCGGCGATTGTTGTTCATCCTGGAAGAGCAACACGAATTTTAGTTTTAGCACCTGGTGAAGTTCATATTCCGGGTTCACCAACAGGTAAAGATTCATCAGGTATAATTACCCAAGTTGCAGGGTCCTCGTTTACTATCACAGTTTATGCTACAGATACAAGATATAATATCGCTGAATCGTCAAGAGTAATAAGAATTACAACTGATGATTTGTATGATACTGAACCGTCTACAAAAGCGTTAATCACAACAGATGAATACTTGAGTATTGCAACATTTACTTTGACACTTATAACAGCGAACCGTGGCGCACTTGACCCACAAAATAGAAATACTTTAGTAACAGCAGAAGATGTTACCGAGGATATACCACCAGCTGAAAGATTAACTTCAGGCAATTCTTCAGTCCCAGTACAACCAGCAGATGCACAGTATCTTTTAATGGTTGTCCCTGGTGAGACACATGTCCCTGGTAAACCACCGTATTATCCGGAGTTTGGTGGTAAAACCGGGACACCACAAAATCTTACTGTAGGTGTTACATATTATGTTACAGTAGCAGCATGCGATTTGTATTGGAACATAAATCCTGCTCACAATCCATTAGTTAAGGTATGGACTTCTGATCCCTATGATACAGACCCGACACCGCTTGGTCTTGAAAATGGTATGAAGAGTTTCCCTGTAAACTTAAGAAGAGCAACTTTATATCAAGGATTACAAGAGTCCCTAACTATTTATGCACAACATGATGCTGACCCACAACAATACGCTGCAACTTATGTTGGCGGTATAAATGTTACACCTGAACCAAACGCAATACAACTTTTAGTTCTTGTACCAGATGAACAACACGAACCCGGCTCTATCTTAGGTAAGACAGGTTCTGTGATACAACAGACAGCAGGAGTGTGGTTTGATGTAAAAGTTTATTGTGTGGATAGGTTTAACAACATAGTTCCTACAGCACAGCCCGGTGTTACACTTACATCATCTGATCCTAACGATGGTGTTGATGCTGAGACAGGTTTAGGTTGGGATCCATCTTATCAACCATTACTTAACGGGACAACAGTGTTCAGGGTTGCATTGGTTACAGCATCAACTTGGCATTATTTAACTGCTGAAGATACTGATGGTAACCCACCATATTATGGTAAACGAGATTCTTCTTTGGTATGGGTAAATCCGGGTCCACCTATCAAACTACAAGCGTTACTACCGGGTGAAATACCAAGACCTAACACAACAAAAGGTAAAGAAGGAACGCCGGAAACTCAACAAGCAGGTCAACCATTCTATGTAAATGTTAGGATAACAGATATATTATGGAATCTTGTTCCGACAGCAGGTGCTAATGTTAAACTTATAACACCGTATGATGAGTATGATGATGAACCAACACAATCAACAGTAAACGGTGAAGCAAATATTGAAAAAGTAATACTTACTGCATCACAAGAACGAACTGATACAAATCCGCCATACTGGGAACCATTTAAGTATCACATAATTATTGCAACTGATACAGGCGGGTTGTATCAAACAAATATAACTTCTACATTTACTGTAACATCTTCTACATTTACAAGATTACATGTGATATTGCCAGGTGAAAAATATGTCCCAGGTAAACCACCGTATGATGGCACCGGTGGTAAAGAAGGAGAAGCTTTAGTACAAACAGCAGGTGTGCCAATTTCAGGTGGGACAATTATAAGAGCAGGGACAACTATATACTTTAATGTAGCTGTATTTGCAGTTGATGATTATTACAACTTAGTTTATTCAGGCCAACTTGTTTCAATATATACAACAGATCCATATGATACACATCCATCACCACAAGCACTTAATTTAGGATATACTAACTTTACAAATGTTTCAATGGTTACATCTTCAACATGGACAGTAAGAGCATCTGCTTCAGGTGTTCAAGATGGTATCTCATCGCCTGTGTTCATACAACCTAATGTACCGTCAAGGTTAGCAATATATGCGCCTGGTGAAACACCAGAACCTGGTTATACAGCAGGTCGTGGTAGAACTGGGACACCTTCTTCTCAAACAGCGGGTGCATATTTCAACTTAACAGTACGTGCCTGTGATGCGTATTATAACTTAACAACAGCATCGCCTACTGTAACTGTTTTGATTGATGATTGGGATATAGATTATGAAGTGTTCAGAATCTCAAGAACAAAAGAGTTGATAAACGGAACAACTACGTTTACTGTACGTCTTGCAGCAGCAAAAGTTACTGTTGCATCAGCTACTGCGTCAGGATATATTTCAGATTATACTGGTGGTATACCTGTTGTTCCTGACACACCATTTAGATTTTTGATTTTACCGCCGGGTGTCTCAGCAATTCCTGGTAAACCACCATATCCAACAACTGAATTACCTATATCAACAGGAGGTATCTCAGGGACACCTTCAGCACAAACAGCAGGTGTGTCTTTTAACATAACAGTTCGTGCAGTTGACAAATGGTGGAACAAGACTTCAGCACACCCTATTGTAACCTTAGAATCAAATGATCCTTGGGATTATCCTACAGAAAAACAAGTACAGTTATCAAATGGTGAATACATATTGTCCTGGACGTTGGTTACAAGAAATGATGTTGGTTGGTATATAAGAACAAAAGATTCTGTTTCACCAACACTTGTAAATTAT
>CAZLOB010000005.1:0-3110 GCA_964561135.1 uncultured Elusimicrobia bacterium | reverse complement strand
TCATAATAGGCACATTTTTTACAATAAGTTTTTTCCTTCACCTCTGGAGGTGTTTTAAGTGATTTTATTTCTTGAATTTTTAAAAGTGCTTCCTTCATTTTATCTTTATCTTCCTCCAGGAGCTCAACTTCAATTTTTTTCAACAATTTAGGATAATGAATTATTCCCATTTTTGAATTAATTCCCATTTTTTGAAGTTCATATATATAAAATTTGGTTTGCCAGATATGAGCTTCTTCAAGCTTTCTTGATTTTTTTATTTCATTTACAATAATTTCATCTTTAACCTTTATAAAATCAATTTTAGAACTTTCTATTTCTATCTCCTTCAATTTTTCTCTTTTAAAAAAGGACTCACTTATAATTTTTCCAATTTCCACATCATCGGAAAACCTTTCAAAATTGATCCCATGTGAAAAAAGCCATAATTTTCTCTTACAAATTATGTAATAAGAAACTTCAACTCCTCTAATTTTGATTTCATCTACATTTATTTCCATTTATTTATCCCATTTACTACTCAATTATTGAAACCTTTTGTTCTTTTTGTTCAATCACATATATTCCTGAACAATAATTTTCTAATCCCTTTTTTAAGTTCTTTGATTTATTTTCATCTTTAATTTCAATCTTATCTTTAATCTTATTCCATAAGCTTTCAAGCTCGTATTCTTTATACCCCCGCATATTTTCATTTATCACAAATTCTGCGATTATTTCTTTTTTAAACCAGAGCCAGGTTATATTTTGGTCATCTTTTATCTTATTAACAATCTTATCAGCAATCTCATCAACTTTATTTTTATCTACTATTGGAACTGTATAAATCTCTCTAAATATATTCTGGGCTTCTTCTTTATTTTCAGAAACATAACCAGAGTTAAGCACTCTTAGGGTTTCATAAAACTTTTGAAGATATCTTGAATTTTTTTCATTTTTAACATTTTCGTAAAATTCATTAACTAAACCCTGTTTTTCACTTTCTTTAATTTCCTTTTTATTTTTTAAAACTCTGTATGCCTTTTGAATTAATTCTGTCTCATAAACTTTTCCTTTTCCTGACTCTTTAATTTTGTCTTTTTCTTTTTCACAATACACTAAAATATTTGCTTCACCTTCTTCATAAAGATTTCCATATTCAAAATCTTCATCCTTTCCTTTTACCTTCCCACTTAATAAATCAACCCTCCTTACCACTCTTCCCATTCTTTGAATTAATGAATCAATAGGTGCAATCTCTGTAAACAAATAATCTGCATCAATATCAAGTGATGCTTCAACAACTTGTGTTGCTACAAGAATTTTAGGGAGATTTTCATTTTCTGGCTTAGGATTTTTAAATTCTTCTTCTAACTTTTTTTCCTTTTCTTTTCTTTCATTTAAAGTAAATCTTGAATGTAATAATTCTAAAAATCCTTCAAATTTTCTACTATCTTTAATTTCTTCATAAACTTTTTCTGCCTTTTCAACTGTGTTTAAAACAACAAGAACTCTTTTTCCAGCGTTAGCCTTTTTTATGATTTCATCAACATCATCTTCAATATCCTTTTCCTTTAACTCAATTTTATGTCTTGCTATATCTTTTATCTTTATTGTATCTCTTTCTTTCCCCTCATTTCTTATTTTTCCTTCATATAAATCTATTTCAACATATTCTATATTTTTGCTTTCTAATTCTTCTTTTATAAATCCTGGAAGTGTTGCAGTCATAAGTAAAAACTTTCCACCAAGAGAGACAATATCTTTTATCATTTTTACAATTATTGCACAAGCTCTCGGATCATACGCTTGAACTTCATCAATTATAAGTTTTGAATATCCTAAGGTTGCATAAATTTTCTCATATCCAGGATATTTTAAAGCAGAGGGAAAAATTTGATCTCCTGTTGATATATTAACTGGTAAAGAAAGATGTCTTGAAATTTCTATTATTTTAGGTATTTCACCATCCCAGTCAGTATTTTTTGCTGTTTCCCATTTATCAATTATAAATAAATCTGCATCAGAGTGTAAAAGTCCTACATTCCCCTCTATAAACAAATCTTTATTTCCACTTTTATTTTCATTAAAATATCCGCAAGCCCTATCAAATATCTGATTCGTTGCAACTCTTAAAGGTAAAGTATAAAAAAATTTTTCTCCTTCTGACCATAAAAAAGCAAATTCTGTTTTCCCAATACCTGTTGGGGCAATTAGGATGATATTTTTATCTTTTAAATTCAAGAATTCTTTTTGCCAAAAATTTTCACCAAATTTTTCTTCTAATTTTGCTCTCAGATCAGTTTTTGGAATTTCCTTTTCTGCTTTGAAATCTAAACCTTCACATTCACAAAATGAAACAAAATGGTCAAGTCGCATCAAAAACCCAGAAAGAAAAATCCATAAATTTAAATTAATCTTTTGTTCTGCTTCTGCTCTTAATCTTTCAGGAAGGAAATATAAAGTATAAGGAGGAATTATTCCATAACTTATTAAGTCCCCATCTTCTTTTATATGTTCTGCAAGATCTATATTAAAAGAGATTAAATCTTCCGCATTTATTTTATTAAAGCCTTTAAAATGTTCTTTCAAGATACTTGCTAATTTTTCTCCATTTTTATTCTCAAGTAATTTTTCACATGCTTTCTTCAATTCATCATTTATATGTAATAAATATTCTTTTTCATCTTTTCTCCAATGATGAAAAGCAACAGAAGAAAGTAAAGTGCAAAACAAAGATTCGTCATTTTTGCATATTTCTTCAACTTTATTTTTGTTAATAAAAAATAGCGAAAGGATGTTATGTCTTATATCTATATCTAAAAGTTTATCTATATCTAAAAGTGCTTTTAGCTTTTCATAATAGTTAGTGTTTTTTAAATTTTTTTGGAATGGCGGTGAAACTTTTCCAAGATCATGGAAAAAAACTGCATATTTAAGTAAGTCAAACAAAGTATTTTTTTCTATATTTCCTAATTTTTCAGGTAACTTTTCACGAAGTTTTTCAAGATCATCTAACAAATCTTTTGTATGTTGTTTTAGAGTTATCACTTTTCCATCTTTTGGTTTTTTCGCCCATATTTCAGGCATTTTTATCCCCCGGAAAAATCATTTTTGCAAAAAATAAAGGG
>CAZLOB010000004.1:0-5382 GCA_964561135.1 uncultured Elusimicrobia bacterium | reverse complement strand
AACAATAAATACATATTCAGACGCTGTAGTAGTATTTGCTGCAAAATCGTAAACACGAACCCAACAATAATTAGTAACACCGGATATCATAGCATCAAATACACTTTGTGGTATCTGCCAGTTTTCAGTATAAGAATATGTATTTGTTGAAACAACTTGTGTCCAAGGACATAATGCAAGGCTAAAGCCTTGCCCTACATCTGGGGATACAATTATATCAAAACCTTTAACACCTGAACCTGAGGTAGCATCTTGGAAGTCAATATCAACAGTAGGTGGATAAGCATACCATGCAGTTTCATCCCAAGTTGAATTTTTTGTATAACTTGGTGGCGTTGTATCTTTTAATACAAAGAATGCATCAATTAGTGTATCATAATTTGTTGCGTTATCTATTGCTTTAACTGAAACATAATTTTTCCCCTCTACCAAGTTTTCAAAATCCAACCCCCAGTTGTCTGTATAATAAGTTGCATTAATATTAAGTGTATGGTCTGTCCAATCCCAAACTTCAATACCACTAAGTGATGGTCCAGTTGTGACTTTTGTTTGGAATTTACTTAATTTTGAACCACCAAGGTCAAAAAAGTTAACATCGTATATTATACCTGGATCTGTATTCCTCCAAACAGAATCAGAACCTGCAGGCATATTATTCACTATTGTTGGTTTCGTTATATCTTTCAAAATAAAGAAACAATCATAATAAGTTGCCATTTGTAATAAATTATCTTGAACACGGACAGAAACATAGTTTGTTACTCCTTCAAGCAGTAATGCGAACGCAGGTGACCAATCAGTGAGGTAATCCTGTGAATTTAAGTCCGTAAATATTGCTGTCCAGTCAATAACAAGCGGTGGTGTTGCAAACGTGTTTGTTGATACACAATACCACGCATCTTTTAATAATGCAGCATGGTCGTGGAAGTTTACATCGTAACCACCTGGTTTTGAAGTGTTACGCCAGGTTGGATCTGTTGAACCTAAGGAATCAGCGCCGGAAATTGTTGGTGGTGATGTATCAATAAGCAGTTGATACCCCACACTCCACGCACCATAGTTTAAGATGTTATCAACCGCACGGACACGCCACCAATATCTACCTTCGGTTAATGTAGTTGTCAAGCTTGCTTGGCTTGTTACAGCCGAGTAATTTATTGTACTAAAATCTGATGAAGTGGAAATCTGTAATTCATATTCTTTCACTCCTGCAGGACCTATATCTGAAACAACAGACCATATGAAGTTGATTGTTGTATAATTAGTTGTTGTGTTGTCCGCAGGTGAAATTAATGTTGGAGCAGGAGGTGGTATTGTATCAATAGCAAGCAAGAACGGTGTTGTGAATGTAGAGTAGTTCCCCGCAGCATCTTCTGATCGGACACGCCAATAATAAGTAACAGATTTTGTGAGTGTAGCAGAAACATTTGTTTCTGTAGTTGTAGTTGAATATTCTATTATGCTAAAATCTGCACTTGTTGAGATTTGTAACTTGTAATCTTTAATTCCACTTCTTGTATCAAAAGCAGGTCCCCATATAAATGTGATTGTCATCTGTGATGTTAACAAACCGTTAAGTGGTGATGTTAGTGTTGGCACAGTTGGCGGTGTCGTATCTTTTAGGACAAAGAATACTGATGGCGAAGTTGCAGAATATCCAAACGCATCAAAACATTTTACAGTTATATAATTTGTTGCCCACTCTTGAAGTTTATCAAAATCCACAGCCCAGTCAGTTGTATATGCTGATACAGGAACGCCAGCATAAATTGTTGTCCAATCAAGCAGCATCGTTGTCTCATCTTGTATTGTTGAGGAAGAATAGACTCGATACCAGATTGTTGATACTCCGATACCATAGTCATAAAAGTGAACACTATATGCTTTTCCTGGTAACCGTTGCCATGTTGTATCACCTTCTTGTAGGTCAACGATGATTGGCGGCGCCGTATCTTTCCTTATATAAAATGCATTATATAAAACTGCTTCAGTTGGGACTAAATCTCTACATTTAACATGAACATATACTGTACCCTGTGGCCAGGAATTAAAGAAGTATTCATCAGGTTGTATCTGCCAATCATCAGTATATGATATCGCACCAATATTTGAGATAATAACAGACCATGTGGTGTACTGTATCCCCGTCCCGTCAGGAGATGTAGTCACCATAATTTCAAACCTATCTAAAAACATCCCTGAGTTTGACTGGAAATCAATATTATAATACACACCATCAAGAGTGTTCCTCCATGTGTCATCTCCTGGTTGGTTATCAATTATTCTTGGTGGGATTGTATCTTTCATTACGAAGAATGCGTCTGTAAGAACAGTAGAAGTATTATATGCGAAATCAATCGCACGAACAGAGATATAATTCTTTTGTGGACCTGATGGTATTGCTTGCCATATTGATTCCGGCAGTTGCCAGTTTTCTGTGTAGGAATATGTATTTGTAGTCAAAACTGTGGTCCAGTCGCAACCGGGTAACGAATGTGTACCCCCAGGTAAAGTTGATACCATAATTTGAAACAACCAAACTCCAGAACCTGATGTTGCATCATGAAAGTCAATATCATATATTCCAGTATTTGCTGTTCGCCATGTTGTATCACCAAGTTGGTTGTTGATACAGGTTGGCGGTGTTGTATCTTTCTTTATATAGAATGGGTCAGGGTATGTTTCTATATTCTGTGGGTTTCCTGCGTTATCAAAAACTTGGACCCAGATGTGGTTCAATCCTTCGGTTAATGTTGAGAAATCAACATTCCAGTTTTCAGTATAAGTAGGTTGATTTAAGTTGGTAAATATGTCAATCCATGAGGTAATAAATTGTGGTGTTCTATCAGGTAAATACTTAACAACACGGTATTGCGCATAGTTAAGTAGTGAACCACCAAAATCTTGAAAGTCAACATCGTACCCGTCAGGTTTGGGTTCTTTACGCCAGGCATCGTCACCAAGCTGGTTGTCTATTATCGAAGGTGATGTTACATCTTTTTTAACATAAAAAACATCATACCATATTGTCGTATTCCCCACCAAATCAGTTGCTTTTACCGAAACATAATTAGTTACTTCTTCTAAAAGTAAGGCGAAATTGACAGGCCAATCCGATTCATAAGAAGGTTGGTTTACCGGTGGTGAAACAATATCTGTCCAATCAATTATAGGTGGTGAACCTTGATATGGTGAAGTTGAGACTGAATAAGAAATAGAATATAATTTAGTATCGCCAAACCTGTTATCATAAAAATAAACTTTGTACAACTTGCCGCCAGTGTTTTGCCAAAAATCATCCCCTTCTTGCAAATCAACAATTTTAGGCGGTGTAGTATCAATGGTTAAACTCCATATTTCTGACCAACCACTTATATTTCCAACATTATCTTTTGCACGGACACGCCAGTAGTATAAACCTTGTGGTAATTGGTAGCTGCAGGCTTCAGCCTGCGTAAAATCTGATATTGTCCATACTGAAAAATCAGATGTTGTTGAAATATAAATTTCGTATCCTTTTACACCACTGCCACCAAGCGAACCTGTATCATAAGAAACAGACCATTCAAAAGTTATATTCATCTGATTCGTTGCATAACCATTTATCGGTGAAGACAAAATTGGTACTGATGGCGGTGTTGTATCTATTAAAACTGACCAAACAGGACTAAACTCGCTAATATTCCCCGCATGATCTTCTGCGCAAACTCGCCAATAATAAGTTGACTGTGATAATGTAGTTGTCAAACTTGTTTGACTTGTCGTTGACGAATAATTTATTATGCTAAAATTAATATCTGTTGAAATTTGTAATATATAATTTTTAACTCCTGAAAAATCGTCTGAAACACTTTGCCAACTAAATGTAAGTGTCAATTGATTTGTAGCATAATTATCAATTGGTGTGTATAAAACAGAAACAGTTTGTGGTGGTGTTGTGTCAATGATTAGTTCATAACTTATACTCCACAGCCCATAGTTTTCTGCATTATCAACTGCGCGGACACGCCAATAATATCCTCCTTGTTGCAATGTAGCAGTATGATTTGTCCCACTAACAAACGCTGAAGATGTGAAGACAGAAAAATCAGATGTTGTTGAAATATAAATTTCATAACCTGAAATACCGGAACGACTATCATTTGCTTGTTGCCAACTGAAAGTTATTGTTTGATAATTTGTAGTGGAACCATCTGATGGAGATGAAAGTAAAACTTGTGTAGGCGGTGTTGTGTCTTTTAAAACATAAAAACAGCCGTTCCATATACCAAAATTTCCTGCACGGTCTGAATAATAAAGATGGACATAATTTGTAGTATATTCTTGTAACAAATCCCAATTTAATGACCAATTTTCAGTATAAGAAAACTGGTTGTAAGGAGAAGAGACAATAAGAGTATAAGGAATAAACTCAATTCCGGTTCCATCAGCTCTGTTTGTTACACGATATTTTAATTCATTAAGTCTGCTTGAACCATAGGAAGTACCTTCTTCAAAATCAATATCTACAAAATTTCCTGGGTCAGAATTGAACCAACCTGTTTGTTCACCAAAATTTCTTAAAACATTTGGCGGTGTTGTATCATAATGTAAATAATATACAGAAGAAAATTCTGAGATATTGCCAACATTGTCCACTGCAGATACACGCCAATAATATGTTGATTGTGTTGTCAAAGAAACAGTTGTGCTTAAATCAACAACAAAGATAGTGTCATAAAAAGAAAAGTTTCCATCAGAAGAAATTTGCAAGTTGTATCCAGCTACTCCTGAATTGCCACGCCAGCCAGTGTCATCAGAGGAACTCCAAGAGAAGTTTATTTTATAATAATTTGTAGCAAAATCGTTTATTGGTGAAGTAAGAACTGGTGTTGACGGTGCAGTCGTATCAATTAAGATAGACCATATTTCAGACCAACCACTAAAATTACCCGCGTTATCTTTTGCACGGACATACCAATAATATAAACCCTGTGGTAATGTAGCAGTGTAATTTGCCTCACTAACAAACGCTGATGTTGCCCATACTGAAAAATCAGATGTTGTTGAAATATAGATTTCATATCCTTTTACACCACTGCCACCAAGCGAACCTGTGTCATAAGAAACAGACCATTCAAAAGTTATATTCATCTGATTTGTTGCATAGCCATTTATCGGTGAAGACAAAATTGGTACTGATGGCGGTGTTGTATCTATTAAAACTGACCAAACAGGACTAAACTCGCCAATATTGCCCGTATTATCTTCTGCACAAACTCGCCAATAATAAGTTGACTGTGGTAATGTAGTTGTCAAACTTGTTTGTGTTATTGTTGACGAATAATAAATTACTCCAAAACTAGGATCGGTTGAGATTTGTAATGTGTAATTTCTTATTCC
>CAZLOB010000003.1:0-43944 GCA_964561135.1 uncultured Elusimicrobia bacterium | reverse complement strand
AATAATTCTTTTGTTATTTTTTGTTCTTTCGGAACATCATCTGAGATTAAAAAATTCCAAACAGACGTTTCAAGATATAATTTAAGTTTTTTCATTTTTGGAATATATAAAATAAAACGTGTCTTTTCAACATGTTAAAACTTATATCACAATATCTTGACTTTTGTTGGTAGGTTTACAAGTTTTACAAAATTTTGTGCGTTTTGTGCGCTACCGACTATATCGCCGTAGTGTATTGGTATTGCATAGTCAGGTTTTGTGAGGTTGACTAACTCAGATGCTTCTTTGTCAGTCATTGTATATGTTCCGCCGACGGGTAAGATCATTATGTTTACTTTAAGTTGTTTTGCTTCTTCTATAACATCGCTATCTCCTGCGATATAAATTGATACATCATTATGTCTTATTACGAACCCGAGCCAGTTATTTGATTTCGGATGAAAAGATTTGTTAACATTATACGCAGGAAAGCCTTGTATTGTTATATCATCAATCTTTGTTTCTTCAAAAGGCTGAATTTGCCGTTTGTTTTTTAGTGATGTTTGTGATACTACATCTTTACAGGAAATAAGCACTGTGGTATCCTTTGCTATCTTTTTTATGTCTTCTTCACTGTAGTGGTCAAAATGCGGATGTGTAACAAGAATAATATCTGCTTTTTCTTCTGTATCTTTTATTTTCCATGGGTCAACAAATATTATTTTTTCAGCAATTTTAAGTTTTACAGTTGCATGACCTAAAAATTTAATGTTTTTAATTATTTCTTCTGCATTCATAGTTTTTCCTACCCTCCTTTCTTCTTGCCCCTAGGAGGAATTGAACCTCCATCATCCCGTCCGGAGCGGGACGCTTTGTCCGTTAAGCTATAGGGGCGTAATAGTTAATAGTCAATAGTTGATAGTTAAATATTAATTAGTGATGAAGAGGAGTTAAAATTTATCATAATAAAATTTCTATAAAATTGTTGGGATTAACATTCTTTTCTATAGTGCCGCCACCTTGAAAGAAATCTTCTCTTCCACCAAATTTTATTTTTAAAACGTTATTTATTTTTTCTGTAATAGTTTTCAAGGAAACACCTTTTTTAAGTCCAACATCGTTTGTTCTTAATACAATAGAAATTTTTTTGTTTTCTAAAGAATATAATAATATTACGACAGGTTCTGAAGAGTACAATTTGATTGTTTCATCCGATAATGAACGCAAAAATTTTATATCAACTGAAGGTATGTATTTTATTACATATTTGACCCCATTTTTTTCTTTTGTTATTTCTTCAACTTTTTGTGTTGAAACTTTTGTTTTTATATTTTCAATTTCTTTTTGTAATTTTTTGTTTTGTTGTATTAATTTCTCAACTTTATTTTTTATTTCTTCAATTGTATTGACTTCAAGTAGTTCTGCAACAGATTTTATTTTTGTCTCAAAAGATGTTATGTATTCATATACTTTTCTTCCACAAATTGCTTCAATTCTTCTCATGTTTGTTCCAACTGAACTTTCTGATAAGATTTTAAAAATTCCTATTTCTGCTGTGTTTGAACAATGTGTCCCTCCGCAGAGTTCTAAACTATAAAACTGTTCTTCTTTACCAATGGCTACAACACGTACTTCTTCTCCATATTTTTCTTCAAACAATGCGGTTGCTCCTAATTGTTTCGCTTTGTCTAATGATGTGTAAAATATGGTTACTGGTAGACACTCAAGTATTTTTTGGTTTACTGTTTCTTCAATTTTTTTAATTTGGCTATCAGTAAGTTTTTCCCAATGTATGAAGTCAAACCTAAAATAATTGTCAGCAACTAACGAACCTGATTGTATCGCATGTTCACCTAAGATTTCTCTAAGTGCTTTATGTAGGAGATGTGTTGCTGTGTGGTGTCTCATTATATCTTTTCTTCTTTCTATGTCTATTAGTAGGTCAAATTCATCGTTTATTTTTAGTTCATCATAGATTTTTGCTATGTGTACAATTCTTTCTTCAATTTTTTTAGTATCAACAACTTCTGCAACAACTTTTTTATCACGAAGTATTTTACCTGTATCTCCTACTTGTCCTCCTGATTCACCATAAAATGGGGTTTGGTCAAAAATAAGTTCTGCTTGTTCAGATTTTGAGATACTATTTAAAGTCTGTTTGTCTTTTATAATTGCTAAAAGTTTTGCTTTGCAAGAATATTGTGTATACCCAACAAATTTTGTTTGTGGAGATGATGTATAAATTTGAGTATCCACAACTTTTACTCCTTTCCATGAAGCACGAGATAAATTTTTTGCTTTTTCTTCTGCTTCTATAAATTCTTTTTCGTTGTATGTTATATTTGCTTCTTTAAAAATTTCGTCAACAATTTCTTTTGGAAAACCGTATGTGTCATATAGTTTGAAAACAAGTTCGCCTGAGACAACTTTTTTGCCAGAAACAATTATTTCGTTTATAACCTTTAACCCTTCGTCTAATGTTTCTAAAAATTTTTCTTCTTCTGCTTTAATTATTACTGCAACTTTTTCTCTATGAAGTTCGACTTCAGGATATGTATCTTTCATTGTTTTAACAACAACAGGGACAAGTTTATATAAAAACGGTTGGTCTGAACCTAGTAATTTTAAATATCTTATAGCACGACGGATAATTTTCCTTATCACATACCCTCTTCCCTCAGTGGTTGGTATCACACCTTCAGATATTGCAAAAGTTGCAGCGCGGACATGGTCCGCTATTGCATATATATAATTTTTTGTTTTTCTATCTGTTTCGTTAACGTTAAGATTCTTTGTAATTTCATTTACAATAGGATTAAAAACATCTGTTTCAAATACATTTTTCAATCCGTTAACAACCATATTTAACCTCTCTAATCCCATACCGGTATCAATGTTTTTTTGTTTCAAAGGAATAAGAGAACCATCAGATTGTCTATCAAATTGTGTAAAGACAAGGTTCCATACTTCTAAATATCTGTCACAATCACAACTTACATCACAAGAAGGTTTCTTACAACCAAATTCTTCACCTAAATCATAAATTATTTCTGAGCATGGTCCACACGGGCCTGTATCCCCCATCTTCCAAAAATTTGTTTCATCTGAAAGTCGGTATATTTTATCTTTTTTAACAATTTTTGACCATATATCATATGCTTCATCATCATCTTTATAAACTGTGATGTACAACTTATCAATATCAAGATTAACTACTTTTGTTATAAACTCCCAAGCCCATTCAATAGCTTCTTTTTTAAAATAATCTCCGAAAGAAAAATTGCCTAACATTTCAAAAAAGGTAAGATGTCGTATTGTATGCCCAACTTTTTCAATATCTGATGTTCGTAAACATTTTTGTACTGAACATGCACGTGAAACACCAGTTTTTTTACCTAAAAAATAGTCTTTAAATTGTACCATGCCTGCAGTAGTAAACAATAATGTAGGGTCAGATGAAGGTATAAGGGAGTCAGACGGGAAATGTTTATGGTTTAACGAAACAAAAAAATCAATAAACTTTTTTCTTAATTCATTAGAGTTCATTGCAATTTTGTCTAAGATAAGTATGTGATTAACAAAAGAACGCTACTTATTAAAGCAAGCCAAGGTAAAACTGTGTTAACAAACCATGTTGTTGATACAAGTGGTTTTTTTGGTACATAAACAACATCTCCTGGTTCAAGAATAACATTTTTTTGAAGATTACCTTTTAAAATTTTTGCTACATTAACATTTATAACTTGTTTTTGTTCTGAAGATGTTTCTCTAAAAATTTTTACAGAACTAAGTTTTGCAGTTGCAGTATATCCTCTTGCTAAACTCAATGCTTGAAGAATATCTAATTGTTCATACCATTCATACATTCCAGGATGTGTAACTTCGCCTATAACAGAGATAGTTTTTGGTTGTTTTGGTACTTCAACAATATCTCCTGGCAACAATAGAATATCTTTTGATGGATCAGCAATTATTTCATCCAAATTTGCAGTTATAACTTTTTGTTCTTTTTTTTCACCGCGATAAATTTTAATATTTCTTGTCCCAGCATATTTTGTAACTCCACCAGCTTGAGAAATTAATTCAAAAAGTTTTAACCCCTCTTTATACAAATAACCTCCAGGAGATTTAACTTCGCCTAAAATAAAAACTTGTTTCCTCGAATATAGTTTTACTGTTATACTAACTTTAGGTTGTGTTATATAAACAGCAAGATTTTTTTGAAGTATTTGTTCAAGTTCTTTTATTGTGTACCCTTCGACTTTTAATGTGCCAACAAGAGGGAAAACAATTTTACCGTCAGCTGAAACAACAACTTCTTTTGACAGTTCTTCTGCAGGAGATACTCGGATAAAAAGTATATCACCAGCTGAAATCTTATAATCGTCGGTTAATAAAAATTTTTCTTCACCAGATTGGGTAATTTTTTGTTTCTCTTCTTTTTGTTGTTTTATTTCACTCTTTACAAGATTAATTTCTTGTTTAAGCTTGGTGAGATCGAGATTAGAGTTTTTATATTTGTCATAGATTTTGTTAAGAATATACAATTTATCATTTGGTGTAAGATTTTTTTGTTTTACTGTTTTATAGTAATATTGTAAGTCTGCTTCAAGTTGTTTTTGTGTAAGATTTGTCTGCTGTGAATAAACAAAAGAGAAAGAGTATATCAACAAAAAAACTACAAAACAAATTTTTTTCATAAATTTTTCTTTTATAAAAATTTATTTTTTATTTCAACATAGATTTTTAAAGATTTTTAAAACTTTTATAAATTTCATAAAGAATAATACCACAAGATACACTTACATTAAGTGATTCCATTTTTTGTGAATGTTTAATAGTAATAAGACCATCACATTCAGCAAGAATGTTTTTTCTTACACCTTTATTTTCATTACCAAAAACTATGACAATGTTATTAAACTCTTTTAGTTTAGATAAATCGTCAACTATTGATGTAGATAAAACATTATTTGGTGGAACAGTTGCATAGACCCAATAGTTTAACTCTTTTAGTTTTCTTACTGCATTATAAACATTTTTAACTTTAGCAATATCAATTTTGTAAAGACCACCTCGAGATACTTCAACAACAGTGTTTGTTGGCATAACCTGGTTCCATTGCTGAATTATGATACCATTAACTTCAAACGCAACCGCTGTACGTATTATAGCACCGAAATTTTGTGGATCATTAATTTCGTCTAACACTATGAATATACATTTTTCTTTATTTTGGTTTTTCTTTATTAATTCGTCTAATGTAAGATATCTTATTGGTGAAAGGACTAACAAAATACCGCTATATCCTTGGTTAAAAGTTTGAAGTATTTTTTCTTTTGGTACAGTTTGGAAAGAAACTTTTTTCTTTTTTGCAAGTTCAACAATTTTTTTTATATCATCCCCACAAGCGTTTTGTGCAATGTATAACTTTGAGATTTGTTGTGGGTTTTGTAAGATTATCTCTTTTATTAATTTTTTTGATGTTATATAGTCCATGTTTTTATATCCTTTTTCTAACTTTTGTGCCAAAGGGTGTATCTTCTACAATCCAGCCAAGCGAAAAAATTTGTTGTCTTAATTTATCAGCAGTTTCAAAATCACGGTTTTTCCTAGCTAAATCACGTTTCTTAACTAACTCTTGAACTTCCTTGGGTATTTCATACATAGGAAATTTTAAACCTAAAACATCTTCTGATAGTAACAAAAATTTATTTAATGAATACTCTATATCACCTTTTGTTACACCCTGCGTTAAATTTTTTTCTAAATCATACAAGTAGTTTATAATCAAATGTAACATTGATAAAGCTGATGATGTGTTAAGATCATCTTCCATACTTTCTTCAAATTTTTTGACAGCATTATCAACAGTTTCTTTTGTTGACTTATTTGGGTCACCATTTTTTAAATTTTTTATCCACATTTCTGCAGTTTCTTTTAAGTTTACAAACCTTTCCCACACTTTTTTGAACTGTTCTATTTCTTGTAAGGAGAAATCTAATGGTTTTCTATAATGTTGTGACAAAAGAAATAAACGTATCACCATAGGATCATACATTTCAAACAAATCTTTTAATGCAAAAATATTCTTTAACGATTTAGACATTTTTTCTTTATTCACAGTTACAAATCCGTTATGAACCCAGTATTTGACAAACTCTTTCCCAGTTAAAGATTCGGCCTGTGCAATTTCATTTTCATGATGAGGAAAAATTAGATCCATACCTCCACCATGTATGTCCAAAGTTTCACCAAGATATTTCATACTCATTACAGAACATTCTATATGCCAGCCGGGTCTGCCGTTACCCCAGGGTGATCTCCAAAAAATTATTTCATCTTCTTTTACAAACTTCCACAAAGCAAAATCTATAGGCGACTTTTTTGTTTCGTCAATTTCAACCCGTGCACCTGAGATAAGTTCATCAATTTTTTTCTTTGAAAGTTTCCCATAATTTGGGAATTTTGAAACATCAAAATACACTCCTGTGTCAGTTATATATGCAAAACCTTTTTTAATCAAAGTTTCTACAGCAACAATAATATCATCAATATGTTCTGTAACTTTTGGATAAATTTTTGCAGGTTTTATATTCAATTTTTTTTCAATATCAAAATATGAAACTATGTAATTTTCTGCCACATCCTTAGGATGTTTTGATAACTCTTTTGCTTTTGCTATGATTTTGTCATCAATGTCAGTAAAATTTTGTACATAATCAACTTGGTAGCCTTTATATTCTAAATATCGGCGAAGGATGTCAAAAACAATGTAACACCTTCCATGCCCTAAATGTGTATCATCATAAGGAGTAATACCACATACGTACATTTTTATTTTATCTTTTTGTTGTGGTAAAAACTCTTCTATCGTTGCTGACAAAGTATTGAACAGTTTCATTGTTCTAATTTTTTAATTTTTTTAAATGTAAAAAAACAATACTAAAACATTGTATATAATTTTTGAAACATTTCATTCCTTCAGTTGTTTTCCCTTTCAAGTTAACATTTTGTACACCAAATAATTTTCTAAGTGATGAAAGAATTTTTGTTTTATATTCTGAAACTTTTGGTTTGTCACAAATAAGAGTTACATCGATATTCAAAATTTTTCCCTTTTTTTCTTTTAACAACTTAATAACTTTTTCTACAATAAGTTTGCTTGAAATATTTTTTGTTTCTTTTAAATTATCAGGAAACAATTCTCCAATATCAGGTAACCCACATGCTGAAAGAATAGCATCACATATTGAATGTAAAACAACATCACCGTCAGAATGTCCTTTTAGTCCAAAAGAGACATCAAGTTGTACCCCGCCTAAAAAAAGTGTTTTATTTTTTACAATTTTGTGGCAATCGTATCCAAATCCTATTAGGTAGTTCATAATAGTTAACAGTTTATAGTTAATAGTTAACAGTTGATAGTGGGTAAGTTTTGAGGAAAAATTTTATAAGATTTAAATCCTCTTTTGTTGTAATTTTAATATTTTGTTTTTCTCCACAGACAACTTTTATTTTAAACCCTTCAAGTTCAGCAAGTTGTGCATCGTCAGTAATTTTATATTTTTTTATCCATTTATTTAACACTTGTTTTGAATAAATATGTTTAACCACATTTGTTTTAAACACTTGCGGCGTTTGGACAAGAACAACTTTTTGTCTATCTAAAGTTTTTTCAATATTAGAATTATTTACAATTTTTACAGTATCTACTGGCGAAATCGCAGGTATCACACAATCATAATTTCTAACACTTATTAAACATTTTGTTATTAATTTCTTTGATGCTAAAGGTCGTGCTACATCATGAATTATAACATATTTAAACTTATTTTCGTCAACATTTTTTATAGCATTATAGACAGAATCATATCTTTCTTTCCCACCTTCAACTATGATAACATTTTTATATTTTTTACAAATTTTATTTGCAATTTGATAATCTTCTTTAGCAACAACGACGATAATTTGTTTGATAAACTTTAACGATGAAAAAGTATCTAAATTGTATTCTAACAAAGTTTTATTATTAATTTTGTAGAACTGTTTTTTTATTTTATTTTTGAACCTTTTGCTTTTCCCTGCAGCGAGTAATACTGCGCAGCATGTATTGTTTTTCATTTAGAGCGGTTTTGTGAAAACAATTCTTCCAGAGGGTGTCTGCAATGTTGAAGTTACAACAACATCTATTTTTTTGTTTATAAACTTTCTTCCATCTTCAATAACAACCATTGTACCATCTTCAAGATATCCTACACCTTGGTTTGGTTCTTTACCTTCTTTAACAACATAAATAGAAAAACTTTCGCCCGGTAAAAACACTGGTTTCAACGCCATAACAAGCTCGTTGATATTAAGCACAGTAATTCCTTCAAGAGTTGCAATACGGTTTAAATTATAATCCACAGTGATAATTTTAGCATTTATTTCCTTAGCAAGTTTTATAAGTTTTGCATCAGTTTCTTTTAGTTCAGGATAATCAATTTCTACAATACTTATTGCATTTTCTTCTTTCAATTTTGTAAGTATTTCAAGACCACGTTTTGCACGGGCACGTTTTATATGTTCTTGAGAATCAGCAAGTGTTTGTAATTCTTGAAGAACAAATTTTGGTATTAGTAAAGGAGTTTCAATAAATTTTGTTGCAATAATATCTGCGATGCGGCCATCAATAACAATTGATGTGTCAACTATTATTAAATTATTTTTTGATTTTTTACTACGCTGAATTATATCTTTATCCAACAATTCAACTTCAGACTTTTTTTGTAAAGCAACAACTAAACCAAGGTATGCTAAGGCTATTCTTACTAACCACAAATATTTTTTAAAAAATTCGGTAATTTTTGGTTCTTCTAACAAAAAAATAAGGTAATCAATAATTTGTGCAGTTATCAACCCAATCACAACACCTATCACTGCGAATATCAATGTATCAAGTTTTATTTTTGAAATTAAAAGTTCAAAAAGAATAACTAATAAACAAAAACCTACACCTATCAATAATCCGAAAATATTGTTCTGTATTAAAAACCCGATTAATCCACCGACTAGTAAAATACCAGATCTTAAAATCCACCAGATCATATTTTTCAGTTTTAACTATTAATTATTATATCTAAACTTTTTACTACAAAATTTGGTTTTAACAACTGTAGTTTTCTGAGCGGATATGTATGAGCAACAGCTAAAACATCAAAACCTGCATCAAGCGCTGATTTTATTCCGTTAATTGAATCTTCGATTACAAGAATTTCGTTTTTGTTAAACCTTTTGTTTAACAAATTTTCAGCTTTTTGTTTTGCTAATAAAAACGGTTCTGGGGATGGTTTGCCATTTTTCACATCTTCTGCAGAAATGATTAAAAAAAATTTTTTATCAAGTTTAAGTTTTTTTAAAATAAAAACAATTTCTGTTTTCAGTGCACCTGATACAATGCACAGTTTTATATCTTTAAACTTTTCTGATATAAAATTTATAAATTTTATCGTATCGTGATAAACTTTTATTTTTTTCTTAATTTCGTTCATAAGTATTTCAGTTTTTTGTTTTATCAAATTTTGTACTTCTTCTTTTGACAAATTTTTATTCAATTTATTTTTAAACACTTTTATGAAACATCCTTTATCGTCGTATGCAAGATATTCTTCCATATATTCTTTTTTTGTGATTTTTATCCCGTAGTTTTTAAGGACATTGTTGAAGGCTGAAAAATGTTGCCATTCTGTATCAACTACAACTCCGTCAAAATCAAAAAAAATTAGTTTGTAGTTTAAAAAATTTATATTCATAAGTTTTTATTATATAAGATATTGTAAAACAATTCAATATTTTATAAAAACTTAAAGTTTAATTTGTGGAACAAGGAGGTAGTGTTATGGATAAAAAAGAAATTTTAGAAATTGTAGCATCAAAAAATATAAGGTTTATAGAAATGTGGTTCACGGACATACTTGGTAGGATAAAAATGTTTACAATAACTTCATCAGAACTTCCAGAAGCGTTAGAAAGCGGTATGGGTTTTGATGGTTCTTCAATAGAAGGTTTTGCTCGGATATATGAGTCAGATCTTGTTGCAAAACCTGATCCTGACAGTTTCAAAATTCTCCCCTATAAAGAAGATACTGCGAAAATGGTTTGTGATATATATACACCTGATGGTAAACCATATGAAGGTGATCCAAGATACTGTTTGAGAAGAAATTTAGAAGAACTAAAAAAATTTGGTTTCACAGAATACTATATAGGTCCGGAACTTGAGTATTTTTATTTCAAATCAGATAAACTTCCAGAATTAATTGACAACGCTGGATATTTTGATTCAATGCCAGGCGAAGATTTAGGTAGTGCTTTGAGAGTTAAAACAATGGAATATCTTTCCATGATGGGTATAGATGCTGAATATGCTCATCATGAGGTTGCTCCAAGTCAACATGAGATTGATTTAAGATATGATTCTGCATTAAGAATGGCTGATAAAGTTATCGCGTATAAAGTTTTAGTTAAAGAAGTTGCAAGACAGTTTGGTTTGTATGCAACTTTTATGCCGAAACCTATTGCTGGTGTTAATGGTTCAGGGATGCATGTACATCAAAGTTTATTCACTAATGGTAGAAACATGTTTTTTTCTGAAAATGATAAGTATCATTTATCAGATGTTGCAAAATACTTTATTGCTGGTATATTAAATCATGCAAGAGAGATTTGTATTGTTACAAACCAATGGGTTAATTCTTATAAACGTTTAGTACCAGGTTATGAAGCACCAGTTTATATATGTTGGGCAACGAGAAATAGATCAGCTTTAGTACGTGTTCCTGAGTATAAACCAGGTAAAGAGAAGGCTACGCGTATTGAAGTACGTTTCCCAGATCCTGCATGTAATCCATATTTAGCTTTTGCTGTTATGTTAAAAGCGGGTCTTGAAGGAATAAAAAACAAGTATCCTCTGCCAGAACCTTTAGAAGTTTCAGCATATGAAATGGAAGAAATTGAGCGTAAAGCAAGAAAAATAGAAGAGTTACCTGGTTCTTTGATAGAAGCAATAGAGATAGCTGAAGAGTCAAAATTGTTAAAAGAAGCACTTGGAGAACATATTTATACAAAGTTTTTAGAAAACAAAAAAATTGAATGGGATAATTACAGAACTAAAGTTACAGATTATGAAATAAAAAGGTACCTACCAATACTATGAACAATACATTTGAACTAACGATACCAAAAATTGTTGATAAAAAAATTTTAGGTGAGTTAGGAGATACAAAAATTGTACAAATTAAAATTTTTTCTCCTATTATTGCACAACATTATCAACCAGGACAGTTTGTTATTATAATGGTAGAAGAACATGGTGAACGTATACCTTTGACTATTACTGAAGCTGATATATCTTTAGGAACAATTACTTTAATTTTTCAAGAAGTTGGATATACAACAAAGCTTTTAGGAAAACTTGATATTGGTGACAATTTGTACCATATTGTTGGACCATTAGGTAAACCTACAGAGATAAAATATTATGGCAATATTGTTTTTGTAGGTGGTGGTGTAGGTACAGCTGAAATTTATCCTGTAGCAGTTGCAATGAAAGAGAAGAATAATAAAATTATAACAATCATTGGTGCAAGAAACAAAAATTTGGTTATTTTAGAAGATAAGTTTAAAGAATTATCTGATAAATTGTATATTACAACAGATGATGGTAGTTATGGAATAAAAGGTTTGGTGACGGATGTTTTGAAAGGTTTGCTTGGTAAAGAAAAAATAGATTTGGTTTATGCTGTTGGCCCTGTTGTGATGATGAAGGCTGTTTCATATCTTACAAAAGATTATAATATACCAACTATTGTTTCATTAAATACTATAATGATTGATGGGACAGGCATGTGTGGATCGTGTAGGATAACTTACGATGGTAAAATAAAATATGTTTGTTGTGACGGGCCTGAGTTTGATGGACACAAAGTTGACTGGGATGAAGTTTTGAAAAGAAGTAAAACTTATATAGAGCAAGAGCAAAGGATATTATCTTTAAATACTTAATAATTCTTCGGTTGATATCTCTAATCCTTTTGTCAGCAACTCTTTGTTATAATATACTTTTTTATCAATAATTTCTAATTTTTGTTGAGAAAGCAACAACAGAGTTTTTTTAATCAAAGGCAGTTCATACTGTACACCTTCTTGTCTAATTTTATCAAAATCATATTCTTTTATTCTAAATCTGCAGTATGTTAAGACAGGTCCACGGTCTAAATCTTCAGTCACAAGATGTATCATAACACCGTGTTCAGTATGTTTTTCATTTATTATTTGGTTTATAACTTCCTGCCAAGTACCTTTTGGTCCCCAAGGTAATGCTGGATGTAGGTTTATAAAAGTAAATTTATCACATAAAAATTTGCTTAAAATCAACATGTACCCAGCAAGCATGATTATATCAACATCAAAATCTTTTATTCTTTTATAAACTTCCTGGTCAAACAAAGTTCGCCATTCTTCAACATTTGATTTTCTTAGCTCAGGCATAAATTTTAATGAGGAAAAAGAAACTAATGGTATACCTAAAGAGTTTATAGTGTTTATGAACTTGTCAGAATTTTCTGCTTCACCAAGTTCACGGTTAATAAAAACAAATTTTATTTCTGCGTTGAGTTCGTTATTTTTTATTGCATTGTAGATATAATTAAATATTTTAAGTGATGTTGTACCACGCGATGTTGCAAACCATCCTAACTTTAATTTTTTCATAAATCTATTCCTGAAATTTTAACCTTATGGTTTCTATCTGCGTATATTTCACCAATTAAGACACTATTTTTGTTTAAATAATATAACACTTTATCATAAACCTTCTTATCAACAATAATAACCATACCGATGCCCATGTTAAATGTGCGGTACATTTCTTTATCAGGTATATTTCCTTTTTGTTGGATAAGTTTAAATATCTCGTATGGTTTCCAACTATCTTTATAAATTATGCAAGAATAGTTTTTAGGAATAGCGCGAACAATGTTATCATAAAACCCGCCGCCAGTGATGTTTATGATTGCTTTTATTTCTTTGTTAGGTTTAAACTCTTTTAAAAGTTGTAAGATTTCATTGACATAAATTTTTGTTGGGGTTAGTAATGTTTTAGCTAATTTTTTGATTTCTTGTTCTGAAAAAACTTTTCTTACAAGTGAGAAACCGTTTGAATGAAGTCCTGAAGAAAATAATCCAATAAGTTTGTCACCTTCTAAGATATACTCTCCAGTAATTAAATTTTTCTCTTCTACGATACCACAAGCGAACCCTGCTAAATCATAATCTTTATCATTATACATTCCTGGTAACTCTGCTGTTTCCCCGCCTAATAGTTCACAGTTTGCAAGTTCACACCCTTTTATAATTCCTTTCATTATTTCTTTAAGAATTCGCAAGTTTATTTTACCACATGCAATATAATCTAAAAAGAATATTGGTTTTGCACCACAGGTTATAATGTCGTTTACATTCATTGCCACAAGATCAATGCCAACAGTATCATGTTTGTTTACTAGTTGGGCAATTTTGATTTTTGTCCCCACACCGTCAGTTGTTGCAACAAGAAGTTTTGTTTTATCTATTTTGTAAAACCCACTGAAAAAACCTATTTTTGGAAATTTTTTCTTTATCCATTCAACAAACTTGTTTGCTTTATCAATATCAACCCCTGCTTTTTTATATGTTAGCATAGATTAGTCCTTTCTTGCCAATATCAGTTCTATTGAACTTGTTTTCAAAATGTATTTTTTCAACTGCATTATATGCAGTATTTATTGCTTGTTGCAAAGTTTTGGATTTACCTACTACGTTTAATACTCTCCCTCCAGATGTTAAAAACTTGTTCTCAACAAACTTTGTCCCTGCATGAAAGATATAAACATTTTCAAGTTTTGAAGCTTCTTCTAAACCAAAAATTTCTTTCCCTGTTTCATATTCGCCAGGATATCCTTTTGATGCTAAAACAACACAACATGTATAACTGTCTTCAAAATCAAGTTTTATATTTTTAAGTTTTCTTTCATAAGTATTAATAAAGACTTCAAGTAAATCATTTTTAAGTAAAGGAAGAATTGCTTGTGCTTCTGGATCGCCGAACCTGCAATTGAATTCTAACACATAAGGTTGTTCATTATCCTTATACAAATTTTCAATCATTAGGCCGAAATATATTACACCACAGTACCCTATACCAGAATCTTTTATACCGTCTAAAAAGTTTTTTATTATTTGTTCATAAATTTTTTCCTCCAGTTTCTTTGTCACAAACGGTACAGGTGAATATGCTCCCATACCTCCAGTGTTAGGTCCTTTATCGCCATCATATATCTGTTTATGGTCTTGTGAATGGGATAAAGGAATTATAGTTTCACCGTCACACAACGCAATTACTGAAATTTCAACACCGGAAAGTTTTTTCTCAATAACAACTTTCTCTGCTGACTTACCAAAAATTTTTTTCACCATCATGTTATAAATTGTTTGGTTTGCTTGTTCAGGTGTGTCACATACGACAGCACCTTTTCCGGCAGCAAGCCCATCCGCTTTTATTACAATACCTTCAGGAAATTTTTTAAACATTGTTTCAATTAAGTTTTTTGCATCGTCGTAATTTTCAGCAATAACAAAGTCAGCAGTTGGGATATTGTATTTTTTCATAAACTGTTTTGCAAAAACTTTACTTCCTTCAAGCATAGCTTGGTATCTCGTAGGTGAGAACACAGCAACATTTTTTTGTTGTAAAAAATCTTTTATTCCGTCAACTGCTGGTTGTTCAGGACCTATAACAACAAAATCAATCTTGTTTTGTTTTATAAAATCGTATATTTTGTCAAATTCTGTAAGTTTTATATTTGGTTCACATATAGCATCCCTTGATATCCCACCATTACCAGGGATACAATAAAGTGATGATAAAATTTTGGATTGTTTTAGTTTCCATACGATTACGTGTTCTCTACCACCTGACCCTAAAACTAATACTTTCATAAACCACCACCTATTTGTTTATTAACTTTAAATAATTTCTATACGATTTAAAACTTTTCCCCACTGTGGACCATAGAAGGAAATTTTATATTTTTTTGCAAAAAATTTCAATCTTGTATCAACAAATTTTTGATAAGTCAAATTTGGCAAAATCCTATTTTTGTACAATCTTTCATAATATTTTATTAAATTTGGAAAATATTGTGATAAAACACTGATATATTTTTCTTTTTGACTTATTTTGTTTATCTTTGTTATATTTTCTCTTAATGTTAGATATCCCCACCAAACATAACTACATAAAGATTGTTTTAATGCTGAAAAAAGATTTTCTATATTTTCTTTAGTGTCTGTGATATACGGCAAAATTGGCATTATTGAACATCCACAAGAGATATTATTCAAATTAAGCTCTTTCATACAATTTAGTCGTTCTTCAATAGATGCAGAATATGGTTCAAAGATATTTTTTAATTTTTCATCTGTTGTGATGACCGTGATTGAAATATTTATTCTTTCTTTAAATTTTTTTAACAATTCAAGTTCGTCAAGAATTAAATTAGATTTTGTGAAAATATGTACATTATAAGGCGTGTGTTCTAACAATAAAGAAAGGATTTTATGTGAAATTTTATATTTTTTTTCTACGGGTTGAAACGGATCTGACGATGTACCAAGATATATTGTACCTGTTAAATTTTTGTTTAAAAGATTACCAAGTTGTTTAATTAATACATCAATAATGTTTATTTTTACTTCGACAGTATCAATTGATTTACTTTTTGAATATTTCTCTGCTTGAACATAACAATAATTACATCTATGGTAACATCCAACATATGGGTTAATTGACGCTTCAAATTCGTTGTTAGAACGGTTTATACTTATATTGAGGGCAGTTTTACAATTTATAAGTGTTTCCATTTAATTGTGACGTAAGTTGAAACATTATTTTTTCTAATTCTGAAATTTTGTTTTTTATATTTTCTTGTTCTTTCACATAAAAAGGATTTCCGTATATAACATATGCTGTAGAAAATGGTAACGGTAAAACATATCTATCCCAGTTGTTAAATTTTATTGCATTTTTTACAACTACACGTACTGGGATAATAGGAAGAGATGTTTTTTGAGATAAAAATATGATACCAGGTTTTACTTTAAAACCAGGTCCATGGGGACCATCCACTGCTATTGCGACATCTTGGCCTTTATAAAGTTTTTCTAACAATGCTAAAGTACCTGAAGTAGAACCTTTTTTAGAAGTTGACCCGCGGACAATGTCATAACCAAACTTTTTTAAAATCCTTGTTTGTAGTTCACCATCAGGTGAATAACTTGTCATAATAGCAACATTTTGCCATCTGTGAGTGTAAACTAAAACAAATTGTTCTCCATGAAAAAAAGCATAAATAACATTTTGGTTAAGTTTTTTAACTACATCAAAACTTATTTGTTTAATTTTAAGTGTTCTGCAGACAAATTGTATTATCATCCATGCGACATAACTTAGAAAACTAAGTTCAAGGAAGTTGATTAATTTTGTTTTTCTTATTTTTGAGAAAAAGTTTTTTACAATATTCATTTATTTTTTTGTTTTGAACCACAAACAATAAGTGATAGTTGTATAAACAGGTAAGATTTGGTTTTTTTGTGTATCGAAACAAACACCAATTTTTTCTGCTGAAAGAAGGTCTATGAGGTCTTTATACATCTGTTGAGGGACAAAAAAAACACTACCCGGTTCAATATTTTCTTCAGTTTTTTCTTTTAACAATTTTATTACAAACTCTACTGCATTATTTAAATATTCGTACAATACTACCTCTGTGACAATTTTTTTTATTTCTTCTGTACAAGACGAAACAAAATTTTCAATTTTATCTCCTAATGTAGCAACACAAAAAGTTATTTCTATTGTATTTTTAGGTATCTGTAAATAATTAACAATATTACTAATTTTTTCATCTTTTACATTATAACTTTCAAAAACAACTGACGGTTCAATAATTTCTTCAACTTCTTTTTTTACTACTAAGACAAGAGTTTCAACTTCCGGCGTTATTTTAACTCCTTTCTCTTTTAAGCTGTCATAAATATCTTTCAATTTTAAGTCTAACTTAAACTTTTTTATTTTCATTTCTTTTTTAACAAGTTATATTCTAAAACTAATGCAGAAGCGACAAATATTGATGAATAAGTTCCTACTATAACACCAAACACTAAAGATAACGCAAAATCTTTTATAATTTGATTACCTAAAATGTATAAAGACAATCCTGCTGCTAAAGTTGTCCCAGAGGTAAGAATTGTTCTACTTAAATTCTGGTTTATACTAATATTTATAATTCTTTCTAAAGTTTCTTTCCGCATAAGTTTTATGTTTTCTCTAATTCTATCAAAAATAACAATTGTGTCGTTTATTGAATATCCTGCTAAGGTCAAAATAGCAGCAATTACTGTAATTGTTATCTCTTTACCCAACAAAGTTAAAAATCCAATAGTTAAAAATACATCATGAGCTAATGCAACCACACCTGCAACACCCCAAATTGAAGAACCAAATCTTATCCCTACATATATAATTATTCCTAACAATGAAAAAACTATAGCATATAACGCTTTTTTTGTAAGATGTTTTCCTATGGTAGGCCCTACATATTCTATTCTTACAACTTCATATAAAATATTTTTTTCTTTTAAAATATCCAAAATTTTTTTTGATTGTTCTTCTTCAGTAGATTTTATTTTTATTAAAAATTCTTTAGTTTTTGGCTCAGCTGAGATAATGTTCTGTAATTCAATCCCTTTTACATAACCAAATTCTGTAAAAATTTTTCTTAGATTTTCTATATTAGTTTCATCAAAAGATTTTATGTGTATCAAAGTACCACCAGTAAAATCTAACCCAAGATTTAAACCTTTGTTAATAATTAACACAAATATAACAACAATAATACATATTATAGAAAAAACTAAAAATTTTCGTCTCGGTTTTATAAATTCTATTTCTTTCATCTTTTTTCTCCTCTAAAATAAAACTTTTTGTTCTAACGGCGTTTTAAACATTATATAGTCATAAAAAATTTTGGTCATAAAAACTGCAGTGAATATGTTTGCGATAAGACCTATAAACATTGTTAGTCCAAACCCTTTTATTGGACCTGTACCAAAACCAAATAAAAATACTGTTGTTAATAGAGTTGTTAGATTAGAATCTATGATAGTTGTTAACGCACGTTGATAACCTAAATCTATTGCAACTCTTAATGTTTTCCCGTTCCTTAATTCTTCTTTAATTCTTTCTAAAATTAATATGTTAGCATCTACACCCATACCTATCATTAGAACAAGTCCTGCAAGACCTGGGAAACTCATTGTTGCTCTTAATGCTGTAAGAAATGATATAATAAGAAATATGTTAGTTAACACAGCAATATTAGCAATAAGGCCAGAAAGTTTATAATAATAAATCATGAATATTAAAACTATAATACTTCCAACAACTAACGCACGCATACCACTTTTTATTGAATCTTGTCCTAAGGTAGGACCTACTGTCCTTTCTTCTATAATTTTCACAGGTGCAGGTAACGCGCCTGCCCTTAATACAGTTGCTAAAAATTTTGCTTCGTCAATAGTAAAATTTCCTTCAATAATTGCTCTCCCATCAGGTATCCTTGATCTTATAACAGGTGCTGATTGAACAACATTGTCCAATACAATCGCTAAATGTTTATCTATATTAAGTTCGGTAACTTTTGCAAAAATTTTTGTTCCTTCAGGATTAAACTCTAACGATACATATGGGAAACCTGTTTCTGCTCTGCCTAACTCAACACGCGCGTTTGTAAGATATGCTCCTGTAAGTTCAGGAATAGATTTAACAAGATAAATACTTTCTTCTCTACCCGGCATAAGAACATACCCGGTTGGTACCATTGAGAGGATACGTTCATCAGTTAGTGCTTCTTTTGGTTTAAGTCCTAACTCACGGATTTTTTCAATAATTTTTCTATATTCTTCATCAAAATTTACTAGTCTAAACTCAAGAAGCGCAGTTTTTCCGATAAGTTCTTTTGCAAGTTGTGGATCTTTAACACCTGGCAGTTGTACTGAGATCCATTTATCACCTTGTTTAGTGATCATAGCTTCGGAAACACCGTATTGATCAACACGGTTTCTTATAATTTCCACAGCACGATCTAACGCATCTGACAAATCGACATTTTGTGGTGCTTTATCTTTGTCTATTTCTAGAACAAAATATACACCACCTTTAAGATCTAACCCTAGTTTTAAAACTTTTTTTAATATTGGGTCACGAGAAAGTTCTTTTTGTAAACGTTCTTGTGGCGAGGTGAAAAAATACCATTGTATCGTGGGTATAAGGAAATAAATCCCTAGTACTATTATACCTGCTAAGATAATAAAACGTGTTTGTAAGGTTTTCATTTTGCTCTCCCTTATATAACTTTTTGGTTGTTTATAATAAGTTCAAACTTACATCCCAAATAGTTTGCAGCACGACGACAAATTACCAACCTTGGCAAAAATATTTCAAAATATTCAATTATGCTGGATATTGTGGTATTGATATCAAGGTTCAACTTTATAATTTTTTTATCAGGTAAAACTTCAACAAAATTTCGTTCCACTGCATAGTTAACCCTGTCATGAATATCTAAAGAAATTAGTTTTGGGTTTCTCACACGTGCTTTGTTAACATCAGATTTGTCCGCTATGATCAACGCTGCTGAAACAGGATTTATTGGTTCACCAATTTCTTCTTCATGATTACCAATAGCAGAGATTATTAACGCAATTTCTTCAGGTGGCATACCCATCTTGTCTAATATGTCCATTGCTAACAACGCTGAAGATTGGCCATGGTCTGTCCTATTTATCACATTGCCAATATCATGTAAATATCCAGCAATAGATGCAAGCTCGCATAACCTCTGTGGATAATTCAAATATCTAAGAATGTTACCTGCAAGGTTGCTAACATAAGTCACATGTCTAAACCCATGTTCAGTATAACCAATTAACCCCAGATATTCATTTGATTCCTCAATAAAATTTTTTACAATTGAATTATTTTTTACATCTTCAAGTGTAATAGTTTTTGTCATTGTTGTAACGACTTAAATTTTTCTTCAGATACAACTTGTGAGACAGCGGATTTTAAAACATTAATTTTAACATTTTCAGCAATTTTTAGTTCTATCACATCACCTTTTATATTAGTAATAGTTCCGTAAATACCAGAGGACAACAGTACAATGTCTCCTTTTTTTAGTTCTTCTAACATTTTTTTATGTTGTTTTATTCTTTTTTGTTCAGGCAAAATTAAGATGAAATAGAATATAAAAAATATCACTATTATTGGTATCCAACTTGCTAAACCTGACGATTGTGATGTAGACTCATACCTTGCACACTCTTGTGCGAACAATAATAAAAAGTTAAACATTTATTTTTAATCCTCCTTTTTGAAAAAGTTTTGTTAAAAAATAAAAAATTTATTCGCCGAATTCAAGCCTTGTGATTAAAAAGTTAGGTATGTTCAACAATTTCATTTTATTTTGTACAATAGAAATATTATACTCTACACGTCTATATTCAATAACATTTTTTTCAGTGTCAAAGATAAGATAACATGATTTTGGGTTACCGTCACGTGGTTGACCCACAGCACCTACGTTTATAATATACCTCGTATCATTTTCTATTTCAACAGTATAACTATCTCTAGTTGGTATTAACACATTTTCTTTACCAGTTGAAAAATTAAATGAATAGACAACAGGTACATGTGAGTGTCCACAAAAACAAATTTGTTGATCAAACAATTTTATGTTTATTCTTAACGCTTGTAATGTAATTAGATATTCGTATATATTATCCCGTGGTGAACCATGAACAACTAAAAAATTTTGTTCTATTATTTTTTGTGGTAACGAATTTAAGAATAACAAATTTTGATTAGATAATATAGCTTGGTTTATTATTATTGCTTCTCTTGCATTTTCGTTAAACCAAGACAAATCTGCTTTACCAAGTACAGCTACATCGTGATTACCTAAAACACTAAGAATATCAAATTTTTGTATCAGTTCAATACATTCATTTGGACTGGGGCCATAACCTACTATATCACCACAACAATAAATTTTGTCTACTTTTTCTTTCTTTATATCTTCAATTACACAACGCAACGCTTCATAATTCGAATGTATGTCTGAAATTATGGCATATTTCATGTTTCCACTTGTTGAAGTTTAAACAATGATGTATACAAACCGTTATTTGACATTAGTTGATAATGATTCCCTTGTTCAACAATTTCGCCATTACATAAAACATAAATGCAGTCAAAATCTACAACTAAGTTTAACCTATGTGTGATAAGTATTACAGTTTTGTTTTGATACAATTTTTTCATTGTTTTAAGTACAACAGATTCTGATTCTGCATCAAGGGCAGATGTTGGTTCATCAAAAATAAAGATCTCTGGGTTTGTCAACAACGCACGTGCAATTGCAATACGTTGTCGTTCACCTCCGCTTAACGAATACCCTCGTTCACCAACAACAGTGTCAAACCTTTGTGGTAGATTGTTTATAAAATCGTAAATATCAGCAAATTTTGTTACTTCAACAACTTCTTGCAAAGTTGCATTTTTATTACCATAGGTTAGGTTGTTCCAAATTGTATCGTTAAAAAGAAAAGTATCTTGCACTACAACACCAAAAAGTTTTCTTAAACTTTTTAAAGAAAAGTTTTTAATATCGACATCATCTATTAAAATCTTTCCTTCATCAACATCGTAAAATCTCAACAAAAGGTTTAATATTGTTGACTTACCAGCGCCTGAGGGGCCTACAATTGCAACTTTTTGTCCTTTAGATATTTCAAGGTTAATATTTTTTAAAACTGGGACATCTTTTTTATACGAGAAACTTACATTTTGAAAAACAATTTTATGGTTAAATTTTGCTTCTAAAGGGTTTGATATTTCTATGACTGAACTTTTTTGTTGCAAAATTTCAATTAATCTTTCAAGTGATACAAACCCTTGTTGTAAGATAGGATTAATCTCAGCAATCCTTTTTATAGGTTGATAAAAAGACAATACTGTTGCAAGGAACGCAAAAAAAGCCCCCGGGGTCCATTTGCCTAATATTACATCTCTCCCACCAATCAAAATAACAATAGCTACACCTACCGCACCTATGAATTCCATTATAGGAGAAGACAAAAATTCTATCCTTGCAAACTTTTTTATAGCAACAAAAACTTTGTTGTTAAAATTTTGAAATTTTTTGATTTCATTTTCTTGTTGATTAAATATTTGTGTGATGAAAATTGCAGAAATACTTTCTTGCAAGTTGTTATAAAGATTAGAAATTTCTGACTGTGTTTTCCTTGAATAATACCGCAATTTTTTTGTGAAAATGTTAACAGGGAACAATGCAATTGGAAGTATGATTAAACTTAACACAGCAAATTTTACAGATAAATAAAATAAAACAATGATAAGACCCACCATTGTCACAATGTCAGTAACAAGGACAGACGGCGTTTTTGCAACCATTTGGAAAATATTATTTGTATCATTTGTAAGTTTTGCTAAAGTATGACCTGTGGTCGATTTTAACACAAAATAATCTATAGAAATATGTTGTAAATGTTTGAAAACATCTTCCCTTAATCTTCTGACAGTATCGTTTGCAATGTATACATTAATATAATTTTTAATGTAAACAAGAACTCCTATTATAAGATACAAAACAGGTATCAAAATAACTATACCAACAAGCATCTTCATATCTTTATAATAAAAAACTTTGTCAACAATAGGTTTTACTAACCACCTACTTAATGATGTTAACCCTCCAGTAAATAACATACAAAAAAAAGAAATTAAAAATTTTGTCTTGTGATGCCTAAGATAAGAAAATAAAAATTTAATTTTATTCATATACATATTCAACAATTTTTTTTGCTACAAGATAAGAAACATTTTTGTTTTGTATCAAAACTTCTTTTACTTTTTTGTAGTCTGCTAATAAACTTTCTTGTTTACATACATTGTTTAACATATCAATAATGTATACACAAATTTCTTCAACATTAATTTTGTTTTTTATAAACTCAGGGATAATTTCTTTGTTAAGGAGTATATTTGGTAAAGAAATATATTTCACATGGACAATTTTTTTCAACAACAAATACATCAAAGTTGGTAAATTGTATACAACAACTGTAGGAATATTGTAAAATATATTTTCTAAGACCACCGTACCACTAACTGATATCGCAAAACATATTCTTTTTCTTAAATCATCTTTTTGTGTATCTAACTGGACATAGTTTTGATACTTTCTTTCAAGATATTTTTTAATAATATTTTCATAAATTTTTCTGTATTTTTCAAAACCAAAAATAATAAACTTAAGACTATTACATTGTCTTATAAGATTTTCAACAATTTTTAACATTATTGGCAAATTCCATTTGATAACTTGTTCCCTACTACCTGGGAAGATACCTATTATATTTGTTTTTTGGTAAGTTTGAGTATTTTCTATAAGATCTGTAATTGGGTGTCCAAAATAAAATGCTTTTATCCCATATGATGAAAACAATTGTGTTTCAAACGGATATATATTTATGACAAAATCTATATATTTTTTAATTTTTTTTATACGATACATTCTTGAAGCCCAAACCTGTGGTGTGATGTAATAAACTGTTTTTATACCATATTTTTTTGCAATTTTTGCAACACGTATGTTGAAACCATAAAAATCTATTAAGACAACTAAAGAAGGTTTTTCTTTTTTTATTATATACTTAATTTTTTTTGCAAGATTTACAAATTTTATAAATTTTGTAAAAGGTGAGAAAAACCCGTGTGCGTCATAACTAACTAAATCTATAACGAAATTGTCAGCAAACAGTTTTGAATTTTCGCCAGCAACAACAATTGTTTTTATTTCAGACGAGATTTGTTTTATGTTTTTTAGCAATAAAGATAAATAATTATCCGCAGATCTGTCCCCACAAATAAAAAATATTTTGTATTCTTTCATTAAATCTTAAGTTGGTTAATAATTTCAATAGCAACTGACAAAGCTTGTTTTGCATGATGTCCTGTCACTAAAGGTTTTTTGTTTTCTATAACTGTGTTTATAAAACTTTGTAATTCAAGTTTTAAAGGTTCTTCTTTTTTTATCTTTGGTCTTATAAGTTCAACTTTTTGTTCAGCATGTGCTGGAAGTTTTTTGTAAATTTTTGCATTTTGTCTCATAAAATCGACTGATATATAGCTATCTTGTTGAAATATATGCATTTTTCTATACTTGTTTAACGATATTCTTGATGCAGTTAAATCACAGATACAACCATTTTCAAACCTTAAACGTGCTTTTACAATGTCTTCATTGTTAGAAAAAACTTTTGCTCCATGCGCTTCAACAGAATATATCTTGCTTTTCACAAAAGAAAGAATTATATCAATGTCATGAATCATTAAATCAAGTACAACACCAATATCAGCTACTCGTGGATCAAAGTTACTTAGTCTTATTGATTCTATAAACTTTGGTTCATAAACATAATCTTTGATTGCTTGCACAACAGGATTAAAGCGCTCCACATGACCAACTTGTAATATTACATTTTTTTGTTCAGCAAGAAAAACAAGTTCTTCTGCTTCAGCTAATGTAGTAGTTATAGGTTTTTCTATCAAAATATGTTTTTTTGCTAAAATAATATCTTTTGCGATAGAATAATGCAACCTTGTTGGCACAACTAAACTTACAGCTTCTATTTTGTCAATTATGTTTCTGTAATCAGTATGAAATTCAACATCAGGATAAATTTTTTTATATTTTTCAATTTTTGTTTGATCAATATCAACAATTGCGACAAGTTCAACTAAGTTTTTCATTGAATAATATATTCTTGCATGATGTTGACCAAGATTCCCAATGCCTATTACAGCAACTTTTATTTTTTTCATATTCCATAAATTGGAATACCTAATTTTTTAGTTTTTTCTACAACTTGTTGTTTTTCAAGGATCAAAGTTTTGTTAGCTTCCACTGCTAAAGCTTTTATTTTTGCTTTTGACAAAATTTTTACTGTAGTAGGACCTATCACTGGTAGATCGAACCGCATATCTTGGTTAGGTCTTGCAACTTTTATTACATAACAGCCGTCACCCGCAATTTTTTTTGATCTTAAAATACACTGGTCTGTCCCTTCAATTGCCTCTACTGCAACTACAACTTTGTTTTTCACAACCACTGTTAACCCAACATCAACTTCTGCTAAACGTTTTGCAACATTGTACCCAAAATTAATATTTTCAAAATCTTCCTGGTTAAGTTTGAGACCGTTTATTTCGCCAGCTTCAGCAAAATATTTTTTCAAATATTTATCAATAGGTTCTATAGTTAGTCCATGTTTAGTAAACTCTGTTTCTAAAGCATAGAAAATTTCCATTGCTGAATTTTTTAAAAGCTTCAAAAAAAACATTTTTGTTTCTTGACTCATTAACACATTTTTTTTCAACAATATTTTATGAGGTATATATCCTAATAATACAATGTTTCTTACATTATTTTTAAGAAAAAAGTTTATTATTTTTTCTATGTCCCATTCGTTTAACAAACAGTATTTTTTTACATATTTTAACAAACTTTTTGAAAAATATTTTTTAAAACCAACAATATAAAATTCTTTATCTTTTACTTCGTTAACAAAAATCTTTGGAAGTAATCCTAAACCAACGACTAAACCTATAGATGTTTCATTATTCATTTTTTTCTTGCTATTCTACAGATACCTCGTTTAGAATTTTTAATAAACTCTATCATATATTTTATCTCTTCAGTTAACTCATCTTCCATTTCTATTTTTTTTATTGCTTCAGACAATGGCAACTTTGACCTAAACAATTTTTTATAAACTTCTTTAATTTTTTTAATTTTTTCTCTATTAAACCCTTTTCTTTTTAATCCAACAATATTAATCCCACGTAATTCAGCTCTATCTCCAACTACTATAACATATGGTGGGACATCTTTTGACACCATAGCACCACCACCTAACATAGAAAGTTTCCCTATACGGGTATATTGATGTATTGCAACCAAACCACCAATATTAACACCATCTTCAACAATAACATGTCCTGCAAGTGTCCCACAGTTAGCAATTATTACATCATTACCTACTTTACAATCATGTGCAATGTGTGAATACGCCATAAGATAACAATTGTTTCCCACAGATGTAATTTTAGAAGTAGTCCCACGATGTATCGTTACAAACTCTCTTATTACACAATTCTCCCCAATGATAGCCAATGTTTTTTCACCTTTAAATTTTACATCCTGTGGTAAAGTTCCTATACATACACTATCAAAAATTTTAGTATTTTTTTTGATAACTGCGTATTCAATTCGGCAATAACTTCCAATTTGTACATTTTCTTCTATTTCACATTCAGGTCCTATAATAGTGTAAGGCCCTATCTTAACTGTTGGATGTATAACTGCGGTAGGATGTATAATTGCGGTAGGGTGTATATTAGGTTGTTGTATAGGTTGTTGGACAGTTTTTTCTTCTTGTTTTTTTTGTGCTCCCTCAGCTTCTACTAACACAAACATAAATTCAGATTCTGCTACAACATTATTGTTTACATAAGCTACACCTTTGATTTTTCCAACCCGTTCTTTTGCTTTAACAACTTCAACTCTTAATTCGAGCAGATCACCCGGACGTACAGGCTTCCTAAACTTTGTTTCTTCAATAGACATAAAATATGCAAACTTGCCTTGGAGTTCAGGTTTGGAAAGATAAAGCACACAAGCAGTTTGCGCCATACTTTCTATTACTAAAACACCAGGCATTATCGGATTTCCTGGAAAATGTCCTTTAAAAAAATCTTCTTCACCTGTCAATTGTTTATATCCAATAGCAGATTTTTCTTTTTCAACAATTTCAACTTTGTCTATTAGAAGAAAAGGTTCTCTATGAGGGATAACTCTTTTTATTTGTTCTAAATCTAAAACAATACGTTCATAAGAATTTACATTATTCATATTTTTTCAAACCTCCTTATATACAAATTGATTCAAGTAAAAATTTGCAAAACTTAATATTTGTATGATGAGACGGGTTAACAATTTTAAATTCGCCTTTAAAATAAAAGTTTGTCAAAGATAGGTCACCTATGAAATCCAAAATTTTGTGTCTTATAGGTTCGTCTTCATATCTCATAATTTCAGGGTTAACAATTTTATCATCATCGATTATTATAACATTGTTTAGACTCCCTCCCCGGCCTAACCCTTTCGCATATATCTTTTCAACATCTTCCAACAAGCAGAAAGTTTTTGCTAATGCTATCTGTGAAATAAAATTTTCAGGTGTTATTTCAATAGATACTTCTTTGTTATTTAGAAATTTAGATCTTGTTGTTACAATTTTACAACACACTATAAACTTTTCAGATGGATAAACTTCATACAAAGATTTTTCTATACTTATTTTAAGAGGTTTATTAATTGTGACAAAATTTATTTTATGTTCTGTCTCCTCTAATTTAGGAACAATTTTTTCAACGAAGACACTTGCACTACCGTCCATAGTAGGAATTTCTTTACCATAAACATAAATTTCTAAACCTGTTATATATAAACAATAAATTGTTGCTAACAAATGTTCCACAGTAAGAATTTTTGTATCTTTATTTCCTAAAGATGTTGCATGGTCAGTATTAACAACATTTTCTAATGTTGGTTTTATAAACGATTTATTATTTGCTACAAAACTTACTTGTGGAACATTTTTTGGATTTAAAACAATTTTTGAAATTTCACCAGTGTGAATACCAATATCTTCAAACTCAAGTTGGGATACTAATTTTTTGTAGTTCATTTTATTTTTTTTAACACTTTTTCTGTTATATCGATTTCTGGTTCACCATATAGGATTCCTGATTTGTCTATTATAACATTTAATTTTTCTTGTTGAGCAATTTGTTTTATAATTTTATAAAGTTCAGCATAAATTTCAGATTCAACTTTTTGTTTCATTTTTTCAACTTCTTTCTCAAGTTCATTTTGTTTTTGTTTAACAATTTGTTTTTTTGTATTAATTTCTTCTTCAATTTGTTGAAGATTCTGTTGTTTAGAAGCAATATTTGTTTTAATTTGTTCAACTTGTTCTGAAACGTTTGAGGTTTGTGTTTCGTTATTAGTTTGTTCTTGTGTTGTAATTTGAGAAAGTTGTGTATTAAGCATTTCAATTTCTGTACTTATAAGAAGTTTTTGTTTCATCAATTCTTCTATTTCTTTTTCAATAGAAACGATTTCTGCTGTTCTATTTTGTTTCAACGCATCAATATCTTGTTGTAATTTTTGTGTAAGATGATATTCGTTTAAGACTTTATCCATATCAACAATACCTATACGTATCACAGCAATATCTTTTGTTGGTATTTCTAAACTGAATGAAAATGTAAGAGCAAGTAACAAAACTAGGATTATAAAAAAAAGATAATTTTTATTATTCATAACATCTTTGCTCCTTAATGTTTATTGTTAGTGTTTTCACAAAGGTATACAGAAAGTGGCTATATTTATACGAAGATATTAAAAATTGTAGTATCAAAATTTTTTCTTTGCGAAATAACAAAAGTCTTCTACTACAAGGATAAATAATTAGCGAGTCTAAAACATTTGTCCTAAGGTGAACCAGAAACGCATAGAGTCAGTACCTTTTGTTGGATTTAGTGCCCATGCCCAGTCAAGACGTATCGGAAACACTGGTGTAGTAAATCTTATTCCAAATCCAATTGAATGTTTTAATTTGTTATCCCAGCGACCATATTCTGTCCACAACTCAGTTGCACCTATTGAGAAATCAACTTCGTTGAATTCGTTCCATGCTCCACCTATATCATAAAAAATTGCGCCTTGTAAAACAGTTCTTTTGTTTTCTTGTACTATTGGGAACTTATATTCTGTGTTAAAAACAAACATTATTCTACCACCAGTTTCAGGTGCTAACATTCTATATGGATACCCGCGGACTGTCTCTGCACCACCAACATAAAATTTTTCATATTTTGCTTCATTTAGATCAAACCCTTCAATACCTTCAATATATCCTAAAATTGTGTTGAAAGACAATATAAATTTCCAAAAAGTTGGAAGGAAAACAGATGATCTTAAAATTGGTTTATAGAATTTCACATCGCCACTTAATATACCCCATCCTGCAATTTGTAACGATAACGATTGACGAAAACCTTTAGTTGGGTCAAATATATTATCTCTTGTGTCATAAATAACCTGTGTAGCAAAAGATGAGGTAAGTTTTTTTCCTTCAGGTATATCTTCAGGAAATTTTGAGTTGAATATAATAACATTTTCGTATGAATACGCAAACATAATACTGAAGAAATCTGATATTCTTGGCCCAGTTCTTATTTCGAGTCCCTGTCGTTCTTCATTGTATGCATTAGGTTCTGTAGAATATTCTCTGATTCTAGTTAAATCATAAAGTGAAATACCTAAGGAAACAGGTTTGTGTAGAAACCAAGGTTCAGTCCATGAAATTTCGTAATTTTTTCTTCTTTGGCCAAACTCCCATAACAAGTTTAATCTCTGTGCTCTACCAAAAAGGTTTAAATGAGATACTTGCAAATTACCAACAAGTTGGTCTACTGTGGAATATCCAGCACCTGCTGACAACATCCCTGGCCTGCCTTCTTTAACATCAAATACAAGATCTACCGAAGTTGGGTTACTACCAGGCTGAAAATCAATATTGACTTCGTCAATAAAGCCTAGGTTATAAATTTTCTCCAAACTTCTTCTAAGTTTTTTAGTGTTTACAATATCACCTTCTTTTAAAAGGATTTCTCTTTTTATAACAAACTCTTTAGTACTTTGTAGACCTTCAACATAAATGTTGTCAACATATATTTGTTGTCCTTCTTCAATTTTAAAAACTACTGAAATAGTACCTAAATTAACATTTTTAATAATTTCTGGTTCTACTTTTGCTTGTAAATATCCTTTCTCAGTGTATAGTTCTAAAACAGCACGTACTGATGTATCTAATTCAGATTGTTTAAAAATTTTCTTCTTTTTTAATGTTACTACTTTTGCTATTTCTTTGTCAGAATAAATTCTGTTACCTTCAAACTGAATATCTTCAACTTTATATCTTATTCCTTCGTTTATTTTAAGAATAATACTAACTTTTTCTTGTTCCACATCTATAATTTGTGAAGTTGAAACTTCTACATCATAGAAACCTTCATCTTTGTAAAATTGTACAATCTTTTGTATATCATTACTAAGTTTTATTTCCTTAAACGGCTTTTTTTTCTTTATCTCCATTAAGGAAAGGATTTTTCTTTTAGAAAAGTTTTTGTTTCCCTGCAATTCTATTTTTTCAACGACAATTTTTTTACCTTCGTTTATAAGGAAGAGGACATTGATTTGGTTTTTTTCAAGATTTAAAATTTCTTCAGTAACATTTGTATATACATAACCTTTTTCATCATATAACTCAAGGATTTTTGCTTTACTTTCTTGAAGCTTATCTTTTGTGAAAAACTCTTTTTCTTTCAACGGAATTTCTTCTTTAATCTTTCTAGCAGAAATTTTTTTATTCCCACGAACTTCAATTTTTTTAACTAAAGGTCGTTCATAAAATTTAAATACAAGTTTTTTTGTTGTTGGTTCAAATTCTACTTCTACATTATCAAAATACTCAGTTGAAAGTAGTTCTTTTATATCTTCACTTACATTTGCGGAAACAAAAACATCTCCTTTTTTAGTTTTTATCTTAGATTTTATTTCAGAAGGTTTTACATTTATCAATCCTTGAAACACAATTTCTGATATACGTTGTGCAAAAATTTCTGTTAAGAAAACTACAAGAAAAGTTAATAAAACAGTTATTAATCTTTGTTTTTTCATAATTTTTGAAATATAATAATTTTGAAATATATAAAAATTAAATCCAAAATACAAGGTGAAAGTTAATTTTATAAAAAAACAATTTGTTAAATCAACTGTTAAAAAAACACATTAAAATTTTATACTTATCTATAAGAAAATTGTTTCCATTAAACTGGTCAGTTGAGAACACATAATAAATGACGTAACAGTGTTACTATTTATTGCTTGCTTAAAATTATATGGTCGGTCTTTAGAGGATATATCGTAATTGCCATTGCGAAGGTAAGTAGCTAACCATTCCATATTGCCACGGCTAGCTTAATACAAAAATTTTACTTAAGGTAGCTTTGTTGTTGTGAGATTCTTCTGCCTATTCTTTCAATAAGTTCTCTAAATTTTTTCCTACTTTCTTATTACGTTATTGCTAATCTTTCTGGCGGTTATTTTATTTCTTTTCTATCTTCTTCTATCGCTAGTTGTTGTACGCTTCATTATCTATTGAAACCGTTTATTTCCTTCTTCTAAAATCTGTTGTTGTTTACATCCTCTATTATTGAGTTTGATGTTTAGTCTTCTATTTTTACCAACTAGTCAGTACGTTTGCTTAAAAACACAACTAATATCACACTTGAAAACCATAATGTTATACTTAATATACCTAAATATATAAGCAAAATTTCCATTGATATTAGATTTGTTTGTTGGACACAGATTTTCACAGATATAACACAGATTATTTTCTAATATTGTCAAATATTTTCTATCTAATTTTTGTTTAAAAAACAAAATTCAACAATAATCTAACTTATATCTAAGTTGTTGCCTTTTTAAATCTCTACCTGATAGTGGACAAACATGATACACAAACATCTAAACATCCAAGTGTTCAGAAAAGGTTGAAACGTCGTCCAAGTTTTTACCAAATTTTATTCCTACGTTCCACTCTTAGTTAAATTTGGTAGAGAGACGGTTTTTCAAATATAACATCAAAAAGAGTTCGATGCGGCTCATTCAAAAATGTAAAAGAACTTAATTATGGTTATAAAACAATATATTGATTTCTCATAACCAAAATCTAAAAGTATTTGTTTGGCCTGCTTCTGTTTAAAGTATTATGAGAAAAGTTTCAAATGTGTAAATATCTGTTAGACGAATCAAAAAGTTACAAACTTAAGTAAAAAAATAAGAAATATTATTTTGTTATTTTTGCGTTCCAAACCGTATTGACATAGAAAAGCGGTGTGTGTTTCCGATTATTTCATCTATTGATGATGCATAGTCAAACTGTAAATTCTTGTAGATGAGACCGAACCCATAAGTAAGTTTACCATTATCATATCCTAAACGTAAGACAATTATTTTCAAAGTCCATTCTATACCAGAGTGGATTTTATAAGAAATTCCTTCCTTATTGGCTATGTCATTTTTTGTCTCTATATCAAAAGCAATTCTGAGTTTATTCTTATAGAATCTACTGCCAACGCCAAAACGATAACTTACAGGGAATATCTCATTCTTAAAATCAGAAGCAATATTACGTATCATAAAACCTAAAGAGTAAGTCTTTTTTCGTTAATAGTAATAATCCGCCAAAATCTAAACCGAACCCTGCACCACCTCCTATTTCAGAACGTTTTGTTAACTTTTTTATGATATTTATGAAAACTATTGTGCCTAACGCACATCAGCCTCCAGCTGAAGACGAAAAAATTAAAAATGATGTATATTCAGCCTGAAGGCCGATTCGTCTCCGGCGGAAAAATTATTTCTAACATCAATAAACAATCATCTCTAAACACCTTATTAAATCAACTATCCATACCAATCTTAAAATGGTTACTACTATGGATTGCTTTTTTAACTAATTTTTTTGTATTTCTGAGCCTAAGGATCATCAGTCTCCGGCTGAAAAGAAAATCATTTTTAGTTAACAAAACTCTTCCAAAAGAAATCAGCAATATATTCATCAACTACTTCCGCTTCATAAAACACTTTTTCTGTCAAATTTTTACATTTTAACTCCTGAAAATTTGCGTTCATCTGTGTCCTAAATATTTTTTCGCCGTTGGAATAGATTTATTATTGACTCAACAACTACTTTTGGTGGAACAGTCCCAACGGTTACTGTTTTACCAAATTTTTTTGGTAAAATGAGCCGAATTCTTTCCTTCTTGTACTTTTTATCAAATTTGGCATCGTTTAATTAATTGTTGCTAATTTTACTTGATTATCGTCAGGAAATTTGATATTGTCTAGTAAAAAAAGATAAAAGGAGACAAAAATTTTGTGTCCATATTGTTTAATACAAATTGGAGATATTACAGACATTCAATCAGATACATTTTCAATGTTGTCAGAAGTTATATTTCTGAATTATTATCATATCAATTACTTCCGCAACTATATACAACGGGGTTTTTCTCATTGATTCAAAGTGTATAAAAGATAAGAATAAAAAATATTGGGCGCGGAGGGATTCGAACCCCCGACCAACGGATTATGAGTCCGCCGCTCTGCCAGCTGAGCTACGCGCCCATGAGAGTTTATAGTTAATAGTTCACAGTAAATAGTAAAAATAAAACATATAAAAATTATATTATTTAATTTTTAGTTTCAATAGTTCGTACAGTTTTTTTCCATTCCAAATTATTATTAAACACTGAAGTCAAAAATCCATATGTGTAAGGTAAAATACCTAAAGTTGCAGCAATAGGTGTCAACAAAAAAGTAAAATATTCTTTAATATTATTCAATATGGAAATATTGTTACTAATTTTAGAAACTAAATATATTTTTTTAATTGCATAAGTATAATAACCAACCAAACACAAAATATACACTATATTTAAAAATATCAAAATTAAATTTACTACTTGAGGTAAAATAATTTTTGAAACACCAAAAGAGGAAACAAATAATAAACTTACCCCGCCTGCAATACATATCTGTGCAACAAACCATGGTAAAATACCATAAAATAATAACAAACATGATAAAATAAATCTTTTCTTTAAAAACCCTTCTTTAGTTAACAAATTTTTTAATATTTGAACATATCCTGTAGCCCAACGTACTCTTTGGACAAAATATGATTTATAGTTAGGCGGTGTTTGTTCTGTTGCGATATACGGCATAAACTCAGGCCACGCGTTTGTTTTTATATATAATCTACATCCTAATTCCAAATCTTCTGTAAGCACATTTTTGTTAAACCCGCCAATTTTGTGTATCAACTGTGGTTCTATAAAAAAGTTTGTACCACCAATGAAAGGTAAATGTGCTAAAAGTGTTGGTAAAAACCATTCATGAGTTAATGCTTGTGCAATAGCATAAATTTTGTTAAATGGTTGTAAATGAAAATAATTTCTTACTTGTACAACAGGCCCTTGAAGTAATAAAAATTCATCTTGTTGTTTGGTAAGAAACTTGTATGCAACATATAGTAAAGTTTCTTTATCAGGATGTGAGTCCGCATCGTAGAAACCAATTATTTCTGTTTGCGGTGGAACAAATTTTAATCCCCAGTTTAACGCACGCGGTTTTGTAGATTTTACTGGCGTGTTTAACATAATACCGTTATAATTTCCATCAAACTTTGCTGGTACTGAGGTTAACTTTATAATTTCTGTGTTATAAATTCTGTTATAATAGTTTTGTTTTTTTTCGATTTTATATTGAGTAGTTTCTTCGTAAGGTCTTGTTAAAAGTTCTTTTTCGTCACATACAAATAATATACAAAGTTTTTCCTTGGGATAAATAAGAGATAAGAATTTATCAACCGTTGAATCTATAATTTCTGTTTCTTCTTTTGCGGGAATAATTATTGTTATGAAAGGTAATTCTCTATTTTTTAGTTTCGCAAGATTTTCTAACACTTCAATAGAAAAATTTAGTTTCTTTTTCTTACGAAAGTAGTAGATGTAAGATAACAATCCATAAACAACAAACTGTAAAAAATAAAAAACTATAAGTCCATTTGTGATAATTAATATTTTTACTAACAAATTTATAGTCATAAAAGTAAGACAACAATGGAGGTGGCGGGAATCGAACCCGCGTCCAGAAAGGAAACAACTTCTGTTCTACAGGCTTAGTCTCACTTTAACGCGGTGAGACACGCGGAGGTAAGTTTTTACTCCCACCTTCCGTGGGAGGTTCAGTGTTAGTAGGCCTTACCTCTGCCTCTAACACCTATCCCTTGTACTGTTTCTCCTGTAAAGTCCAAGGGCAAACTTTACAGGAAAAGCCTGTAGCCCTTCATCCTGATGATACAGGCATCTCATCAGGATATAGCTGCATTATGCAGCATATGCATAAGTGTTTGCACTTATGTTTTAGCCGATTTTTATAGTGGCCCTTCGGCTAACCACTGCCTGCACAGAAAGTTGTTTTACCTTTCTGTCGAGCCCACATCACCCCCGGATTAGTCAATAGTTCCATGTTTAGAGTTCTGAGTTCTGGGGCATTTTCGTAGTTTCTCAAAAAACTTTTTTAATAGTTTTTCTGATTCTTTTTTATAAACACCGTAAACAACTTCAATTCTATGGTTTAACTTTTTATTATTTACAATATTTAAAACACTTTTGCAACAGCCAGATTTAGGATCTTCAGTTGCATAAACAAGCCGTTTTATCCGTGCATAAACCATAGCGCCAGCACACATCGGACACGGTTCTAATGTTGTATACAGTTCGCAATCTAGTAACCTGTAGTTCTTTAATATTTTAGATGCTTTTCTTAAAGCTAAAATTTCAGCGTGTGCAGTAGGATCGTTTGTAGTTATGTTTAAGTTATGTGCTCGTGCTATTATTTTATTTTTATAAACTATGACAGTGCCAACTGGTACTTCATTTTTCTTAAACGCTTTTTTTGCTTCATCTAACGCTTTCTTCATAAAAAATTTATCTCTTTCACCATTTTTCATTATTTGCAGGCTAGTATTTTTCATATGACTATTTTCCCGTCTTTTAATTCTATAACTTTATCAGCGAATTTTGTTAGTTGTAGATTATGAGTTGCGACAACAAATGTTATTCCGTATTGATCTATAAGTTTACGCATTAAAGAAACAATGTTTATAGCATTTTGTTGGTCAAGATTACCAGTTGGCTCATCAGCAATAACTATTTTTGGTTTGTTAACCAACGCACGTGCTAACGCAACACGTTGTTGCTCTCCACCTGAAAGTTCGTATGGATGACGGTCTAACAAATGGCTAATTTCTAAAAAATTTATGTATTCTTCAATATATTCATTGATTATATCAGAAACTTTTTTATTTTTTACCCATTGTGGTAAAAGAATATTTTCTTTCACAGAAAGATGTTCAAGTAAATAATGAAACTGAAAAACAAAACCAATGTGGTTTAATCTCAGGTTGGAAAGATCGTCTTTGTCAAAATCTATTTTTTTACCAAAAAAATATACCTCGCCTAAGGTCGGTCTGTCCATCAAACCAAGAATATGTAATAAAGTTGATTTCCCCACACCTGACGGCCCACAGATAAAAATAAAACTTTGTTCTTCAACAGAAAAGTTAATATTATCTAACACCCAATTTAATGTTTCTTTATATTTTTTATAAATGTTTTTTAACAAAATTATTTCTTTCATAAATATGGTATTATGTAATACAAATTTAAATTTGCTTAATTTATAAACTGCGAAGTTTAAAGTTTAACACAAGGAATCAGCATTTACTTATTTAACACTACTATATACTATTAACTAATTTCATCCATACCTAATTATATCAACAGGATCAAATTGTGAAATTTTGTAAGATGGATATAATGATGCTAAAAATCCAACAATAATAGTTATAGATAAAGTTACTATTATATCAGGCAGAGAAAAATATACCGGTATTTTGTCAATAAAATACACACCTTTTGGTAGTTTAACAAATTGATATTGTTTTATTAACCAGCCAAAGGTAAAACCTAATATAGATCCAAACAAAATTCCTAATAATGTAATAATAATTCCTTGTAAGAAAAAAATTTTTATGACATCTTTTTTATTTACACCAATTGCTAACAAAATCCCGATATCTTTGCTTTTTTGTAGCCCTTTTAATAGAAGGTTTGAAATAATCATAAAACAAGCAACTATTATTATTAAACTTACAATTATAATCATCATGATTTTTTCTAATTTTAATGCAGTGAAAAAGTTATAATTTAATTCAATCCAAGTAAGAATTTTTGTTAGTGGAGGTAAGTTCGTTTTTAAATATGAAACTACTTCGTACAAAAATTTTTCGTTATCAACTTTTATTCCCCAGCATTTGACAGCATTAAGTTGTTTTGTAATACTGTCGTAAAAAATTTTTGTTGCAACATCATAGGCAATAAAACATAAGTTACTATCATATTCGTAAATACCAGAATGAAGAAAACCTTTTACTAAAAATTTTTCTGTTAATGGTAAATTACCAAACGGAGTTTGAACTTGGGTTGGTAATATCATCACAACTTCATCGTTAAAAGAAACACCTAAACTCTTTGCAAGTTCTTTACCTAAAACAATATAATTTTTATCAAGTTTGTTATCATCAGCCCATTTTATAAGTTTGTCTATTTTAACAACTTTTTTTTCAGTATCATAATTTATTGCTTTAACTACCGAAGTGTATACTTTGTCGTTAAACTTTAATATTACTTGGCTGTATAAAAATGGTGAATAAAATTTTATGCGTTTATCATTTTTAAACACATCTTCTGAAATATCATAGTTAGTAGTAACAATTATATCTGGATACAACATTGACAATCTATATTTTATTTCTTTATGAAATCCTGTCATCACACCAAGTGTTACAATCAAAGTTGCAACACCTATGGCTATACCACAAATAGAGATTATTAACGATAAATATGAAAAAAACTTATCTTTTTGTGGTCGTAAATATTTGAGAGATAAAAAAGTTGTGTAATTCATTGTATAAGATTATTTAATAGGTTTCATTAATGGAAATAGTATAACTTCACGTATTGAGTTGTTGTTTGTAAGCAACATACACAACCTATCTATTCCAATACCTAACCCGCCAGTTGGTGGCATACCATGTTCAAGTGCAACTATAAATTCTAAGTTCATTGCCATTTTTTCTTCTTTATCAGTATTTTTGATAAACCTTTCATATTGTTCTACAGGATCGTTTAATTCGCTGTAAGCGTTAGCTATTTCTTTTGTTGCAACATAAAATTCAAATCTTTCGGTAATTTTTTTATTTTCAAACTTGTATTTTGCCAATGGCGAAAGTTCTTTAGGATAATCAATGACGAAAGTCGGTTGTACTAGATGCGGCTGTATATGTTTTTCAAAAACATTATCAATTAGTTTTTTTATAGACTTACGTTGTAATGTTCCATTTTCATCTGTTTCATAAATCTCGATACTAAGCTTTTTATATGTTTCATCATCAATTTCGTTGTTTAAAAACTTTTCTAAAGGTATGTTAACATATTTGTCAAAAAGTTCAAAAAAAGATATTTTTCTAAACTCATTTACATATATTTCATATGTTTGTCCATCATCATTATACACAAATTTATCTTTATATCCTAAAGCATCACAACAAACAAGGAATATTTCTTGCATAAGTTTCATCATGTCGTTATAATCAGCATAAGCTTGATAAATCTCAATCATCGTAAATTCAGGGTTATGATATCTATCAATTCCTTCGTTACGGAAAGATTTGCCTAGTTCGTAAATTTTCTCAAACCCACCAACTATTAACATTTTTAGATAGAGCTCAGGCGCTATTCTTAAATAAAATTCTTCTGATAACGCGTTATGAAAAGTTTTAAATGGACGTGCAACAGCACCTCCGGGTAAAGGTTGTATTATAGGAGTTTCAACCTCAATAAATCCTTTTTCATCCAAAAGTTTTCGTATTGCTGAAATAATTTTAGAACGTTTTAAAAATGTTTCTTTTACTTCGGTATTTGAAATCAAGTCAAGATATCTCTGTCTGTATCGTATTTCTATATCTTTTAACCCGTGCCATTTTTCTGGTAACGGACGTAGTGTCTTACATAACAAAACATAGTTACCTACATTAATAGTTAACTCGCCAGTTTTTGTTTTAAAAACTTCACCCTCTACCCCAATAATATCACCAATATCTATAAGGTCGCAAAAAAATCTAAATTTTTCTTCACCAAGAACATCTTTTTTAAGATATATTTGTATCTTACCCGTAAAATCTTGAATGTGACAAAAAACTGTTTTCCCCATTTCTCTACGTGATATAATTCTTCCTTTGGTAGAAACAATTTTGTTTTCAACAACCTCACCTGTTTGTAGAAACGAAAATTCCTCTATGATTTTCATAATATCATGTGAATATTTATAAAAATTAGGATATGGATTTATTCCTTGTTGTAAAATTTTGTTAAATTTTTCTTTTCTTATATTTATTATTTGCTGTATAGGTGTTTCTTCCATTTGTTTTTACTCCTTTACAGTAAAACTAAGTTCCTAACTCCCATGAAGACAAATATTTTTTTTGTTCTTTTGTTAGTTTATCAATTTTTATATTCATTGACGAAAGTTTTAAAAATGCAACTTTATTATCTATTTCTTCAGGTACAAGGTACACTTTATTCTCAAGTCTTTTGTTTTGTTTATACAATTTCACAAGATATTCAACACATAACGCTTGGTTTGAGAAAGACATATCCATAACCATTGATGGATGACCTTCAGCTGATGCAAGATTTACTAGCCTTCCTTCTGCTAAAACAAAAATTTTTTTACCATTTTTCAGTGTATATTCTTTAACAAAAGGTCGTACAACACGTATTTTTTTAGAAATTTTTTTCAACCCTTTAAGATTTATTTCAACATTGAAATGTCCAGCATTTGCTACAATTGCATTGTTTTTCATTTTAAAAAAATGTTGGACATCTATTACATTTATATCTCCGGTAACAGTAACAAAAATATCGCCTATTTTCGCAGCTTCGTTTAAGCTCATAACTCTGTATCCATCCATTACAGCTTCTAACGCTTTTATAGGATCTACTTCACATACTATAACTTCAGCACCCATACCTTTCGCACGTAGTGCAACACCTTTACCGCAGAAACCATATCCACATACAACAAATTTTTTGCCTGCTAATAACACATTCGTTGAACGTAGTATACCATCGATAGTTGATTGTCCTGTCCCATATCTGTTATCAAACAAATATTTTGTTTTTGCATCATTTACTGCTATAATAGGATATTTTAAGACGTTACTTTCAGCCATAGATCTTAATCGTATGACCCCTGTTGTTGTTTCTTCTGTTCCACCAATTACATTAGTAAGTATTTTTTTGTATCCTTTATTTTTATGCAAAGTTGATACCAAATCTGCGCCGTCATCCATTGTTATCTGTGGTTGTGTAGACAGTACTTCACGAATATGAGAATAATAAGTTTTTTTATCCTCCCCTTTTATAGCAAAAACAGAAATTCCGTAATATTTTACTAACGCTGCAGCAACATCGTCTTGTGTTGAAAGCGGATTTGAGGCGCATAGAGCAACAGTAGCACCAGCTGCTTGTAATGTTAGTACTAAATTAGCTGTTTCAGAAGTCACATGTAAACAACAGCCAATTCTCATTCCTTTTAATGGTTTTCTTTTTTGAAAATCTTTTTTAATAATGTTTAAAACAGGCATTTCACGACTTGCCCATTCAATTTTTAGTAATCCTTCTTTTGCTAGGTGTATGTTTTTTATGTGATACATCTTTTTTTCTCCTTCTTTATATTTTTTTAACTGCGTTAATAAGTTCATCAACCGCATCTAATTTTTCCCAAGTAAATTCTTTTTCCTCTCTACCAAAATGTCCATATACAGCTGTTTTTCTATAAATTGGTCGCAGCAATTTAAGATGGTTGATTATTCCTTTTGGAGATAAAGGAAATACTTTTTTTACTAATTTCACAAGTTTTTCATTAGAAATTTTTCCTGTACCATAAGTGTCTACCATCACAGATACAGGTTCTGTGAGTCCTATACAATAAGCAAGCTGTACTGTACATTCTTCTGCAAGACCGCTTGCAACAATATTTTTTGCAATATATCTTGCCATGTAAGATGCAGAACGGTCAACCTTTGTCGGATCTTTCCCTGAGAAAGCACCACCACCATGAAACCCCCAACCACCATAAGTGTCAACAATAACTTTTCTTCCTGTCATACCAGTATCTGATTGTGGCCCACCTATAACAAATTTTCCTGTGCCATTAATTGTTATTTTTGTATTTTTATCCATTAAATCACCTAAAACAGGTTTTATTATTTTATCAATTATTTCTTCTTTTGCATCTTCTCTCATATACTTTCCATCTTTTGTTACTACTTCTTCAGTATGTTGCGCTGCCATAACAACATAGTCAACACGAACAGGTTTACCATCACGATATTCAACTGTCACTTGTGATTTCCCATCAGGACCTAAATAAGGTATAATTTTTTTCTTTCTTACTTCAGCAAAACGTTTCATAAGTTTATGTGCTAACATTATAGGCAATGGCATGTATTCTTTCGTTTGTTTACAAGCATAACCAAACATTACTCCTTGATCTCCAGCACCTATTTCTTTACCACGATTTACACCTTGTGCTATATCAGGAGCTTGTGGATGAATACCATTAAGTATAGCCACTGTTTGATAATCTAATCCGTATTGTGGAGAAGTGTATCCTATTTCTTTTAATAAATCACGAACAAGGTTATGTATATCTACATATCCTTCAGTTGTTATCTCTCCCCCTACAATAATTAGTCCCATGGTAACAAAAGTTTCACAAGCAACACGTGAATTTTTATCTTGTTTCAAACACTCGTCTAACACAGCATCTGAAATTTGGTCACAAATTTTATCAGGATGACCTTCTGCCACTGATTCTGATGTAAAAAACATATCTTTTGGATACATTGTTACCTCCTTTTTCTACTCAAAAATTTTTTTACAATTAACTATTAGCCATGGGGTATTATATTTCAATATTCAAAACAGTACCTTCAAACATCGTTATATTTTCTGTTACAACAGCATCGTTGCCAATTATACAAGAATTTAGTTTCACATTAGACTTTACTACAACATTATCCCAAATAATAGAATCATAAATTTTAACATTATTACCAATTATACAATTATCCCCTATTACAGTATATTTACCAATTACACAATTTTTGCCTATCTTTACATTGTCGCCAATAACACATGGTGGTTCACATTTTGTTTGTTTTGGTATGAAAGTATTTTTTCCAATCCATATTCCTTTTCTAATTTGTTTTGCTTGTATTTGGACTTTAATTTTACCGTCTAAACAGTCATAATGAGCTTTTCTATATTCAGCAAGGTTACCAACATCACACCAGTATTCATCTACTATATATCCAAACACAGGTAACGAAAGTTTCACAAGTTTAGGTAATAACTGGCTACCAAAATCATAAAATTTGTTTTTAGGAATATACTTTAAAATTTCTGGTTCAAAAACATAAATTCCTGTATTAATGAGGTTACTAAAAATTTTGTTTAAAGATGGTTTTTCATAAAAATTTATAATTCTGTTTTTATTATCCACACAAACAACTCCGTAGTCAAGTTTTAAATCAACAGGTTTCAACGCAATTGTTGCAACAGCTTTCTTTTTTTTATGATATTCTACTAGTTTTGAAAAGTTAATATTACTTAATCCATCACCCGAAGTAACTATAAATGTTTCGTTAAACAAACTTTCTTTAAGTTTTACACCGCCTGCTGTACCATAAAGTTTTTTTTCATAAGAAAATATGATTCTCATTTTCCATTTTTTATTATTTTCATTCAAATATTCTTTTATAAGTTGTGGCTGGTAATGAAGGTTTACAACAACTTCTTTTATACCATGTTTTTTTAAATTGTTCATTAAGTGACCGATTACCGGTGTATTAACAATAGGTACAAGTGGTTTTGGTATAGAATAAGTTAGTGGTCTAAGTCGTGTTCCTAACCCAGCTGCCATTATGAAAACTTTCATTTAACTAATAAGCTCCCCTTTTTGAAAACACAGCAAATATTGTTTTAAATATTATTTCTAAATCTAACCCTAAAGACCAGTTCTCAAGATAGTAAAGATCAAGATCTATCATTTCTTCAAAACCTATATCAGCACGACCTGAGATCTGCCAAAGGCCAGTAATACCAGGTAACACCATCAACCTGCGTTTAGTAAAAGAATCATAAAAAAGAGTTTCTTCAACAATTTGTGGTCTTGGTCCAACAATACTCATGTCACCTTTTAAAACATTAAAAAACTGTGGAAATTCGTCAATACTAAGTTTTCTTAACAATCGACCTAATTTTGTAACACGTGGATCGTTTTTCAACTTAAATACTTTCTGCCCACGTTCACTATATTTTAACAAATTCCACCAGTATTTATGAGCATCTTTAAACATTGTTCTAAATTTTATACAATCAAAAACTTTGCCTTTGTATCCTACTCGTTTATTAATAAAAAATATTGGCCATCCATCAAAAATAAAAATTAAATATGCAACAAATAACAACGGAATAAAAGTTATAGTTAATACAAAAATTGAAATTAAGATATCCATACTTCGTTTAACAAAAAAATTAAATCCAGTCAATGACAAAGGCTTCAAAGAAACAACAGGTATACCTAAAGAAGCATCGATCATTGTTTCAGAAAGGTTTATAGGTAAAGAAACAAAAACTTTTATTGGTATATCAAAAGATGAAAGTTCTGCAAGAGATGATTGAAAAACATCAGAAGAGAACATTTCATACGAAACAACAATCTCAGAAATTTTTCTTTGGTTCACAAAGTTTATTATATCTTCTTTTGAACTAAATTCTGTTAAAAAAAATTTTTTTATAGATTTATTATTTCTTAACAAATTTAAAAATTTTTTCTTTTTTTC
>CAZLOB010000002.1:0-3959 GCA_964561135.1 uncultured Elusimicrobia bacterium | reverse complement strand
GGTCTAACAATACTTAAATCAGTTGGTATGGCAAAGTATATGAATGAAAATGTTGCTGGAGTAAATGTTCCTGAATATTTGATTGAAGAGTTAAAAAAAGACAAAGAAAAAACAAAATCAGGTCAAACTGGTGTTGAAATTGCAGCAAGAATTATAAAGGAAATAAAAGATTATTGTGATGGTATTCATATTATGCCTTTAGGATGGGATGATAAAATACCAAGTTTATTATCTTTAGCAGGATTATGAAAGAAAATATTAACTTTATTTTTTATCCAAGGACAATAGCAGTTGTAGGTGCTTCAGCTAATGAGCAAAAGATTGGATATGTAATTTTTAAAAATCTTCTAAATTATAAAGGGAAAGTATATCCTGTTAACCCAAATAGAAATGAACTACTCGGAAGAAAATGTTTTGGTTCTATAAAGGATATCCCTGAAAACCAAATTGATTTAGTTGTTGTTTCTGTTCCAGCAAAAGAAGTTCCAAAAGTTATGTTGGATTGTGCAAATTCAAAGGTAAGAAATGTAATAATAATTTCTGCAGGATTTAAAGAAATAGGTTCTGAAGGCGCTAAGTTAGAAAAAGAAATTTTTAATTTAGCAAGAAAAGCAAATATTAGAGTTGTTGGACCTAATTGTTTAGGTGTGATAAATACTTCTAATAATCTGAATGCATCTTTTGCACCTGAAATGCCTCCTTTTGGTCGTGTTTCTTTCTTTTCTCAGTCAGGAGCATTAGGCGATGCAATTATTGATTATTCTGTTGGGACAAACTTTGGTATTGGTAAGTTTGTAAGTCTAGGTAATAAAGCGGATTTAAATGAAACAGATTTTTTAGAATATTTTGCAGAAGATGAAGAAACTGAGGTTATAATAGGATATGTAGAAGATATAAAAGATGGTAAAAGGTTTTTAGAAGTGGCTTCAAAAGCTGCTAAAAAGAAACCAATAATAATGATAAAAGGAGGTATAACAGAAACCGGTGCAAAAGCAGCAGCTTCTCATACAGGTGCAATAAGTTCTTCTGAGATAGTTTTTAATTGTGCTTTTAAAAAAGCAGGGATAATAAAAGCAAATAGTATAAGAGAACTTTTTGAAATTGCAGAAATTTTTAAAATCAAAAACTTGCCTAAAAAAAATAGTTTGCTTATAATTACAAATGCTGGTGGAGCAGGGATTATCGCTGCAGATTTTGCTGATAAACTAGGAATAAAGTTACCACCTATGAGTAGAGAGTCAATAGATAATATAAAAGATAAATTGCCGAAAACTGCAACATTATATAACCCTTTGGATATAATAGGCGATGCAACTTCTGAAAGATATAAAATTGTTATTGAGCAAGCAATAAAAGATAAAGAAGTGGATGGAATTTGTGTACTTCTTACACCGCAAGCAGTAACAGATGTGGAAAATGTAGCAAAAATTATTGTTGAAGAAAATAAAAGTTCTGACAAACCAATTTTTGCTTGTTTTATAGGTTCAGAAAAAGTTAAAGAAGGAGTTAAAATTTTAAAAGAAGCACAAATCCCTTGCTATAATGACCCGTCAGTAGGAATATATTCTTATAAGAAATTAATTGAATTTGTAGAATATAGAAGTAAAGTTGAAAAAAAATTTGAAATAGAAATATCTGAAGAAAATAAATCTAAAGTAAAATCTATACTACAAAAAGCAATAAATGAAAACATTAACATAATTAAACCTGAAGATGTAGAAGAGATTTTAACTCTTTATGGTTTTGATTTTCCAAAAAAAGAAATAGTTACAACACCTGAAGATGCAATTAGAGTAGCTCAAAAAATAGGATATCCAGTGGTACTAAAAATAGAATCTCCAACAATACTTCATAAAACGGACATTGGTGGTGTGAAGTTAAATTTAAAGAGTGATAAGGAAGTCTGTGAAGGTTTTGAAGAAATTATGTTTAATGTCAAAAAATATGCCCCAAGTTCTTATATAAAAGGTATAGCTGTGTGTGAAATGATTTTAGATGCAAAAGAAGTGATTTTAGGAGTAAGTTATGACTTAACTTTTGGACATGTGATTATGTTTGGACTTGGTGGTATCTATGTTGAAGTATTAAAAGATGTTTCATTTCGAATTGTACCGATAGTTAGTAAAGAAGAAGCTTATCAAATGATTTATGAAACTAAAAGTGGAAAGATTTTAGATGGTGTAAGGGGTGAAAAACCTTATGATAAGGAAGATGTAGTAGATAAAATCTTAAGACTTTCTAAGTTAGTTGAAGATTTTCCAATAATTAAAGAAATAGATATTAACCCCTATGCAGTAAAACATAAAGGTGGTATTGTTTTAGACGCAAGGATTGTTATTAGTAGGGAGGAATAATTTATGAATAATATTTTTCTTATTTCAAATAGACCTTTTACAGGAAAAAATTTCTTTGTTTTAGGTTTGGGACTAAATTTAATAGAACGTGGGTATAAAGTAGGATATATTAAACTTTTAGGAAAATTACCTTACAAAAAAGAAGATAAAATTATAGATGAAGGAGCATATTATGTAAGTCAGATCTTAAATATAAAAGGAAAAGAAGATGATTTTTGTTGTTTCATTTATTCATATGATGCTCAACAAAAAATATTAGAAAGTAAAAGTTTGAATGCTGAAAAAAATTTTTTAGAATTAGTCGAAAAACAAAAAGATAAAGATATAGTATTTATAGTTGGTGGAGACAGTTATTTCGAAGGTCAAAGTTTAGGGATTTCTCCAGTACAACTTGTAGAAAAAATAGATTCTAGAGTTTTAGTTGTGCAAACATATGATTGTGAAACCTTTGTTGATGATATCTTAGCTGCGAAAGAGTTATTCAAAGAAAAGTTATTAGGAGCCGTAATAAATAAAGTGGTTGAAGAAAGATATGAATATGTTGTAAATAATATTGTGCCATATTTGAAAAAAAGGGATATTAATATTTTTTCAATTGTTAAAAAAGATAAACTTTTAGAGTCAGTTGCGATAGAGAAGATCATAGAATCTATAAATGGAAAAATTATATGTTGTGAAGAAAAAATTTCAGATTTTGTTGAAAACTTTTTAGTAGGAGCGATGGATCCTTCTTGTGCTTTTTCTTATTTTATTAGAACACCAAACAAGGCTGTTATAACAGGTGCGCACAGGAGTGATATACAAGTTATAGCGATGGAAACATCAACAAAATGTATAATTTTGACTGGTGGCGGGATACCTGAAGAACCAATCATAACAAAAGCTAAAGAAAAAAATATTCCTATAATTGTTACGAATTTTGATACATTTTCTACAGTTGAAAGAATTGAAAGATTGATCGGAAAAACAGTTATAAAAGAAAAACATAAGGCTGAAAGAGCAAAACAAATAATTTCTAAAGAATTTAAAATTGATGAATTTTTAAAAATTATTTAGTAAAGTTTAAATTTAGGAGGATTGAATATGGTAGAACTAAAAACAGAAGATGTTGCTACATTAGAAACAAAAAAATTTACTGAAGAATTAGGGATTGAAACAATTTGGGAAAGATATTTAGCGCAGCTGCCACAATGCGGGTTTGGACAGTTAGGTTTGTGTTGTAAAAACTGCAATTTTGGTCCTTGCAGGATTGATCCTTTTGGTGAAGGACCTAAGGTAGGTGTTTGTGGAGCAGATGCTGATGTTATTTCAGCAAGAAATTTATTACGTCATACAGCAGCTGGTAGTGCGTGTCATTCTGACCATGGGAGAGAAATTGCACATACATTACTTTTAGTTGCGGAAGGGAAAGCAAAAAATTATGAAATTAAAGACGAGACAAAACTTAAAACTGTAGCAAAAGAGTTTGGAATACAAGTTGATAACAAACCTGTCCTACAGATTGCGAAAGAACTCGCTTTAAAAATACTTGCTGAGTTTGGTCAGCAAGAAGGTGAGTTAACTTTTGCAAAAACAAGACCGCCTGAGAAACAAAAAAAGATTTGG
>CAZLOB010000001.1:0-3269 GCA_964561135.1 uncultured Elusimicrobia bacterium | reverse complement strand
TGTTTCCTCAGATAAGTTTGGTAAGCTACCTGTTTAAATTTATGACAGCGCTTGGTTGGATAAACACATGTTTTGCTTTAATTTTTCCTTATATTGCTTGGATTTTGCCGTTGTCATTGTGGATATTAGTAAGTTACTTTTCGCAGATACCAAAAGAACTGGATAAAACAGCACTTGTAGATGGTTGTTCATATTGGCAGATACTTTATAAAGTAATTTTTCCTGTTGCATCCCCAGGAATATTTTCTACTGCTTTACTTGCGTTCATATTTGCATTTAACGAATTTATGTTCGCACTTGTTTTAACAACTGACTATAAAGCAAGGACAATCCCTGTAGGTATTGCACTTTTTCAAGGATTACACGGAGAAATACCTTGGGGAAACATTATGGCTGCTTCAACAATAACAACTATACCTGTTGTAATGTTGACAATTATCTTTCAAAGACATATAATTCAGGGATTAACCAGAGGTGCTGTAAAAGGATGAGAATAAGGTTGGTTAATCTAACAAAGATTTTTTCGTCAATAAGAGGTAAAGTTGTTGCTTTAGACAATATAAATCTTGAAATAAAAGATAGTGAATTTTTTGTTTTACTTGGCCCGAGTGGTTGCGGAAAATCAACATTGCTTAATTTAGTTGCTGGGTTAGAAAAACCAACTTCAGGTGAGATATGGTTTGCAGATAAACTAGTTGCTTCAAGTCAAAAAAAAATTTTTCTTACACCGAGAGAGCGTAATGTTGCAATGGTTTTTCAAAGTTATGCTTTGTATCCACATTTAAATGTGTTTGAAAACATTGCATTCCCTTTGCGTATACAGAAAATAAAAGATAGTGTAATAAAGGAAAAAGTTATAAAAGCTGCAGAGATGGTAGGTATATCAGATTTATTGAATGCAAAACCAGCTGAATTAAGTGGTGGACAAAGACAAAGAGTTGCAATTGCACGTGCTATAGTTCGTAAACCAGATGTGTTTTTGTTAGATGAACCATTGTCAAACCTTGATGCACAACTAAGAGTAGCAACTCGGACAGAACTAAAACAACTTCAACGGAGTTTGGGTGTAACAACTATTTATGTAACACATGACCAAGTTGAAGCAATGACATTAGGTGATAGAGTTGCAGTATTAAGAAATGGTAAAATTGAGCAAGTAGGTACACCTGAAGAGTTATATAACAATCCTGTAAATCCATTTGTTGCAACATTTATTGGTTCACCACCGATGAACCTTATTGAGGCAACAATAGTTGAAGAAAACAATGAATATTTTGTTGTTATTGACGGTAATAAGTTGAAAATACCAATGGAAAAATTTAAAAAAATAGATATAAAAAATAAAAAACTTATTTTAGGAATCCGTCCAGAGGATATATATATCAGTTTAGACAAAAAAGAAAATATTTTTAAAACAAAAATTGTTTCTGTTGAACCTTTAGGAAGAGAATTAATAATTTATGTGTCATTAGGTAATCAAAAAATATCTATTTTATCTACTAATAAGGAATTAAAGGGATTAGAAAAAGATCAGATTTTAAATATTGAATTTAATGTTGACAAAATACATTTTTTTAGCTAAAATAGAGATTAATATTTTCTTTTTGCAAGCTTTAATTTATGAATTTATTAAAAGTAAAAGGTTCATATTACGAAATGGGGTTTCAACAAGGTGTTTCTTTTAGTGAAGATATTAAAAAAAGTTTTGATAAGCTAATCAAGTCAAAACCTATTAAAAATTTGAAACCAAAGTTCCTTCCTTCTTTTTTATTTTCAAAAATACTTAAATATATCGTATATAAAAAATGGGAGAAACCAATTAAAATTTTGTTACCAGAATATTCTGAACGTATAAAAGGTATTGCAGACGGTGCAAAAGTTAAACTGTCTGATCTATATGTTATTCAAGCAATAGAAGTTTTAGCAGACGATGTAAGTTCTTTAATTGAATACCCGAAACAAATAAGTTTTGGTTGTTCATCAGTATGTATATTACAACACATTATTCGTTCGCCACAGATTATAGTTGGTAAAAATTTTGACTATATATCAGATTTTATTTCTGATAATATTGTTCGTATTAGTGAACCAAAAAACGGATATAAAAGTATTGAAATAACTTATAAACAAATTGCCGGTTCTCATGATGGTATGAATGAAAAAGGTCTTGTTGTACTGTATAACTATGGACTTACAACAGAACATGTCCAAACAAGAATACCTATAACAATCCTCGTTCAACAAATTCTTGAAAGGTGTGCTAATATTGATGAAGCTATAACTTTTATAAAAGCGTTCAGGTATCCTAACGGCGCTATTTTAACTTTAGTTGATGCAACAAATCGTGCTGTATGCGTGGAAATAACTCCAGAACATATAGGTTATCGTCGGGCACAAGATGGTGTACTTATAGCAACGAATTATTATTTATCTAATGAGATAAAAAGTTTTGATATTCCAGATTATGCAATTTTTAAAACAAAAGGTGTGGCAAAAGAACTGCAAGGGAAACCTGTCCATTATTCAAGTAAGCAGAGATATAATAGAATTGCAGAGTTAGTAAATAAGTTTCCACGAATTAATGTTGAAGAGATGAAACAAATATTGAAAGATCATAACGGAAAACCAATCGGTGATGATGATACTGTATGTCGACATGGTGAATGGATCTCTACACAGGTTAGTATGATATTTTTACCAAAACAACGTAAATTATTATATTTAATAGGCCAGCCTTGCCAAAACAATTATACTGAATTTGAATTGTAATAAATAATATTCAATACATGTTGAAATTAATTAAATTTTTGTATATAAATAGATAAATGTATATAATATAGATAAAATTTGTAAAGAAAGGAAAGCAAAATATGGCAGTATTACAAATAGCAAGAATTATAAATTTTGTGTCATCTTTTTTTTGTTTTTTATTAGCCATATCTATTGTTTGTGAAGATCGATGTAAAATTAGAAAAATGTTGAAGATTGATTTTGGTATGTTTTTGTTAGCGTTAACCACAGCGTTATGGACAGCGAACATGGGCGTCATTTTATCTCTTGTTAGAAAACCTATTTCTGCATTTTTTTCAAGATTAAACTGGATTGGTGGATTTGTTATCGCAAGTTTTACTTATTTGACATTGATGATGGCAAAACAACAAAAAAAAGCAACTGTTGTTGGAATTATACAATTTATTGTTGCAGCTATTTTTGTTTTGTTAGCATTTACTCCTTTAGGGATAAAGGAAATTGTTTCAATTTTCCCATTA